>CAZWGT010000001.1:0-27665 GCA_964633345.1 uncultured Planctomycetota bacterium
TGAGGAGGTTCCCGCGGAAGGAGCGGCCGAGGGGGTCGCGGACCTCCAGCTCGACCGGGCCCGCCGCGGCGGCGGGGCAGAGGAAGGAGAGCGACTCCGGCGGCTCGTGGGCCGTGATCATCCCCTCGTTGCCGCCGACGAACACCCGCACGCCGTCCACGAGGCCGGTCCCGGCGAGGTTCACCGTCACGCCCCCGAGGGAGCTCATCTCGGTGGGGTCGGCGGAGGCGACGTCGGGGGTGTCGGAGTACCACAGCCCGGGGATCGGGGGGGCGGCGCGGCCGAACTCGTCGCGGACCACGACGCCGTAGTTCCCCGCGGGGTTCGCCGGGGTGGTGAAGGAGAGGTGGGTCGGGGAGACGAGGGTCACCGTGGGGGCGGACACCCCGTTCACCTCGACCGTGTACCCCTCGCGGAAGCGGGTGCCGGCGACGTCGACGGTGACGCCGCCCTCGAGCCGGCTGAGCTTCGGGAAGAACCCGGAGGGGGCGGGGACGCCGACGAAGGCGAAGCGGACCGCGACGGAGCCGAACTGCCCGTCGGGGTTGAGGACCGACACGAGGGCCGGCTCGCCTTCGCGGGCGGCCCGGCAGTCCGGGGCGATGCCGCGGATCTCGGTCGCGGAGATCCACTGGACGGCCTCGGCCTCGTCGGAGTCGCAGAAGACGACGCGGGCGCCCGCCCGGAATCCCGTGCCGGTCAGGACGAAGGGGGTGCCGTTGCGCCCCGTGGACGGGGAGAGCGCGGAGGGGCGCGGCTCCTCGCCGAGGGAGAGCTTCCTCGTCTTGACCCTGGGCAGCCGGACCTTGAGCGAGATCTCCACCGTCGTCGGACCGAGGGTGGAGTTGGTCATCTGCAGGCCGTACTGGCCGCCGCCCTGGGCGAGGAGGATCCTCCGGGCCGACAGCCGGTCGCCGGAGCGGACGGCGTCGGTGCCCGGGATGTGGTTGTCGGCGGGGCAGCAGAGGCCCGCGCTCCCGAGGCCCGGGCCCCCCGTCTCCACGATGCTGTAGTCCACGCGCGCCCCGCTCGTCGCCGTGAAGTGCTGCTGGACCGTGGCGCCGGCGGGGAGGGTGACCGTGGCCTTCACCCTCGGATCCGTCAGGATCCGGGCCGTGATCCGGTAGGCGCCCGTGGTGCCGCCGTAGCCCGAGACGACCAGGGTCCAGGCGCCGGTCTCGTGGATCCCGTAGACGGGGATCGTGCAGGTGGAGGTGGTCAGGCCGGCCAGGTACCTCTTCAGGTCCACCGGGGCACCGGACGGATCCAGGAGGCCGAGTTCGGGGAGGAGCGCGGACCGGGGGGCGGCCTTCACGACGGCCTCGATCCGCGCCCCGTCGGGAATCTCGATCCGGAAGAGATCCCGGTCGGAGGCGGAGTCGATCGTCCCGGCCGCCCGGTCGCCGCTGTTCAGGGGCGAGGCGTGGGTCGGGGCCGCCTCGCCGCGGCCCGCGAGGGCCGCGAGGACGGCGACGGTGAGGAGGATGAGGGACCTGCGCATGGGCCTGCCTCCGGGATCCGGATTCCGCGACATCCCGATCCGATGGTGCGCGGGGCAGGGGGAATTCGACGCCGGTCGGTGGTTCCACGGCGCTCCGCGCGGTCCGGCGGGCAGGCGGCTCCCCGCGACCTTCCACGCGCTTTCCCCGTGCGCATCCTACGGACCTGCAACCCGGGGTCAACGGGGGGAGGGGCCCGGAACTGACGGGGATCAACCGGCGGGGTGTGACTAGCGGATCGGCGGGAACAGCCGCGCGCGCTCCGTCCTCACCCACTCCGGGTCGAGCTCCCCCTCGACGGTGACGTCGTCGAAGCGGGCCTCGCTCAGGAGCACGAAGAGGGCGGGCCGCACCCCGGTGAGCTCGTACTTGTTGTCCCCGATCGCGCGCCCGGACAGCGGGCGCCCCTCGATGACGAACTTCGCCTTGTCCTTCTCCTTCGACACCTCGATCTCCGTCCACCTGCGGGGGGGGACCTTCGGCTCCTCCGACGTGGCCGTCTTCACGAAGCCGACCATCCCGGGGTCGGTGTCCCGCCACATCCCCTTGCCGAAGACGAAGATCACGTTCCCCGGGACCGGGTAGGCGTTGGCCCCCTTGCCGAGCTTGAAGAACTCGTTGCCGATCATGAACAGGAGGTTGTTCGCGATGTCCTTCGGCTCCGCCATCATCGCGCCCATGTCCTGGGCCGGGATTCCCGGGCGGATGCGGAAGGACATCGTGACGGCGTCGGGCTTGAAGGCGGCCCGCATCATGAGGGATGCGGCCCCCTCGGCGGCCAGCTCCCCGCCCTCGGGCCGGAAGGTCCCCTTCTGCGGCACCGCGAACGTGGCCAGGGTCTCCCAGTCCTTGAGTTCGGCGGGATCCTCGAAGGCGTAGGTCAGGGTGGCGCGGTTCCCGCGGACCTGCAGGTTCCCGTGGAAGAGGCCCGCAAGGCCGCGGCCGCGCTTCACGGCGTCGAGCCAGCGGGTCTCGACCTCCGCCCCGTAGTCCCGGACCATCCTCGAGTCCTTGAACTCCGCGAGCATCCGGTAGAAGGCCCGCTCCGCCTCGCCGAGGCGCCCCGCCTCGAGGGCGTCCCGGCCGGTGCGGAAGAGCTCGTTGGCCTCGTCGTCGCGGGTGGGGGCGGCCTTCTTCGGGGGCCCCGGCTTCGCGGGGTCGGGCGGGGACTCCGGCGGCGCCTCCGGCGGGGAGGGGGGCTTCCCCGGCTTCCCGGGGACCGGGGCCGTCTCCGACGGGGGCGTCCCCGGGATGAGGGAGCGGATCCGGGCCTGCTCCGCCTTCGCCTTCTCCAGGGAATCCCCCGGGGCGGCCTCCGCCACGGCGCGGGCCGCGGACTCCAGGGCCTCCTGCCACTCCTTCCTCTCCGCCGAGGCGCGGGCCCGGGCCACGAGGTCGTCCACCCGGTCCGCGGCGATCCTCGCCAGGGCGTTCGCCCCCTGGATCGCCCGGTCCCCCGCGTAGGAGGCGGGATGCTCCTCCGCGAACCGGAGGAGGACCGCGCGGGCCTCGGCGAGCTTCCCCCCGGCGGCGAGCTCGTCGGATCGCGCCTGGGCGGCGCGGAGGTCCTCGCTCCCCGCCAGCGTCCCCGCCCCGCGGATCCCCTTCAGCTCCTCGGTCCCGAGGAGCGCCGCGCCGGTGTCGGGGTACTGGCGGACGAGGGCCTCCAGCTTCTCGCGCCCCTGGCGGTACCGCTCCGCGTCGAGGTCCTCGCGGGCCGCATCGAGGAGCCGGAGCCCCGTCTCCTCGCGCGCGGCCCGCTCGGCGGGCGGGACGGCGGGCGGGAGGGGCGGGGCCTTCGTGAACAGGGCCTCCGCGTCGGCGCGCCGGCGGTGCAGGGAGTCGAGCTCCCCCTGCCGGGAGTTGCGGGCGGCGGCGACCCTCATCCCGCCCCAGGCGCCGACCCCGATGCAGAGGAGCACCCCGACCCACACCGGCGCCCTCGAAGGCCGGCGGCGCAGGTGGTGGGCCCGCTCCTGGTCCGTGCCCTCGGACCCCTCGGGGAGGAGGCGCTCGGCCTTCTCGTACAGGATCTCCTCGCGGCCGACCTGGATCACCTCCCCGAACCGCATCTCGTGGCGCTGGAACGGCTGCCCCCCCACCAGGGGGACGGGGGAGGCGCCGGTGGGGACGAGGAAGTCGGCGGTCATCCCCGAGTCCAGGCGGGCCACGGCCTCCGGGAAGGGCCCGGGCCGGGCCACGATCCGGCCCTCGGCGGTGACGCCGAGGAAGGTGACCGGGTCGAGGATCTCGTGGATGAGTTCCACGCCCCGGTGGGGGATCACGAGCCGGGCCGACGCGCGGCGGGAGCGCAGGGAGGGGGCGGGCGGCGGCGGGGAAGGCGATGGGGGTGGGGCCGCCGGGGCCGGGGGCGGCGGGGCCGCGAGGGGAGGGGCGGCGACGGGCATCGCCGCCATGGGCGCCTCGAAGGTCCCCTCGAGGGTCTCCGTGGCGTTGAAGGCCGTCTGGAGGAAGCGCAGGCGCCGCGCCGTCTCCGACGCGTTCGGGGGCCGGAGCCGGGGGTCGGGGGAGAGCAGGGACGCGAGCAGTTCGACGGTGTGGGGGAGGACCCCCCGGAGGAGGGCCGCCGGCTGGGGGACGACGCCCCGCGCCAGCCGCACGCGCACCTCGTCCGGCTCCCCCTCGAGGGCGGGCCGGCCGTGGAGGGACTCGAAGAGGAGGAGTCCCAGGGTGAACAGGTCCGACGCCATGCCCCAGTCCTCTCCGCGCGCCTCCTCCGGGGAGAGGTAGCGGGGGTCTCGCCCGGCGAGCTCCAGCGGCACGAGCCGGCGGAGGGAGAGGAGGACCTGCCCGGCGCCGGGCAGCGCGATGGTGGAGGGATCGAGGTTCCCGTGGCGCAGGCCCGCCCCCTCGAGGGCCGCCAGCCCCTCGGCGACGGCGGCGAAGATCCCCAGCGCCCTCTCCTCGTCGAGATGGCCCCGGGCGAAGAGGCTGCCCAGGGTGGCCCCGTCGGACCCCTTCGTGGCGACGAACCACCACGCCCCCTTCTCCCCCGCGTTGACGACGGCGCAGAGCCGGTCGCTGTGGATGGCGGCGGTGGCGCGGACCTGGTCGAAGAAGACGGTCTTGTCGAGGCGCTCCTGCACGGTGGCGGCGTGGAAGAAGTGCAGGTCCACGGGGAGGCCGAGGCCGTCCCGGGCTCGGGAGACCACGGTGGCGGGACCATCCCGGAGGGTCGACTCGACGGTGCAGCCGCTGACGCTCTCGGGAATCGGGGGGCGATCGCTCATGGAGGGGGCTTCGTCGGTCCGAGCGTATCCCTGTGCGGGGGGGCGGGGAAGCGCATTCCGGGGCGGCGCGATGTCTCTCTTCGGGACACGGGAGACGGGCGTGCGGGTACAATCGCGGTCCACGCGCCCGGCATGCCGGTTGCGCGGTGATGTGGCGTCCTGTTCCGCCGAACCGCACCGGGAGACACCATGGGCGAAGCCGACAGCGCCCTCCGCCAGGAGATCGAGAAGGTCCGGGAGCGGGCCCGCCTCCAGGGCCTGTCCCAGGGCCTCGGCCCCGAGGCGGCGGCCCACCAGGGGAACGTCGCGGTCGAGGAGTTCTGCGCCCGCTGGGGCATCCGGCCCGAGATGGTCGGCGCCGCGGCCCCTCACGGAGGGCGCCCCGGAGGGGCCACCGGGCAGCCGTTCCGCGAGGAGCCCCGCAAGGTCGATCTCGGCGCCTCCCCGATGCGCACCGGCGCCGTCCCCGGTCAGACCCAGGCCATCCGGATCGCCGACCTCCTCAAGCGGGCGAAGGAGGCGGACACCTCCGCGGCGAAGCCCGCCGCACCGGCCCCCGCCGCCGCCGCTCCCCCCCGCACCGGGTCCAACCTCTCCGCCCTCCTCCAGCGCATGCGGGCCCCCGACGCCGCCGGCCCGGCGGCCACGCGGGCCCCGGCTCCTCCTCCCGCGTCCCCGCCCCCGTCCCCCCCGCGACCCGCCCCCGCGCAGGGCACCGTGCTGAGGGCCGTCTCGACGGGGGAGCCCCTCGGCGGGGGGGCGACCCTCGCGGCCAACGCCGAGCGGCGCCGCCAGGTGCTCGACGAGTTCGACCGGACGTATGCCGAGGTCCAGACGATGCTGGAGCAGCGCATCGGCGTGGTGGACATCGCCCTCAACGACGCCTCGAAGGGGATCACCGGCGCCATGGCGACGGCCCAGGCGGGAGGGCTCCGGCCCGACCAGGTGACCGTCCTCGCCGCGGACGTGGACCGCCTCCGCCAGCACCTCACCGTGATGATGCAGGTCTGCGACGAGTTCCTCCGGCACATGGAACAGGTGCAGGGCCACCGGCCCGAGGGGAGGTAGGGAGTGGAGGAGCCCGCGGCCCCGTCCCGCTCCGACCGCCTCCTCCTCGCCGCCTTCGCCGTCCAGGCCGCGCTCCTCGTCGTGGCCGCCTTCGCCCAGGTCACCGGCCACCGCGTCCTCCTCGACCTCTTCGACTTCCGCCGGCTCTTCGTCGGGTAGACCCCCCCCGGCGTCCTCTTCCCGTGCGGGATGCGATCCGGGACCTCGGCCGCGGCGCCCTCGACCTCCTGTGGCCGAGGGGGTGCTACGTCTGCCCGGCGCCCCTGGGGGGCACCCGGGAGCCCTGGCTGTGCGGCGCGTGCCGGGCCGCCCTCCCCCTGTTCCTCGACGGGGATTCCCTCTGCCCGCGATGCGGCCGGCCCCTCGGCCCCGCGACGGCGGAGGGGGCCTGCCCCGACTGCCGACGGGTCCGCCCCCGCTTCGAGGAGGTGCGCGCGGCCGGGGCCTACCGCGGCCCGATCCGGCGCCTGGTCACCGGGTTCAAGTACGCCCGCCGCCCCTCCTGCGCGTGGCCCCTCGGGGAGATGATGGCGGACCGGATCCGCGGCTGGGCGACCCTCCACGACGGGGTCGTCCTCGTCCCCTTCCCGACGACCGACGGGGCCCGGCGGCGGAGGGGGTTCGAGCCCCCCGCGCTCCTGGCCGCGGAGATCTCCCGGCGCCTGGGCATCCCCCCTGCGGCCGGCGTCCTGCGGCGCGTCGGCGACCCCCCTCCCCAGGCCTCCCTGTCGAGGACGGCGCGCCTCGAGGCCCCGCGCGGGTCGGTGGCGGTGGCGCGGGGGGAGGCGGTGGAGGGCAGGACGGTCCTGCTCGTGGACGACGTCCTCACGACCGGGGCCTCGGCCTCGGAGGCGGCGCGGGTCCTCCTCGAGGCCGGGGCGGAGCGCGTACTGGTCACGGTGGCGGCGCGGGCCTGAAGCCGGACACTTCTTGCGGAATCCCCGGGGACTCGTATCTGCTGGCGCCATGCAGGACGCCTCCCCCTCCCCGCACCCCGGCTCCGGGGTCCGCTTCGAGGCCCCGGACCGGCCGGTGGGCGCGGGGGCGGAGGCGGTGCGCGACGCGGCGGTTCGCCTGGCGGCCGGGGGCATCGTGTGCGTCAAGGGGCCCGGCGGGTTCCACCTCGCCGCCGACGCGCGGGACGGGCCGGCCGTGGCCCGCCTGCGCACACGGAGGCAGCGGGACCTCGAGCCCTTCGCGGTGATGGTGGCCGACGCCGCCGCCGCCCGCGGGCTCGCGGACCTCTCCGCCGCGGAGGAGGGGCTGCTCCTCTCAGCCGCCAACCCGGTGGTGCTGCTGCGCGCCCTCGACCCGCTCCCCGTCTCCCCCTTCGTCGCCCCGGCCCAGCGCGTCCTCGGGGTCCTGGCCGCGGCGGCCCCGCTCCACCGCCTCCTGCTCGAGGACTTCGCCGCGGTGCGCGAGGGGCCCGGCCCCGCCGCCCTGGCGTGGACCCTGGCGGCCGCCCACGAGGAGCCCGCCGCGCGGACCGACGACCAGGGGCGGGAGCGGGCGGCGGCGCTGGCCGACGCGCTCCTGCTCGACGACGGGGAGGTCCCCTTCGGCTGCGAGGACTCCGTCGCCCTGCACGCCGGCGGCCCGCGCTTCCTGCGGCGGAGCCGCGGCTTCGCCCTCGAGCCCCTGCCCTTCCCCGCCGTCGGGACCCCGGTCCTCGGGCTCGGGGGGGACCGCGACGGGATGTTCTGCCTCGCGAACGGGAAGGAGGCCTTCCTCGGCCCCCGGGCGGGGAGCCTCGCCAGCCTCGCCGGCGCGGAGGCCATGGTGGACGCGATCCTGCGCACGGCCGACCTCGCCGGCGTCCGCCCCGGGATCATCGTCCACGACCTCGACCCCGGGCTCCGCTCGACGGACATCGCCCGCCAGCTGGCCGACGGACCGTTCCGCGGGGCGCGGCTCCTCGCGGTCCAGCACCAGCACGCCCACGCCCTCTCCTGCCTCGCGGAGAACGGGCACGCGGGCCCCGTGCTCGCGCTGGCCCTCGACGGGGCGGGCTACGGGCCCGACGGGGACTCCTGGGGAGGGGAGATCCTCTCGGTGCACGGCCTGGAGTGCGCGCGGGTCGGGCACCTCTCGCCGCTCCGCCTGCCGGGGGGCCCGCTGGCGGCCCGGGAGGTGTGGAGGACCGCCGTCGCCGCCGTGGGGGACCTCGGGGCCGGGGGCGTCGTCGGACGGCTCGCGGAGAAGTGGAAGCACGCCCACCGCAGGACCCTCGACCTCGTGAGGACCCAGTCCCGCCCCGGCGCCGACCTGCCGCGGTCCACGAGCCTGGGGTGCCTCTTCGACGCGGCCTCGGCGATCCTCGGCCTCAGGGATCTCTCCACCTACGACGGGGAGGCGGCCGAGGCGGTGGAGCAGGAGGCGGGACCTCCGCCTTCCCCCACCGATCTCTACCCCGTGGTCGTGGAGGAGGCGGGGGGGATGACGGTGATGGGCGGGCTCCCCCTGCTCGGCGGCCTCCTCGAGGACGTCCTCCGCGGGACCCCCGCGGCGGCGGCGGCGGCCCGCTTCCACTCTTCGGTGGTCGAACTGCTCGTGAAGGCGGCCGCGGCCGCCTCGGCCCGGACGGGGACGCGCACCCTGGTCCTCACCGGGGGCTGCATGCGCAACCGGATCCTCCTCGAGCACCTCCCCCGCCGCCTCCGGGAGGAGGGGTTCACGGTCCTGCTGCATTCCGCCGTGCCGCCGGGGGACGAGGGGCTCCCCTTCGGACGGGCGTACGCCGGGACGTTGTGACTCCCGGCCCCGCGCGTCTATCCTCGCCGTAGCGATCCCCCCGGAGGTGCTCCGTGCAGAGCGAGCTGTCGCCCGGCCAGAAGGGCCTCCTCCGCGTCCTCCTGGCGCTGGGCGGCTTCATGGCGGCGAACTCCCTCTACCTCCACTTCTCTCCCCCCGAGGGGCAGGTCCTCCCGGCCTTCTACCAGTGGATGCTCCTCGGGCACATCTACGTCGGGCTCCTCCTCCTCCTCCCGATGGCCGGCTTCATCCTCTGGCACTTCACCGTGGTGCTCCGCAAGCGCCACCCCTTCGCGGTCTGGACCGGGGTGGGAATCGCCGCCGCCGCGATCCTGCTGGCGGTGACGGGGCTGTTCCTCAGGGAGAAGGCCAACACCGAGGAGAACCGGGTCTGGTACGTCGTCCACTGGGTCCTCGGCCTGGCCATCCCCGCGGCCTACGTGCTCCACCGCGTCTCCGCGGAGCAGAAGCCGACGCTGCTGCGCCTCGGGGCCGGGGCGGGGGCGGTGGCGGCCGTGACCCTCGGGATGATCGCGGCCCACCGCGCCGGGGTGCCGCCGGCGGGGCCTCCGCCCGCCCCCTTCCTCCGCACCGGGTACGCCCCGCCGACTCCCGGGAAGGACCCCTTCCTTCCCTTCGACACGACGACCCTCGTCGCCGAGGCCCAGCCCGACAGCCCCTTCTGGCCGAGCCCGACCCGGACCGTCGGCGGCTCCTTCGTCAACGCCGCCGCGGTGACGAACCTCGAGCTGCCCGACCCGGCCGTCGTGAAGGCGGAGGTGGCCGCGAAGGGGTTCTTCGACAGCGAGCCCATCGGCGCGGCGATGTGCGCCCGGTGCCACCCGGACGTGGTGGAGCAGTGGAAGTCCTCCGCCCACCGGTTCTCCTCCTTCAACAACCCCTTCTACCGGGCCTCGGTCCTCGACATGCGCAAGGAGCCCAACGGCTTCGTCAAGTCGAAGTGGTGCGCGGGCTGCCACGACCCCGCGGTGCTCTTCCCGGGGAAGATGGCGAAGGAGTTCGACGCCGACCTCCCCGACGCCCAGGCCGGGATCACCTGCCTCACCTGCCACTCCATCGACTCGATCCACAGCGTGGGCGGCAACGGCGGGTACACGTTCGCCGACCGCACGAAGACCCCCTACCTGTTCTCCGGGGTGAAGGGGGGATCGGGGGAGGCGATGCACGACCTCCTCGTGCGCTCCAAGCCCGAGGTCCACAAGCGGTCGATGAAGAACGCGCTCATGCAGACGAGCGAGTTCTGCGCCTCCTGCCACAAGGTCTCGCTCCAGTTCCCGGTGAACGACTACCGCTGGTTCCGCGGCCAGAACGACTACGACTCCTGGCACGACTCGGGGATCTCGCGGAACAACCCCCAGACCTTCTACCTCCCGCCGAAGGCCCGCTCCTGCCAGGACTGCCACATGGCTCTCGAGGACGCTCCGCTGGGCGACGTGGCGGCCAGGGGGGGGAAGGTGAAGTCCCACCGCTTCCCGGGGATCAACACGGCCCTGCCCTCCATCCGCGGCGACGACGTCATGGTGAAGCACACGGAGTCGTTCCTGAAGGCGAAGACGATGCGCGTGGACGTGTTCGCGCTGAAGAGGGCCGACGGGTCGGTCGCCCGCGATCTCGCCGGCGCGCCGGCCGCCGTCGCCGAGGGGGAGGAGGTCGAGCTCCAGGTCGTGGTCCGCAACCTCGGCGTCGGCCACATCTTCCCGGCGGGGACGCTGGACAGCAACGAGGGGTGGCTGGCGGTCGAGGTCCTCGGCCCCGACGGGAGGGTCCTTCTTCGCAGCGGCTTCCTCCGGGAGGACGGGCACCTGTCCCCGGAGAGCCACACCTACGGCGCGACCATCGTGGACCGCCACGGGAACCGCATCGATCGGCGCAACGCCAAGGACATCTACGTCCCGGCCCAGGTGAACGTCGTGCCCCCGGGGAACTGCGACATCGGCCGGTACCGCCTGAAGGTCCCCGCGGGTCTGGCCGGGAAGGAGATCTCCGTCCGCGCGGCGCTGATGTTCCGCAAGTTCAAGAAGGACTACACCGAGTTCTCCTTCAAGGGGCGGGAGGTCCCCGTCCTCCCCGTCACGGAAATCGCGGCCTCGACGGTGAAGCTCCCGGTGGGGGGGGGCGGCGGATCCCCTCCCGCGGCGGCGGAGCGCGACTGGACCCGCTGGAACGACCACGGCATCGCGCTGCTCCGCGGCCGGGACGCGAAGGGGGCCGAGGCGGCCTTCGCCGAGGTGGACCGGCTCTGGCCCTCCCTCCCCGACGGTCCCCGCAACCTCGCCCGCGCCAAGATCGCCCAGGGCCGGTACGCCGCCGCCCTGGAACTCCTCGGGAAGGCCGAGGACCGCGCCCCCGACGACCCGCGCAACGCGTACTGGTTCGGCCGGGCGCTCCTGCGCACGGGGAAGTTCGACCTCGCCCTTCAGGCGCTGGAGCGGAGCCTGAAGGACTTCCCCGAGGACCGCAACACGATCGAGGAGATCGCCAACCTCGAGTTCCAGCGCGGCAACCTCGAGGCCTCCCTCGGTTGGTGGATCCGGCTCCTCGGGATCGACCCGGAGAACGCCAACGCCCACTACCACCGCCACCTCTGCTACGTCCGGCTGGGAAGGGACGGGGACGCCGAGGAGGCGCGGAAGTCCTACGAGCGGTACAAGATCGACGAGAACGCGCCCCAGGTCACCAACGGGTACCTGCGCGGACATCCCGACGTGAACCGCGAGGCCCAGCCCGTCCATGTCCATGAACTCGAACCGGCGCGGTAGCACCGGGGACTGTCCCCGGTTCTTCCTGCCGGGGGACTGTCCCCGGTCCGAACGCCCGCACCGGGGACAGCCCCAGGCCCCTCGCTTCGCTCGGGTCCTGGGACAGTCCCTGATCGCGCTCCTCGCCCTCTCGTGCACGAAGGAGCCGCCCGCGCCCGTGAAGAAGACCCCCGGCGCCTACTCCCGCCCCGAGTACGCGAAACCCGTCGCGGAAGGGACCGCCGCCCCCCTCCCGCGCTTCGAGGACGCGGCCGACGCGGCGGGGATCCGGTTCGTCCACGAGAACGGCGCCCGCGGGAAGAAGTACCTTCTCGAGACGGTGGGCTCCGGGGCCGCGGTGCTCGACTTCGACGGGGACGGCCGGATGGACCTCTTCCTCGTGCAGGGGCGGTGCTGGCCCGGCGAGGAGGGATCGGAGGGGCCCCAGCCGACGGCGAAGCTCTTCCGCAACCGCGGCGACGGGACCTTCGAGGACGCGACGGAGAGGGCCGGCCTCGGCGCGGCGCGCTTCGGCATGGGGGCGTCGGCGGCGGACTACGACGGGGACGGGGACGCCGACCTCTTCGTGACGGCGGTGGGGGAGTGCGCGCTCTACCGCAACGACGGGGGGAAGTTCACCGACGTGGCGAAGGCGGCCGGCGTGGCCGGGGATCCGGGCGACCCCTGCTGGTCCTGCTCCGCCTTCCTCGACTACGACGGGGACGGGATCCTCGACCTCTACGCCGGGCGCTACGTCCGCTGGTCGCGCGAGACCGACGTGTTCTCGTCCATCGACGGGAAGACGAAGGCCTACACGGTGCCCGATCGCTACAAGGGGGATTCCGGCCGCCTCTACCGCGGGAGGGGCGACGGGTCCTTCGAGGACGTGACGAAGGCGGCGGGGGTGTGGAACGAGGACGCCAAGGCGCTGGGCGCGGCGGCCTGCGACCTCGACGGGGACGGCGACACCGACCTCATGGTCGCCAACGACGGGGTGCCGAACCACCTCTTCCGCAACCGCGGGAACGGGACGTTCGAGGAGTGCGGCCTGCCCGCGGGCGTGGCCTACGACGCGCAGGGGAAGGCGCGGGCCGACATGGGCATCGCCTCCTCATTCGCCGACGATGACGGGCCGCCCCTCGTCGCCACGGGGACCTTCAGCCAGGAGGCGCTGGGCTTCTACCGCCGCCAGAAGGGCGCGAAGGTCTTCGCCTTCGTGGACGAGGGGCCGGCGGCCGGCCTCGCGGGGCCGACCTTCCCCTCCCTCACCTTCGGGCTGCTCTTCCAGGACTTCGACCTCGACGGGCGGTTCGACCTCGTGCTCGCCAACGGGCACATCGAGCCGACGATCCAGTCGGTGATGGCCGACATCCCCTACGCGCAGACGCCCCAGATCTTCCGCAACCGCGGGGGCGGGCGGTTCGAGGACGTCTCGGGGCGGGCGGGCCCGGCGATGGGGGTGGCGAGCGTGGGCCGCGGCCTGGCGTGGCTCGACTACGACGGGGACGGGGACCCCGACCTCGTGCTGACGGAGAACGGGCGGGCTGCGCGGCTGCTGCGCAACGACGCGCCCGCGGGGCGGAGGTCGCTGCGCCTACGCCTGGAGAACACGGGGGGGAACCGCGACGCGCTCGGCGCGCTGGTGTCCGCCACCATCGGCGGCGCGGTCCGCCGCGCCGAGCGGCAGTCGGGCGGGTCGTACCTCAGCGAGAGCGAGCCGACGATCCTGTTCGGCCTCGGGGAGAAGCCCGGCGCCGAGAAGGTCGTCGTCCGCTGGCCGGGGAGGGACGGCGCGGAGGAGGACCTCGGCGCCCTCGGGGCCGGCCTCTGGAAGGTGAAGCGCGGGGAGAAGCCGGTCCGGATCGGGGAGTAGCCTACTTCGGCCGCTCCGACGGCGGGACGCGCCGGACCTTGACCCGCCCCGCGGCGCAGGCCATCCGGACCTCGCCGCCGTCGGCGAGGCTCCTCAGGACGATCTCCACGGTCGCTCCGCGGACCTGGCGGTTGCCGAGGATCACCAGGTAGGGATCGGGGTCCATGTACATCCCCTCGGGGAGGCCCTGGGCCCTGCGGTGCTCCTCGCGCAGCGTCGCCGCGGGGATCCCGGCGGCGGAGACGAGGGCGTACCAGCCGTCCCTGGCCAGTTTCACCTCGGGAGCGCCATCTCGCCACCGCCACGCCTCGAAGGGCGAGGGGGCGGGAGCCGGGGCGGGGAGCAGGAAGGGACTCGCGGGAGCGATGGCGGTCAATCCCCTCCGGTCGACCACGAGGGACAACCCGGGGTCTCGACGGGGGGTCGTTTGGATGAAGATCGGCGAAGGACCGGGGTCGGTCCGCATGCCGTAGCCCGAGAGGAAGGAGACCGCCGCGAGAGCCGCGACCGCGGTCCACGCCACGACGGGGGAGACCCCCCGGCCGCGGGCGGCCAGGCAGTCGCGGCGGACCTGCTCGAGGTCCCCGAAGCGGCGCAGCGCGTCGGCGCGGGCCTCCTCGGGGCCCATGCCGCGCGCGATGTTCTCCTGCGTGGCGCGGTCGAGGTGGAAGACGATCTCCTCGCGCACCTCGCGATCCTCCCCCGCGCGGAGGGTGCGGAACCAGTCCCGGATCCCCATGTTCATGCCCCTCCCGTCGCGGCGGACGCCTGCGGGGCGAGGACGCGGCGGATGGCCTCCGCGGCGCGCTCCCACTCCCGGACCTCGGCCTTGAGGCGCCTCTCCCCCTTCGGGCGGAGGCGGTAGAACTTCGCCCGGCGGCGGTTCTCGGACTCGCCCCAGCCGGCGGCGATCCAGCCGCGGGCCTCCATGCGGTGGAGCGCGGGGTAGAGGGAGCCCTCCTCCACGAGGATTCCGCCCCCGCTCGACTCCCCGATGCGACGGGCGATCCCGAAGCCGTGTTCCGGGCCCCGGGCCAGCGTCTTCAGCACCAGCATCTCCAGCGTCCCCGGCACGATGTCGGCCATGGCGGTCTCCCCTAGGTCGTCTAGGGGAGTCTACCTTGTTCCCCTAGATTGTCAAGGGGAAAGGGCGGACGACCCGTCCCTGAAGGGACCGTGAAGGCCGGGCCGCGCATTCCGTGGGGAGGCGTCCCCGGCCGGGGGCATGATTCCCGGGAATGCGCGTCTCCACCGTGGTCCCGGTCTTCAACGAGGAGGAGTCCCTCCCGGAGCTCCACCGCCGCCTCGTCGCCGCCCTCGAGGCCGCGGGGATGGAGTTCGAGGCGATCTACGTGGACGACGGGAGCCGGGACCGGTCCCTGGAGGTCCTGGAAGGCCTGGCCGCGAAGGACCCCCGCGTCGTGGTCGTCGAGTTCAACCGCAACTACGGCCAGCACGCCGCCGTGTTCGCCGGTCTCCACGAATCGAAGGGGGACGTCGTCGTCACCCTCGACGCCGACCTCCAGAACCCCCCCGAGGACGTCCCGGGCCTCGTGCGCAAGGCGGAGGAGGGGTTCGACGTCGTCGCCACCTACCGCGACGGGCGCCACGACCCGCTCTTCCGCAGGTGGGCCTCGAGGCTGGTCAATGCCTACACCGCCCGCGCCACCGGGGTGGAGCTGCGGGACTACGGCTGCATGCTCCGCGCCTACCGCCGGAACGTGGTCGAGGCGCTGTGCACCTGCGAGGAGATCTCCACCTTCATCCCGGCGCTCGCCAACACCTTCGCGAAGAGGATCGCCGAGGTCCCCGTCGGCCACGCCGAGCGCGCCCACGGCGTCTCCAAGTACTCCTTCTGGTCCCTCGTCTCCCTCCAGTTCGACCTCATGACCGGGTTCACGACCGCGCCCATCCGCCTGCTCACCTACTTCGGGGTGTTCGTGGCCGCCTGCTCCTTCGCCCTCGGCGGCTACCTGCTCTTCCGCCGCTTCGTCCAGGGGATCGACGAGGAGTTCGGCCTCTTCACCCTCTTCGCGTTCGTCTTCTTCGTCCTCGGCGCGCTCTTCGTCGCCGTCGGGATCCTCGGCGAGTTCACGGCGCGCATCTACGCCGAGGTCCGCCGGAGGCCGCGCTACCTCGTCACGTCCGTCCGCCGGGGGAAGCGGGAGTGAGGGTCGTCCTCTTCGGGAACCGGGAGATCGGCTGCGCCTGCCTCGAGGAGATCCTCGCTTTGGGCTGCGAGATCCCCCTCGTCGTCACCTACCCCCGCGCCCGGGACGAGTCCCCGGGCTTCCGCTGCCTCGCCGAGGAGGCGGCCGCCCGCTCCCTTCCCGTCGTGAAGCCGCCGGACGCGTCGGGGAGGGGGCTCCACGGCCGCATCGCCGAGATCGCCCCCGACCTCGTGCTCTCCGTGTACTACGGCCACCGCATCCCCCGGGCCGTCCGATCGATCCCGCCCCTGGGGGCCCTGAACCTGCACGGATCCCTGCTGCCCCGGTGGAGGGGGAGGGCGCCGCTGCCGTGGGTGATCCTCGCCGGGGACCGGGAGGCGGGCGTGACCCTCCACGGGATGGTCCACGCCATGGACGCGGGGGACGTCTACGGGCAGGAGCGCTTCGCCGTCGGGGCCCGCGACACCGCGACGGATCTCTACGCCAGGACCTCCGAGGCGGCGCGGGCGCTGCTCCGCAGGGTCCTCCCCCTCGTCGAGGCGGGGAAGGCCGAGGCCGTGCCCCAGGACCACGCGCGGGCCACCTTCGCCCCGCCGCTCCTGCCGGAGCGGGAGGTGGACCGCCGCTCGACCGTGGAGCGCTTCGACCGCGTCGTGCGCGCCTTCGCGCGCCCCTACCCCGGCGCCCGCGTCCCGATGGGGGACGGCTTCGCCGTGATCCGGTCCGGGGAGCCGGGGAGGCGCCCGGGGGGCATCGTGATCCCCCTCGCCGACGGGGAGTACACGATCCTGCGCCTGAACATCGAGGGCGCGGACGAGGACGACGCGGCCGCGTTCCTCGCGGGCCACCCGGAGGCGGCGCGGATCCTCGGGGTCCCGGCGGGGACGCCGTGAGGATCGCCCTCAAGATCGACGTCGACACCCGCCGGGGAATGGACGAGGGGGTCCCGCGGCTCCTCGAGACCCTCGCCCGGGCCGGCATCCGGGCCACCTTCTTCGTCACCATGGGGCCCGACAACTCGGGGAAGGCCGCCTTCCGCGTGTTCCGCCGGAGGGGGTTCGCCGGGAAGATGGTCCGCACCAACGCGCTCCGCATGTACGGGCTGCGCACCGCCCTCTCGGGGACCCTCCTCCCGGCGCGGCCCGTGGGGAGCGGCCGTCCCGACCTGATGCGGGCCATCGTCGCGGCGGGGCACGAGGCCGGGGTCCACGGCTGGGACCACGTCCTGTGGCACGACCGGATCCTCGACATGGAGCCCGCCGCCGCCGCCGCGGAGCTGCGCAAGGGGGCCGACGCCTTCGCGGACGCCGTCGGGCGCCCCGCCGACTGCGCCTCCGCCCCCGGCTGGGTCGTCTCCGCCGGTGTCCTCGCGGAGGAGGAGCGCCTCCGCCTGCGCTACGCCGCCGACGTCCGGGGGACCTCGCCCTTCCTGCCGGAGTCCGGGGGGCGGCCCTTCTCCGTCCCCCAGGTGCCGACCACGCTCCCCACGCTCGACGAGATGCTCGGCCGGGACGGGGTGGACGAGGGCAACTTCGCGGAACGCCTGCTGGCCCTGGCCGCCGCCGCGGGCGGGGACCAGGTCTTCACCCTCCACGCCGAGGCCGAGGGGATGTCCTTCCACGGCTGCCTCGACGGCCTCCTCGGGCGGATGCGGGACGGCGGCATCGAGGCGGTTCCCTGCGGTGCGGTCCTCGACGGCCTCGACCGCGCGCGCCTGCCCGTCCGCCCGATCCTCGTCGGCGAGGTCCCCGGCCGCGCGGGCCCGATCTCCGTGCAGGGGGAGGCGGTCCGTGGAGGGTGAGCGGGCGGGGCCCGGGCGCGCCCTGCTCGCCGTCCTGCTCCTCCTCCTCTTCGCGGAGCTTCCGGGCACATGGCTCTTCGACCAGGACGAGACCCGCTACGCCGAGATCGGGCGCGAGATGCTCGCCTCGGGGGACTGGCTGACCCCGCGCCTCAACGGGGCCCGCTACGACGAGAAGCCCCCCGTCGTCTACTGGGCCAACGCGGCGTCCCTCGGCCTGTTCGGGAACAACCCCTTCGCGGCGCGCCTGCCGGCGCGGCTGGCGGCGCTGGGCACGGCGCTCCTCGTCCTGCGGGCCGGCGGAGGCTGGGCGGCGGTCCTCCTGCTGACGGCCCCGCTCGCCTTCGCCCTGGGGCGCCTCGACCTGACCGACGGGATCCTCTCGTTCCTCCTCGCCGGGGCCTTCCTCTCGATGCGGGCCTTCCTCGCGGCGGAGCCGCGGAGCCGCCGATCCACGGCGTCGCTCTCCCTCCTCGGCCTCGCCTGCGGCCTGGCGGTCCTGACGAAGGGCCTCGTCGGGATCGTCCTTCCCGGCCTCGTGCTGCTGGCGTGGGCGGGGATCCTCGGCAGGTGGGGGAGGGTGCTGGAGTCCCTGGCCTCGCCGGCCCCTGCCGTGTGCCTGCTGGTCGCGGCCCCGTGGTTCCTCCTCATGGAGGGGGCCCATCCAGGGTTCAACCGGTGGTTCTGGTGGGACAACCACTTCGTCCGCTTCGCCTCGATGGAGGGGACCCGGGACGAGGGCTCCTGGTTCCCGTGGGCGGTGCTGGCCGCGGGCTTCCTCCCGTGGCTCGCGCTGCTGCGTTGGCGGCGGGTCCGGTCCGACCCGGAGGTCCTGTTCCTCTGGGCCTGGCTGCTGGCGGCGCCGGCCTTCTTCACCTTCTCCGACTCCGTGCTCGTCCCCTACGTCCTGCCCTCGATCCCGGCGGCGGCCCTGCTCGCGTCCCGGGAGATCCGCGGCTGGGTCCGGCCGGCGGCCTGGACCATGGCGGCCCTCCAGGCCGTCGTCGTCCTCCTGCTCCCGCATCTCGCCGAGCGCCGCTCCTGGCGCCCCCTGGCCGACCGTGCCGCGGCGGAGGAGGGGGCGCTCGTCCTGCAGTACCGCTGCCACGCCAACGCCTTCTTCCTCCGCTTCGAGCGGACGATGCCGGTCGTCGCCCACCGGGGCGAGATGGCCACCAACGTCGAGCCGCCGCGCGATCTCTTCTGGAGGGTCCGGGAGTTCCGGGCGCGGTGGGAGTCCGGGGAGAGGGTCGTGGCCCTCGTCAACGACCGGGACTGGGAGGAATTCCGTCGGACGGCGATCCCCCCCCCGCGGATCCTCGCCACGGGCTGGCAGGACCGCCGCCTCGTCGCCAACTACCCGGAGGGCCGATGAAGGGGCTTCTCGCCGCCTGCGGGATCGCCGCGGTCCTCCTGTTCGCCTTCCTCGGCGCCCGGGAGATCCGCAACCCCGACGAGCCGCGCGAGGCGGAGATCGCCCGGGAGTGCGCCGCGGGGGAGTGGACCTCCGTCCCGGAGCTCTGCGGCAAGCCGTTCCTCGAGCGGCCCCCGCTCTTCTACTGGATGACCGCCGCGGCGATCCGCCTCCGCGGGGAGCCGACCGACTTCGCGGCGAAGGCGGCCTCCGCCCTGCTGGGGGTCGTCGCGGTGATCGGGGTCTTCCTCGCGGCCGAGGCGCTCCTCGGGGCGGGATGGGGGTTCACCGCGGCGATCCTCCTGCTCGGGATCCCCTACCTCCTGAACCGCTTCCGGACCGGGGTGGGGGACACGGGGCTGGCGGCCTTCACCGCCCTCTCCCTCGGCCTGTTCTTCCGGGCCCACGCGCGGGACTCCTGGACGCTGGCCCTGGCGGCCGGGGTCGCGGCGGGCCTGGGGTTCCTCTGCAAGGGGCTCCTCGGGTACGCCCTCCCGGCGGCGGCGGCCCTCTCGTGGCTCGCGGCGACGAGGGACCTGAAGGCGATCCTGCGGCTGCGCCTGTGGGCGGCGGTGCTCGCGGGCCTCCTCGTCGCCGTGCCGTGGGTCCTGGCGCTCCACGCGTCCGAGGGGCGCGAGGGGCTCCACCGCTTCTTCGTCTGGAACCACTTCGGCCGCATCGGCGCCGCCGCCGACCACGCCCAGCCGCCGTGGTACTACGTCCGCATCCTCTGGACGGGGCTTCCCCTCGCGCCTCTCCTCGTCCTGGCCTTCCTCCGCCGGACGCCCTCGGGGAGGGCCGCCCGCCTGGCCGGCCTCTGCTGGGTGCTGGCCCCCCTCCTCCTCCTCTCCCTGGCGACGGGGAAGCGGAACGTCTACCTGCTGCCGCTGCTCCCCGGCCTGGCGCTCCTCGGAGCGGCGATTCTCGCCGACCTTCCCGATCCGCGATGGAGGAGGGGGGCGGTCCTCGCGGCGGGGGCGCTGGCCCTCGGCACCGTCGGCTACGACGCCCTCCTCGCCCCCCGGACGAACGCGGCCGCCTCGGGCCACGCCCTCGCCGCCCGGATCGAGTCCCTCGCCGCGGGGAGGCCCGTGCTCCCGTTCCGCGTGAGCGAGGGGGAGATCGGGCAGTTCGCGTACGCCCTGCGCCGGACCCTGCCCTGGGTGTGGGAGGAGAAGGGCCTTCGCCGGGAGGCGGGGGGGAGGACCGTCGTCGTGTTCTGCCGGGAGAGGAGGCTCCGCGAGGCGGCCGCCGCGGGGGCGATCAGCGCCGGGGCCGTCGCCGCGCTGCGGCCGATCGGGTCGGGGGTCGCCGGCGGGGACGAGTACCGCATCTACGAATGGCGGCCCTGACGGCGGCGATCACGGCGTCCACCTGCCCGTCCGCGAGCCCGGGGAACATCGGGAGGGAGAACACGCGGTCGGTGATCGATGCGGTGACCGGGAGGTCGGCGTCCGTGGCGCCGAGGTGCGCGTAGGCGGGCATCTCGTGGGAGGCCGGTTCCCAGTGGATGGAGGCCCCGACGCCGAGGCGGATCAGTCCGCGGACGAGAGCGGTCCGGTCGATCCCCTCCCGGACCCTCGGGCAGTACATCTGGTGGACGTGCCGGCGCCCCGGCAGTTCGCGGGGGAGGTCGAGGGGGAGGCCGCGGAGGCCCTTCGCGTACCGCGCGGCGATCTCCCTCCGGCGGTCGTTCATCCGGTCGAGCTTGCGCAGCTGCACGCAGCCGAGGGCCGCGGCGAGGTTCGTCATCCGGAGGTTGTAGCCGGGGGCGACGGCGATCCGCTCCCAGGGGCGGTCGGCCGTCTCGCGCTGGTGGAGGTCCTTCTCGATCCCGTGGGCGAGGAGGGCTCGGACCCGGCCGGCGACCGCGGCGTCGTCCGTCGTCACCATGCCGCCCTCGCCCGTGGTCAGGTTCTTCGTGGGGAAGAAGGAGAAGCACGCGGTGCCCCAGCGGCCGGGGTGCTTCCCCCGGTACGTCCCGCCGAGGGTCTCGGCGGAGTCCTCGATGAGGCGCAGCCCCCGCTTCCGGCAGAGGCGTGCGATGGGGTCCATGTCGGCGACCTGGCCCGAGTAGTGGACGACCATGACCGCCTCGGTGCGCGGGGTGATCGCGGCCTCGATGGTGGCGGGGGAGAGCATGCCGTCCCTCTCGTCCACGTCGGCGAAGCGCGGGGTGGCGCCGGCGGTGGCGACGGCGTTCACCGACGCGACGAAGGTGAAGGAGGGGACGATCACTTCGCCCCCGATCCCCTCGGCCTTGAGCGCGAGGAACAGCGCCGAGGTGCCGGAGTTGCAGGAGACGGCGTGCTTCGCGCCGGTGTAGCGGCAGAAGGCCGCCTCGAACTCCGCGTTCTTCGGCCCGCTCGTCAGCCACCCGGACAGGAGGGTCTCGCGGACCGCGCGGACCTCGTCTTCGCCGATGTCGGGGAGGGAGAGGGGGATCATGGAAGTGGATCTTCCCATCGGTTCCGGCGGCACCCAACGAAGGTCCGGGGAACGGCCTCCAGCAAGGACTTGTGAGCGTCCCATCGTGGAATGGTGGGCGGTTCGGCGGGTCAGGCACGGGAGGGAGAGTAGGCCCCCCCGGTATGATCCCCCCCGTGACCAACGACTTCGTGATCAAGGTCGGCACCGTCAACGGCTCCGGGAGCCAGACCGCCAACATGGTGCTGCTGCGGGCGCTCTTCCAGATGGGCATCCCCTGCTCGGGGAAGAACGTCTTCCCCTCGAACATCGCGGGCCTGCCGACCTGGTTCGAGATCCGGCTCTCGCCGAAGGGGTACGTCGCCCGCCGCCGCGGCGTGGACTTCCTCGTCGCCATGAACCCCGCCAGCGCCGCCGCCGACCTCGCCGAGGTGCTCCCCGGGGGCGCGGTCGTCCACGACGAGCCGCTGGCGCTCGCCGGGAGGCGGGACGACGTCACGGCCTACCCCGTCCCCTTCGGGAAGCTCATCCAGGCCTGCTGCCCCGATCCGAAGCTGCGCCGCCTCGTGACGAACATGATCTACGTCGGCGTCGTGGGCCACCTCCTCGGCATCGACCCGGCCGAGATCGAGGCCGCCCTGGCGAAGGGGCTCAAGGGCAAGCAGAAGGCCCTCGCCCTCAACAGGGGGGCCGTCGAGGCGGGCAGGGCCTACGCCGCGGCGAACCTCCCGAAGAAGGACCCGCTCCGCGTCGAGCGCCCCGCCGTGAACGCCAACGCCGGGAAGATCCTCATCGACGGCAACTCCGCCGCCGCGCTCGGGGCCTGCTTCGCCGGGGTCGGCGTCTTCTCCTGGTACCCGATCACGCCGTCCACCTCGCTGGGCGACGCCCTCACCGGCTACCTCGAGGACCATCGCAAGGACCCGGCCACCGGGAAGGCGACCTTCGCCGTCATCCAGTCCGAGGACGAGCTGGCCGCCATCGGCATGGCCATGGGGGCGGGGTGGGCCGGGGCGCGGGCGATGACGGCGACCTCGGGCCCGGGCATCTCGCTCATGGGGGAGCTGTGCGGCTTCGCCTACTACGCCGAGATCCCCGTCGTCGTCGTGGACGTCCAGCGCCTCGGCCCCTCGACGGGCCTGCCCACCCGCACCGCCCAGGGGGACATCCTCCAGGTCGCCACCCTCTCCCACGGGGATACGCGCCACCCGATGCTCTTCCCCGCCACGGTGGGGGAGGCCTACACCATGGCGCAGGACGCCTTCGACTTCGCCGAGCGGTGGCAGACCCCGGTCTTCCTCATGAGCGACCTCGACCTCGGCATGAACCTCTGGGCCTCCGAACCCTTCCCGTATCCCGCGAAGCCGATGGACCGGGGGAAGGTGCTCACGAAGGAGGACCTGGCGAAGGCCGCCGCCTTCCACCGCTACGTGGACCGCGACGGGGACGGGATCTGCCCGAGGACGCTGCCGGGAACGCCCGGCGGCCGCGGCGCCTACTTCACCCGCGGATCGGGCCACGACGAGCAGGGCCGCTACACCGAGGACGCCGAGGGGTACCGCAAGGTCGTCGAGCGCCTGCTCCGGAAGTGGGAGACGATCCGGCGCGAGGCGCCGGGGCCGGAAGTCCTCTCGAACGGATCCCCCGTCGGCCTCCTCTGCTTCGGCACGACCTGGGTCCCGGCGCTGGAGGCCCTCGACGTCCTGCGCGGGGAGAAGGGCCCCGCGGTGGACGCCTGCCGCCTGAAGGCCTTCCCCTTCCACGACGGTGTGCGGGAGTTCCTCGCCGCCCACGAGCGGGTGTACGTCGTCGAGCAGAACCGCGACGCGCAGATGCGGAAGCTCCTCTCCATGGAGATGCCCGACCTCGCCCCGCGCCTGCGGAGCGTGCTGACCTTCGACGGCTGGCCCATCGACGCGCGGCGCATCGCCGACGGGATCCTGCAGGGGGAGCGCCCTTGAGCGACCTCAACCGCATCGGCCTCGGGAGGGACGCCTACAAGGGGGGGAAGTCCACCCTCTGCCCCGGCTGCGGCCACGACGCCGTCACCGCGAGCCTGATCAAGGTCCTCCACGAGACGGGCGTGGAGCCCTGGCGGCTGGCGAAGATGTCGGGGATCGGCTGCTCGAGCAAGACCCCGGGCTACTTCTCCTCCGGCTCCTGGGCCTTCAACGCCTGCCACGGGAGGATGCCCCCCGTGGCCACGGGGGCGCTCGTGGCCAACCGCACCCTCCTGCCGCTCGGGGTCTCGGGGGACGGGGACACCGCCTCCATCGGCCTCGGCCACTTCGCCCACTGCATCCGCCGCAACGTCCCGCTCTGCTACGTGGTGGAGAACAACGGGGTCTACGGCCTCACGAAGGGGCAGTTCTCGGCGACCGCCGACCTCGGGTCGAAGCTGCGCACCGGCGAGGTGAACCCGCTGGAGCCCGTGGACGTCTGCCGGCTGGCCCTCGAACTGGGCTGCGGCTTCGTCGCGCGCTCCTTCGCCGCCGACAGGAGGCAGCTCGATCTCATCCTGAAGGCGGCGCTGGCGCACCGCGGCACGGCGGTCGTGGACGTGATCTCCCCGTGCGTCACCTTCAACAACCACGAGGGATCGACGAAGTCCTACGACTGGGGGGACGGGAACCAGAAGGCGGTGGTCGAGGTGGGCTTCGTGCCGGCGTGGGAGGCCCCCGAGGTCGAGATGGCCGAGGGGGAGGTCCGCACGGTGGAGATGCCCGACGGGAGCCGGGTGACGCTCCGCAAGCTCGAGGCGGGGTTCGACACGAAGGACGCGGGCCTCGCGTGGCAGCGCCTCCACGCCGCGCGGAAGAGCGGGGAGTTCCTGACGGGAATCTTCCACCTCGACCCGGCGAAGCCGGCGTTCGACGCTATGCTCGGGCTCGTGGAGGAGCCCATCGCGATGCTCCCCGGGTCCCGGCTCCGTCCCCCGCGGGAGGCCCTCGAAGCGGTGATGCGCTCCCTCATGTAGGGAGGTGGGTCGTGACACGGATCCTCGCCGGACTCGCGCTGTGCCTCCTCGGCGCGCAGGAGCCCGCGCCCGCCGTCCCCCGCGATCGCCTCCCCGTCCTCGGAACCGTGGGCGACCTGCCCCCGGAGGGGGAGCGGGTGATCCTCGAGGTGACGGCGAAGGGCGCGCTCGCCGCCGACGGCCGCGCCATGGACCTCGACGGCGTCCGGCAGGTCCTCGGGCCGAAGGCCGACGCGCTCCGCGAGCCGGGCCGGCCCTCGGGCCTGCACGTGGTCCTAAGGATCGACCGCAGCCTCCGCTGGGGGGACCTGCAGGAGGTCCTCCGGACCCTCGACGACCCGCGCCTCCGGATCCACCGCATCCTCTTCGCCGCGGTTCCCGAGGACCGGGGAGAGGAGGGGGCCATGGCCGCCTTCCAGCCGGTGGACGGACCCGCGGAGGGGGAACTCCGCCCCCTCCCCGTGGTCCTGAGCGCCACGCGGGCCGACGCCGCCCCGGGGACGACGGTGTACCGGCGCCTCGCCCGGGAGCTGGCCGCCGAGAAGCCCGGCGACTTCGTCGCCTCGGTGACCGCCGCCTCCGGCGTCTCCTCGGGCGCGGTCCTCGAGACGATGGACGCGCTGCTCCGCTGGGGCGCGCGGGGCGTCGTGTTCCCCCTGCAACTCTCGAAGGTCCCGAAGCCCGCCGTCCCCGAACCGGCCGTCGGCTGGCCGCGCGTGACGCTGCTCGGGTCGAAGGGGACCCCGGCCGGGACGGGCGACCCCGCCCTCCCGCCCGTGGCGCGGATCCGCGGCCGGATGGCGGGGCAGACGGAGCCTCCCCCTTCGATCGCGCCTTCCGCCCACTCGCTCACGGGCCCGTTCGCGGGCCGGGCGGCGGCGGGGGCCTTCGACGCGGAGGGCGGGGACGGGACGGGGGCCGCGGTGGCGGCCGGCCTCGACTGGCTGGCGCGCCACCAGTCCCCGGGGGGCTTCTTCGACGCCGACGGCTTCGAGGCGCAGTGCCGGGGGGCGAAGTGCGGCGGGACCGGCGGGCCCCTCTACGACCCCGGCGTCACGGGCCTGGCGCTGCTCGCCTTCCAGGGGACGGGGGAGACCCACAAGTCCCCGCGCCACGGCCACGTGGTCCGGAACGGCCTGAAGTACCTCAAGGCCATCCAGGACGCCGAGGGCTGCTTCGGGACGAGGCAGAGCCACCACTTCGTCTACAACCACGCGCTGGCGACGCTCGCCTTCGCCGATGCGTACGCGCTGACGGAGTCCCCGCTCTTCAAGGCGTCCGCGCAGAAGGGGATCGACTTCATCCGCCAGTGCCGGAACCCCTACCTCGCGTGGCGCTACGGGGTGAAGCCCCGGGACAACGACACCTCCGTCACGGCGTGGATGGTCTGGGCCCTCGACGTGGGGCGGACCGCGGGCCTCGACATGGACCCCGAGGATTTCGTCGGGGCGAAGGCGTGGCTCGACAAGGTGACGGAGCCCGAGCACGGCCGCGCCGGCTACACCGCCCGGGGCAACGGGCCGGCCCGGCCGCAGGAGCTGATGGACCGGTTCCCCGCGGACCGCTCGGAGTCCCTGACGGCGCTGGCGGTCCTGACGCGGATGCACGGCGGCGCCGACGCCTCCGATCCCATGGTGAAGAAGGGCCTCGAACTCCTCCGGAAGTCCCCGCCGTCCTGGAGCGCGCGGGACGGGTCCACGGACTTCTACTACTGGCACTTCGGCACGATGGCCCTGTTCCACGCGGGCGGGGACCGGTGGACGGCCTGGAACGGGGCGCTGAAGAAGGCCCTCCTCGGGAACCAGAAGCGCGGGCCCGGCGACGACGCGCGGGGCTCGTGGGATCCGGCCGACCCGTGGGCGTCGGAGGGGGGGCGGATCTACTCCACCGCCATCAACGTCCTCACCCTGGAGACGCCGTACCGGTACCCGCGGCGGGGGGTGCCCCGGTAGGGGCCGGGCGAAGCCCGGCCCGCCGCACCGCCCGCGCCGCCATCGCGAGGGAGACGCCCACCACCACCGCCGCCAGCACGAACACGGAGGGGTTCCAGCCCGTCGCGGTGACCGCGAGGCCGCCGAGCATCGGGATCCCGAAGTCGGCCGCGCCGATCACCGCCTCGTGGATCCCCGCCCGCGCGCCGCGGCTCTCCGCGGAGTGGACGGAGTAGTAGACCGAGGCCGCGTAGGCCTGCCCGAGGGCGAGGCCGAGCACCGCCGCCGCCGGGACCGCCGCCGCGAGCGGGAACCCGAGGCCGATGACGAGCAGCGCCGCCGCGCCCGCCGCCATCCACCCGGCCACGGGGGCGAATCGGTAGCGCCAGCCCGCGAACCGCCCGAAGAGGACGAACCCCGCGGTCTGGGCGAGGTAGACGGTGCCCAGCACCCAGCCGTGGTGGGCCTCGGGCCTCCCCACGGAGCGCAGCAGCGCCGGGTACATGTACACGAGCGTCGCGCCCATCCCGTAGGAGGCGAAGTTGCACCACCAGCCCGCGCGCAGGTGCGCTGCGCGCAGCGCCGGGGAGTGGTGGTCGTCGCGCACCAGCGGCGCGGCGGCGTGGTGCTCCTCGGGGCCGGCCGGAACCAGGGGCACCATGGCGAGCGCGAGCGCCCCGCAGGCGGGCAGCGCCCAGGTGCCGAGCCACCCGTACACCGCGCCGAAGGCGAAGAAGCCCAGGGTCTTCCCGGCGCTCCACGAGAGGGAGAACTCCCCGAGGTTGCGCTCGAGGTCGTCGGCCGTCGAGGAGTCGCCCACGCGCGCCTGCAGCGCCGGCCAAACCAACGCCAGCGCCGCGCCGTTGAGGATCCCGAGCACGGCCACGAGGGGGACGGAGCGCGCGAACGACGCGAGGACGCAGAACGCGGCGAACCCCGCGATCCCGATCCGGGCGAGGCGGCCCCGCCCGATGCGGTCCGACAGCGCCCCGGCCCGGAGCGCCACGAGGATGTAGGCGATGCCCGAGAAGACCGGGAGCAGCCCCAGCTGCCAGGCCGGCGCGTGGACCTCGAACTCCGCCCAGACGGGAATCACGCTCCAGGCCAGGAACGCGGCGAGGTTCTGGCCGAAGCCGACGGCGAACACGCGGGGGGAGATGCGCATGGGGGCGGGGAACCCTGTACCGCCGCCCGCCCTCGAAGTTGAAGGAAACGCGGAACGGGCGTACCTTCGGGGCATGACCGGAACCGCGATCGCCGCTCTGCTCGCCGTGCTGTGCGTCCTCCCCGGGCCCGAGGGGGGCAAGGGGGGCGCCGCGCCTCCCTCCGGGGACCTCAAGACGGTGAAGGGGGAGACCGGGGACTGGGAGTTCCAGGCCCCCGCGGGGTTCACCGAGGAGACCCCGAAGAAGTCCAACGTCGAGCGCCACCTGGCCTACTCCGGCCCGCCCTACCTCTCCACGTACATCAAGATCCGCAAGCT
Organism: uncultured Planctomycetota bacterium; assembly: GCA_964633345.1. Taxonomy (GTDB): domain Bacteria; phylum Planctomycetota; class JAJSAM01; order JAJSAM01; family JAKLKS01; genus CAZWGT01. The sequence goes on from CAZWGT010000001.1 coordinate 27,406, forward strand.
GGAGGGCATCTACACCAAGCCGGAGCACCTGGAGAACTTCATGAAGTTCCTCGAGAAGGACATCGGGGGGAACATCACCTACGAGGGGGACCTGAAGAACCGCTTCGCCTCGGACATCCAGTTCTCGGGCAACTGGTGGATCAGCCTCGTGGACGGCCGCATCGAGGGGAACAAGGCGATCGCGATCGAGATCCTCGTCCCCAAGGACGTCTACGACGAGACGAGGGACACGTGGCTGGCCGTCGCCGATTCCCTCAAGG
>CAZWGT010000001.1:27675-35803 GCA_964633345.1 uncultured Planctomycetota bacterium
AGGTCTTCCCGCCCCCCAAGGACCCCTTCGAGATCCCCGCGGGGTGGAAGGTGAACAAGAACGCCATGTACGCCGTCCTCGGGCCGATGGGGGACCTCAAGGACAAGAAGGCGAAGGACCTCCTCGAGCGGCGCCTCGCCCAGATCCAGGCCCTGCTGGACGTCGATCAGCCCGCGACGAAGCTCTACCGCGCCCTCTTCAACGACGAGCGCAAGGCGTTCCCCCGCTGCCCGATCCACGTCCTGCCCACGGCCGAGGCGTTCAAGGCCGCGGCCGGGGCCGCGTGGGTCGAGGGGGCGGCGGTGATCTACCTGCCCGGCCATCCCGAGCGGGTCCTCCTCGTGGACGGATCCCCCGACGGCGGCTTCCGGGAGGAGGACCTCCTGGCGGAGGCCGGGGTGCAGTACGCCGGCTCGCGCCTGGGGAGGATGTGGCCGTGGCTCCGGGCCGCCCTGCACCAGTACTACGCGGCGGGCCTGAAGTGCCGCGCCACGCCGGGGCTCTTCCCCCCCGAGACGCTCAAGCGCGCGAAGGAGGTCTTCGCCAAGACCCCGGCGGCCTTCGACGACCTGATGAAGAAGGACGACGCGGGGATGGCGGCGCTGGGGGAGGAGGGCCGGATCGCCGCCTGGGGCCTCTTCCAGTACGGGCTCCACGGACCCGACGCGCCGACCCGCAACCTCTTCCGGGCCTTCCTCCGGGACGGGATCGACGCCCCCGACCTGAGCGCCGTGTGGGAGGCCTGCCTGGCGAACCACAAGACGCAGACCAAGAAGGTCTTCCGGACGAAGGACCTCGACGCCGGCGCGAAGAAGTTCTTCCGCGACCTCAAGGAAGAAAAACGGTAGGGGCGACCCTCCGGGTCGCCCGGCCTCCGGATCCCCGGACGTGGGGCGTAGGGGCGACCCTCCGGGTCGCCCGGCCGTTCCGTCCGTCGTACACGCGATGAGGCGTTCGGGCAGCCCGAACGGTGTACCCCGTGTACGGCAACCGTGCTCCCGCCCCTCGGCGTTCATCGCTCCCGGATCGCCTTCGGCGGCGCGGAACACCCTTCCCCTACGGGATCGTCAACGCCTCGCGGATGGCCGGCGTCGTGGCGAGGAAGTCGAGCCCCGCCGACAGGGACGAGAGGGCGCCCGGGCGCCGGGGGTCGAGGAGGATCCCGAGGCCCACGGCCGCCTGGCCGCGGGCGGCGCCGCCGGCGGATCGATCCCCGAGGAGGGCGAGCAGCGCGTCCGCCGCGGGCTCCCCGCCGAGTTCGCCGAGGGCCCGCGCGGCGGAGGCGCGCACGTGCTCCGGTCCCGACGCGGCCAGCAGGTCCGCGAGCACCTTCGCCGCGCCCGCGTCCCCGAGGATCCCCAGGGCGAGGGCCGCTTCCCGCTGGAGCGCGGGGCTGCCCTTCTCGACGAGGGCCGCGCGGAGCTCGGGCACCGCGTCCACGCGGCCCGCGAGGCCCAGGGCCAGGGCGCAGTGGGCGCGCAGCTCGGGATCGCCCCTGTCCTTGAGCACGGCCCGGAGCGCGGGCACCGCCTTCGCGTCGCGGAGGAGGCCCAGCGCGATGGCCAGGGCCCCGCGGAAGTCGGAGTCCTCCCGGTGGACGAAGTCGCTCCGCAGCGCGGAGGCGATCCGGGCGCGCGCCTCGGCGTCCGCGAGTTCCCGGCCGAGGATGCCGAGGCCGAGGGCGGCGAACTTCCGCTCGCCGCGGTCCCCGAGGGCGTAGCAGCGGGAGAGGGCGTCCTGGGCGGCGGCGCCGCCCATGCGGCCGAGCACCACCATCGCGAAGTTCCTGCAGGCGCGGTCCCGGTCCTCCCGCATCCCGCGCGCGAGGGCCGGCACGAGGGCGGCGGTGTCCTCCCGCGCGCACTCCCCCAGGGCGAGGATGGCCGCGCGGCGCACCTCGGCGTCGGAGTCGCCCAGGGCCCGCCCGAGGGCGCGGACCGCCTCCGGCCCGCCGAGGCGCCCGAGGGCGAAGGCGGCGAAGGGGCGCAGGGCCTTCGCGTCGGAGGTGGACTCGTCCGCGAGGAACTCCGCGAGGTCGGGGACCACGAGGGGCTCCCCGAGGAGGCCGAGGGCGAGGAGGGCCGGGGCCGCCGGGTCCTTCGAGGGGCCGCGCTCCGCGGCCGCCGCCAGGAGGGCCGGCGCGGCGGCGGGGTCCCGCGAGAGGCCGAGGGCCAGGGCCGCCATGCCGCGGAGGCGCGAGGAGTCCTTCCGGTCCCTCAGGATCGCCACGAGGGCGTCCCGCCCGCCGCGGGCCGAGGGCCCGAGGAGGCCCGCCCCGAGGACGAGGGATTCCCGGAGCGTCGCGTCGGGGTAGCGGGCGTCGAGGGCGCGCAGCAGCGCCGGCGCGTCGGCGCCGTCGCCCGCCTTGCCGAGGGCCACGGCGACCCCCGTGAAGACCTCGGGGTCGTCGTCGGGGAAGGCGCGGCGGAGGGCCGCCCGGGCGCGGGCCTTCCACGCCTCCTCGCGCGGGGCGTCCGGGGCCGTCGCCGTGTCCGCGGGCCCGCCCGGGGAGCCGAGCCCGTCGCCGCCCGAGGCCACCCGGGGCCCCGCGTGGTCGAGCCAGCGGTCCCGGGAGTAGAGCCACCACGCCGTCCAGTCCTCGGGTCCGGGGCCGGTGCGCGTGCGGTTGGGGTTGCGGGTGCGCGGATCGGGGGTGGGGTTGCGGCCCGGCGGGGTGTTGGGCGGCGGGGTCGGCGTCCCCGGCGGGGGGTTGGACGGCGGGGTCGGAGTCGGAGGGGGATTCGGCTCCGGCGTCGGCTCGGGGTCCCGCCGCTTCTCCGGCGGCTTCTCCTTCTCCGGCGGCGGCGGGGGCGGGTCGGGCGGCGGCGGGGGCGGCTCCTCCTCCGGGGGCGGGCGGTACTTGCCGCCGTGGGCCCGGGCCGTCGAGGGGAGTCCGGCGAGGAGGGCCGCGGCGAGGGCGAGAGCGAACAGGCGCGTTCCCCTCGGGGCGGTCATGGAGGCCACTGTAACCGGGGGCGTCGGGGGCGCAAGGGGAGCGGCCCCCTCCTACCGCTCGACCTCGCGCGCGGGGTCGGCCTGCCACTCGGCGAAGGAGCCGTCGTAGAGGCGGACGCGGTACCCCAGGCGCCTGGCGACGAAGTACGCCAGCGAGGCCTGGCGCCCGGTGCGGCAGGTGGCGACGATCTCCCGGTCGGGGCCGGCGCCCGCCGCCTCGAGGAGGGCGCGGAGGACCTCCGGCGCCTTCAGCACCGGATCCTCCTTCGAGACGACCAGGTCGGCCATGGGGAGGTTCACGGAGCCGGGGATGCGTCCGGGCCGGGAGACGAACTCCGCCGCCTTCTCGCCGCGGAACTCCCCGGGCGGGCGGGAATCCACGAGGACCGCGGGGAAGGCGGGGTCGGCCCGCCGCCCCGCGACGATCCCCTCGACGTCCGCCAGGCCGGCGATCACGAGGTGGTCGATCACGGGACGGAGGTCGGAGGGGACGGGGACCGGGACCTCGGTGGAGAGGGGGCGCCCCTCCGCCTTCCAGCGCGCGAGGTGGCCGTCGAGGAGGGCCGCCTGCCCGCCCCGGCCGAGGACCTCCATCGCCATCCAGCCGCGCGCCGCGAAGCCGCCGATCTCGTCGTCGTAGAACACGACCCGGTCGTCCTCGCGGACGCCGAGGGCCCGGAACAGGCCGAGGATCTCCTCCCGCGGGGGGAACATCGCCGGCACGCCGTCGCGCACGACCGCCAGCGCGGCGTAGGGGAGGAAGTGCGCGCCGGGCACGTGGCCCTCGTCGTAGGCCTTGCGGTCCTTCGCGGCGTGGACGACGACGAGGTTCCCGCTCCCGAGGGCGGCCGCGAGCTCCTCCGTGGACACGAGCATCCGCGCCCGGGCCTCGGGCCCGTCCGAGGGCACGAGGTCGATGGGCGCCTCGGCGCCGGAGCGGCAGCCGGCCAGGGCGAGGAGGAGGGCGGCGGCGAGGGGGGCTCGGGTCATGGTCATGGGTTGCGGACCTTTTCGAAGTCCTGCACGAGGTTCCTTCCACGGGCGAACCCTCGCGACTCGACGAGGGCGAGGGCCTTCGCCGCGGATTCCAGATCCCGCTGTCGAGCGACGCGCAGGAGGGCACGCAGATCGGCGGCGTCCTGGGGACGGGTCCGGTCGTCCCGCGAGAGGACCTTCATCGCCATGAGGTGACCGATCGTGGCGACGGGGATCGCCAGCCCCGGCAGTACATCCAGGGTGTCCGCGGAGGCCACGACCTCCTCTTCGATGCCCGAAGAGGCGAACATCAGGTCGACGACGACCCCTTCACCGCTTCCCCCGGACGGTGCCAGCCGGACCTGGGCCATGCGGCCCCGCGCCTCCTGTTCGACGGAGGCCGTCGGTACGTAGCCGGAGGCCCGGAGTCCCGCCACCAGGGCCTCCGCCTCGGTGTCGCCCGCGACGGCGACGGCCAGGTCCACGTCCTTCGTGAATCGGGGGGCGGTCCTGACCGAGACGGCCATGCCTCCGATGAGGCAGTATCTGGCTCCGGCGGCGCGGAGGTCGGCCGCCGCCCTCCGCAGGAGGTCTTCGACGGCGCTCATGACGGGAGGGGGGCGTCCGGCCCCTCGCTCTGGAGCCAGCGGCGGTGGGCCTCGCGGATCTGCTCCTCGGTGGCTCCCGGCATGCTCCGTCGGAGGTTCTGGAGCATGAGGGCCACTCCGAACTCGTGGAGTTCCAGGGTGGTCCGGAACCGGGCGGCGAGGGCCTCGTCCATGGGGCCATTCTAACCGGTACACTTGCCTCACGATGAGGCCTCGAACCCGGTTCCTGCTCCCGTTCACGGCGATCGCGGCGACCGTTCTCCTCGCCCTCCTGCTTCTGCGGGAGGGGGGGATGCCCGGGGGGCCGGAAAGGGACGAACCCGCCCGACGGCGGGCGATCCCCGCGGAGGACTCCGGATCCCCTCCCCGGCTCCGCCGCGCACCGGACAGGGCCCCGGCCCCTGTGGAGGCCCCGGTTCCCGAGGGTCCCCGGCTCGATCTGCGCGTGGTTGTGGGGGGGGAGTGGGGGCTGGCGGGGGTTCAGGTGCTGGCGGTGGAGCGATTCCGCGACGGATCTCTCATCGCGATGATCGGGGACGACGCGCCGGACGGCGGGGAGACGGACGGGGACGGCCGTATCACGTTGCGATACAAGACGGAGCCCGCCGAGCGGCTCTTCGGCGTGCTCCCGGACTTCGGCGTGCTCCAGGACAGGGAGGCGTTCGAGGGGGCCGAGAACGCGGAGGCCGCCGGCGAGATCGGCCCCTTCCGGGTGTTCCGGGCCCTCTCGACGGGGCCGGTGACGCTCCGGTTCCTCGACCCCGGGGGGGCCGTCTTGCTTCGCCCCGTGGACGCGGAGACGGGGGAGGTGCTCGCGGGCCGCGCGGGGACGACGTTCGTGTCGATTCGGACGGAACCCGGGGAGGAGCCGACCGGGGAGATCGAGGAGGCCGACGCGGCGATCGGGGGCTGGATCCGCAGTCCCGTGGACTTCGGGATACCCGGAGTCTCCGCGAGCCTCCTCGTCCCCGGCTACCTCCCCTCCCCGGCGCCCGGAGGTGGATGGAGGACCCGGTCCGTGCTCCGGCTGCGGCGGGATCCCGCCGCAATTCGCGGCCGCCTCGCCGTCTCCGGGGACCTTGAGGTCTCCGCGGTCCTGAGGAGCGTCCCGGACTCCGCCGGGGAGGACGGCTACCCCCAGCCCGGCCTCCCGAGGGGCCCGGGGGAGTTCGCCCTGAGCGGCCTCCCCGCGGGGGAGTGGGAACTCGTCATCCGCGCGGAGCAGGCGAAGGCGCCCCGCGGCGAGGTCTCCTGGGCGGTGCGCCGGTTCCGGGCCTCGGACGCGGGGCTCGACCTCGGGGACATCGTGCCCCTCCCCGGTTCGGTCGTCAGGGCCCGCCTGAACGGAAGTGCCGGGAGGCCGGAGAACGAGCGGGGCCTCGTCCTCCTGGAGGGCCGGGAGGGGCGCGTCCCCGCGATCGGCTACGAGCGCTGGCGGGGCGGCGCCTCCACGGGCGCCCGGTGGCCGGACGAGGGGGCGGTGCCGCAGCTCATGGGGACGAAGCCCGCCGGCGACGGCTGGGTCGAATTCCGGGGCCTCCGGCCGGGCGCGTCCTACATCCTCGCGGCGCCGTGGGCGCCCGGGGTGACGAAACACCTCGCGGCCCCCGCGAAGCCCGGGGAGGTGCTGACGATCGACCTGGACGGGGATCCCGCCGCCGCCGCCTGCGTGGTCCGGTTCACGGTGGAAGGCGAGGAGCCGAAGTTCTGGGGCGGGTTCACGGGGCCCGCCTTCTCCGACCAGTTCAGCACCGGAAAGGGAGTCCTCGAGGCCGACATCCCCCCCGGGAGGTACCGGGTCCAGGTCCTGGCTGCCATGGGGCCGGAGCCCGACTTCCGGTTCTACGAGGGGGAGCTGGAGATTCCCGCCCCGGGGCGCTTCGAGGGGACCGTGGACCTCCAGCCCCAGGTCCGCTGAACGCCGGTCCCTACCCCCACGCCCTCTTCGCCGCCTTCACGAAGGCGCGGACGCGCGCCGGGTCGACGGGGTTGGCCGTGCGGCCCCCCTTCTTGAGGGAGGTGCCGACGATGACCCCGTCGGCCAGTTGCGCCACGACGGGGAGGTCGAGGGGCTCCATCCCGCTGGCGATCAGGATCGGCGTGCCGGGCATCTCGTCCCGCGCCTGCGCCACCTCGCGGAGGTCGGGGCGGGATCCGGTGGCGGACCCTGTCATGAGGACCACGTCGGCCAACCCCCGCTCCACGGCGTCGCGGGCGGCGCGGCGGGGGTCCCGCGCCTCGAACCCCGAGGCGTGCTTGACGAGGACGTCGGCGAAGATCGCCACGTGCCCGGCGCCGAGGCGCGCGCGGTCCCGGAGAGTCTCCGCCGCGCGGCCCTGCAGGATCCCCTGGTCGGCGACCACCGCCCCCGTGTGCACGTTGGCCCGCACGAACCGCCCGCCGCCGGCCAGCGCCACCGCCAGCGCCGAGGGGGCGTCGTTGCGCAGGCAGTTCACGCCGAACGGCAGGCCGGTCGCCTCCGTGCAGGCGCGGAGCGCCGCCGTCATCGCGGCGACCGTGGCCGCCTCCACGCTGCCGGCGACGAAGGGGAGGTCCCCGTAGTTCTCGAGGATCGCCCCGTGGGCCCCGCCGGCCTTCAGCGCCTTCGCGTCGAGGACCGCCCGGTCGAGGACCCGGCCGAGGTCCCCGCCCCAGCGCGGGCTCCCCGGGAGGGGGAGCAGGTGGACGACGCCGACGACGGGGTGGGGCGTGCCGAAGATCGACCCGAGGATCGTGGACATCTCGCCTCCTTCTGCCCGCATAATAGCCCCCCCTCGCCCCCCGCTCCCCGGAGGAAGCCGAACCGTGGAACTCCGATGCGCCCTGCTCTGCGTGGCGGCCGCGATCCCCGCGCCCGCGGAGGAGACGGTCGTCCTGGAGAACGCCCGCATCCTCCCCGTGGCGGGACCGGAGATCCCCAGGGGCTCCGTCGTCCTCCGCGGGGGGAGGATCGCCGCGGTCGGCGCCTCCGTCGAGGTCCCGGCCGGGGCGCGCCGCGTGGACCTCGCGGGGAAGACCCTCTGCCCCGGCCTCGTGGACGCCGCGTCCCGCATCGGCCTCCCGGGGCCCGACCGCGGCGGCGCGCCGCGGGACCCCGAGGTCCCCTCCTCCGACGGCGCCGACCTCGGGGCCCCCGCCTTCGCCGCGGCCCGGGCCGGGGGCGTCACGAGCGTCGTCCTCTCCCCGGGCGCGCCGCGGGGCGCCTTCGCCGGCCGCCTCTCCCTCCTGAAGACCGCTCCGGGGGACGGGCGGGAGGCCCGCGTCGCCGAACCCCGCGGCCCGGTGAAGGCGGTCCTCTCCCCGCCGGGCGCGGCCTCCTCCCTCGACCGGGCCGCCGCCGCCTCGGGGATCCGCCAGGCCTTCCGCGGCGCCCTCGACTACGCCGAGGCGAGGGAGAAGCACCGCAGGGACCTCCGCGCCTTCCTCGAGGAGGCGGCGGCCTACGCGGCGGCGGGGGACGCCTTCGAGGAGACCCTCCTGCCGCCCGCGGTCCAGGAGCGCCTGCGCCGCCTCGACCCGGAGCCGAGGGAGGCGGTGCGCCGCGCGCTCCGCGGGCGCCTGGGGTTGAAGGATCCGGAGAAGCCGGCGAC
>CAZWGT010000002.1:0-34402 GCA_964633345.1 uncultured Planctomycetota bacterium
TACGGGGGACGATCCCCGCGGGGAGGTGGACGGTGCCGGAAACCGGGGTCGGAACGCGGGCGTGCCTGCTGGGCCTCCTCGCGCTGGTCGGCGGGGGGTTCCCGGTCGCGGCGGCGGGGACCGTGCGGACGGTGACGACGGCCTCCGATTCGGTGACCGACCCGCCCGTCGGCTCCCTGCGGCAGATCCTGAAGGACGTCGCCCAGCCCGGGGACACCATCGTCTTCGAGCAGAACTTCTCCCTCCGCGTGGACCCGAAGTTCCGCATCACCGTCCCCGCGGGTCTCACGGGGATCACCATCGCGGGCCCCGTGGAGATCCGCGGCGGCGTCTTCGAGGTGATCGGCGACGGATGCACCGTCTCCGGGATCCGCTTCGCCGACTGCCACGTCCTCGGCGGGTCGGGCACGAACTACGACGACGACTCCCGCACCGACGACTTCTGGTTCCACGACAACGTCCTCGTCGGCGACTCCAGCCTGGACCTGGTCCTCGCGGCGAACGCGCTGATCGCGGACAACGAGTTCGACGTCCGCGCGCCGAACGGGGACAACGCCGTCTCCGACTTCGCCGGCGAACACAACCACTGGACCGCCAACACCTGGACCGCGACGTCACTCGGCGGGTTCGCCGAGGCCAACGGCACCGACCTGAAGTTCGACGGGGGCAACTCGGTCCACGGGGACGCGTGGTTCTTCCCGCGCTCCGGCCGCATCGAGGGCAACGTCGTCAAGGGCCACCTGCGCGCCTACCGCGCCGACCTCGTCATGGACGGGCCCCTCGTGATCGAGGGGAACACTTGCGGGACCCTGGGCTCGCGCCGCCCCGACCTCGAGGTCCGGGGCAACACGGTGACCGGGCAGCCGCTGGAGAAGGCCGCTGCGGTGGCGAAGCTGGTCCGGAAGGCGGACGGGACGATCGTCCCCGTCGTCGAGAGGGAGCGCCGGGTCGCCGCCGTGTCCGTCGGGAACGCCCTCGCGATCGGCGACGGCGGGTACCTGGAGTTCGAGGACAACGTGATCGACGCGACGGACGGCTGGCTCACGGGGGCCATCGTCGGCGCCACGGCCGACGCGACCAGCATTACCGTTCTGGGGAACCAGGTGACCGGCGGGAAGTCCTCGGGGCTCATCCTCGGCGTGGCCGGGTCGGCGACCGTGAAGGACAACACCGTCGTCAACGGCGGCAGGTCCGGGGCCATCCAGCTGACCGGCGCCGGCGTCGAGGGCGTCCTCCTCGAGGGGAACGTCGTCACCGGCGGGACGGGGGTCGGCATCCTCGTCGGCGCGGGCGAGGGGACGGCGACCCTCCAGGGGAACCAGGTCTCCGGCTGCAAGTCCTTCGGCCTGCAGGTGACGGGCCGGACCCTCGTGTCCGTGGACGGCCAGTACGGGACGTGCGGCACCGGGGTCCGGATCGGCAAGTCCACGAAGGCGACCCTGACCGGCGGCTCCATCACCGGGAACAAGGGGGCGGGCCTCGTCTGCGATCCGTACTCCGTCGTCGAGGTCGCGAGGGTCGCCTTCGGCGGCAACGGCGGCGCCGGCATCGACCTCGCGCCCGGCGGCGTCTCGATCAACGCGAAGAAGAAGACCGCCAACGGGAACATGCCCTACCCGGAGACCCTGGAGTACGACCCGGCCGCGGGGAAGGCCAAGGGGGTCTCCGAACCCTTCGCCCGCGTCGACGCCTACGCCGTGGAGGAGGGGGCGCGCAAGGGCAACCCGAAGAACGGCGAGGGGGTCTCCTGGATGGGCGCGGTCGTCGCCGGGGCCGACGGGCGGTTCACCTTCCCGGCGGCGGGGCGGATCGCCTGCCCGCCGTCCCACCGGGTCACGTTCACCGCCACGCGCCAGGGGGCGGGGATCGACCCCGTCACCTCGGAGTTCTCCCTGGACGTGGACTGCTCCGGGGTGGCCCTCGTCCTCGTGGACCGCGCCCTGGACGGCGGCCCCGGGAACGACCAGGCCAACAGCAACCCGGCGCTGGACGAGCGGTTCCGGACCCTCTCCGACGACGGGCGCTTCGTCGCGTTCACCTCGGAGTCCACGGACCTCGTGGAGGGGGACACGAACGATGCCATCGACGTGTTCGTGCGCGACCTGGCGAACGGCACGACGGAGCGCGTGAGCCTGACCCCGGAGGGCGGGCAGATCGTCTACGAGTTCTCCAACCAGGGCGACACCGGCTCGGCCCCGTCGATCTCGGCCGACGGGCGGTACGTCTGCTACACGAGCCGGTCCGAGGGGGCCTTCGACGGCGGCGCCTACTTCCACAACTACCCCGGCGCGATCCTCTACGACCGCGAGACCGGCACGAGCACCGTCGTGGCCGACCCGAGGCACAACGAGGCGCCCTTCCCGAACGGCGACTACACGAACTACGGCGCCTACTACGCCTCGGTGAGCGGCGACGGGAGCGCGGTCATCTTCACCTCCCTCGGCCGGAACTACGCCGCGGGGACGGACGTGGGGGACGACGTCGACGTCTTCGTCTGGACCCGCGCCACGGGGGCCTACGATCGCGTGAGCGTCCCGACGGGCGGCGGGGACCCCACGAACGGGTTCCAGGCGAGCGTCACCGGGACGCCGCGGCTGAGCCACGACGCGCGGTTCGCGACGTTCGCGACCCAGCAGGTCCTGGCCCCCGGCCTCACCGGGGGGATGCGGGTGTGGCTGCGGGACCGGCAGGCGGGGACGACGGAGACCGTCTGCATCGACTCGACCGGCGCGGTGCGCTCCGGCTACGACGGCTGGGCGAGCGACGACGGGCGGTTCGTGGCCTTCTACTCCTACGAGTCCCTCGTGCCCGAGGACGACAACGGGTTCGCCGACGTCTACCTCCGGGACCGCCAGGAGGGGACCACGATCCTGGTCAGCGCCACGGACGAAGGGACGGCGATGTACGGGGACTCCGTCGAACCGACGGTCTCCGGCGACGGGAGCCTCGTCCTGTTCCGCAACTTCGGGGACGTCTGGCTCTGGGATCGCGTGGCGGGCACGAAGACCAACGTCTCCGGCAGCCCCACCGTCTACCCCAACGTCGGCTGCGCCTCGCCGCGCCTTTCCCGGACGGGCCAGTACGTCCAGTACGAGACCGCGGCGACCAACCTCCTGGACCTCGAGGGGCAGTCCTTCGTCACCCACGTCTACCTGCGGGACCTCTCCGCGGACGAGTAGTCCGCCGGCGGGTTGCCGGCCGCCTACTTCAACTCCACCTCGAGCCTGCGGAAGGCCACCCGGACGTTCTGGATGTACAGGCCCAGGAAGCCCCCCTCCCGGCCGGAGGCCCGCGGCTCCTTGGCGAGGAGCTCGCCGTTGACGTAGGTCGAGACCTCGCCCTTGCGCAGGCGCATCTCGTAGAGGTTCCAGCCCTGCTTGTCGAAGGGGGTCTTCAGGTCCTCGACGAAGGGGGCGAGAATCTCCCGCCGGCCTTCGGGGACGGTCTTCTCGAAGAAGGTCACGTGGCCGTCGGCGTAGCCGACGTGGTACGCGTTGTAGCCGTCCTTCCAGCAGGTCTGGAGGCAGAACATGTAGGGGCTGGCCAGGACCTGGAGGACCTGCGCCTCGATCCGGACGTCGAAGTCGCCGTCGTACATCCTGTCGGTGCGCATCGAGAGCCCGGCGTCCTTCACCTCGCCGACGATCACCCCGTCCTTCACCTGCCAGTAGGGCGGCGCGTGGAGGGCCCAGCCGTCCAGGTCCTTGCCGTTGAAGAGGGAGATGGCCCTGACGGAAGGGAGCCCCAGCCTCTTGAGGGCCTCCTCGGCCTTCGGGTGGCCCGGCTTCACGGCAAGGGCGTTGCGGAGCGCCTTCTCCGCCAGGGTGCGGTCCTTCGACTCCCACTTCTTCGCGAGCTCGACGAGGCCGCCGGCGAAGCGCGCCGCGATCCTCTCGAGCTCGACGGCGGAGGCGTCGATCTCCCCCAGCTGCTTCTCCGCCCGGGTGCGCAGGAGCCGGACGTCGGAGGGCGGATCCGGCAGGGCCTCCGCCTCGGCGACGAAGGTCCTCAGCTCCGCGACGGCGTCCGCGGTCCGGCCCGCTCCGAGGAGGGCCTGGGCCAGCCCGTGGCGGGCCTGGAGGAAGGTACCGTCCTCCTGGAGGGCGCGCCGGTAGTGTTCCTCCGCCTCGCCCCACTTCCTCTCGGCAAGCGACCTCTCCCCGCGCACCGCGAAGAACTTCGCGGACTCGCGGTCGGCGCGGGCGGTGCCGGCCGAACCCAGGAGGAGGACGGCCGCGAGCAGGAGCGGGAGGGCGGGGACCCTCATCACAGCCTCCCGATGCGGTGGAGGCGCCACTCCGCGCGGCACTGCTGGTTGTACACGCCGACCACCCCTCGCAGGTCCCGGTCCGCGGGGACCTCGAAGGTCAGGCAGGCGCGCCCGTCGAGCCATACGTCGATCGTGTGGTCCCGGACGGTGAACCCGAACCGGTGCCACGCTCCCGGGTCGACGGCGGAGATGTCCTTGCGGACCAGCTCCCTCTTCCCGGCGTCGGAGACCGAGAAGACGACGAGGGCGCTCTTCTGCACGAAGACGGAGACGAAGTCCTCCGACCTCCCGCCCTCCTTCTCGGCGAAGGTGAGGCCGGTCAGCCAGTTGGACCCGTACTCCTCCTGGAGGCGGAACTCCATCTCGTAGGCGAAGTGGTTGCCGGGGTCGGTGGAGGACTTGGGCACCAGGCGGTCGGCGGTCTTCGAGTTGAAGATCATGTGCCCGTCCTTCATCTCGGCCATGTGGTCGGCCACGAAGCTCCTGCGCGAGAGGAAGTCGATCCAGGTCTTCACCGCGCGGAAGGGCGGCGGCACGCCGTCGTCCACCGGGCTCTCCGGCGCCTTCCCCCCGAGGTCGGCGTAGAGCTTCCGCGCCGCTTCGTGGCCGGGCCGGATCTTCAGGAGCATCTCCAGGGCCTGGCGTCCGGCCGCCGGCTCCTTCTCCGCCCGGGCCGAGGCGAACTTCATGACGTCCGCCGCGAAGGCATCCACCAGGGCGTCGTACTCCTTCTCGCCGGCCGCGAGGACGGAGACCCGCTTCTCCGCCAGAGGCTTCAGCTTCGCCTCCTCGGAGGTGGGCTTGCCGGTGCCCGCCTTCTCCCCGAGCAGGACCAGGAACTCGCGGTACGACTCTAGAGCGTCGGCCGCGGCGCCGCTGCGGTCCTGGCAGGCGCCCCTCCAGTAGACCGCCTCGATCAGGTCCGTGTCCTAGTCCCGGGCGCGCTGGACGTGGGTGAGCGCCTCGCCGTACTTCTTCTTCTCGAGGTACTCCCGTCCCGTCTTGAGCAGGGTCCGGGCGACCCCGGGATCCCCGACGCCGGCGGCGCCCGCGGCGAGGAGGCAGGCGAGCAGGGCGGCAAGCAGGGCGGCCCCGCACCGGAGGGGTCCCGGAAACCCGATCCGCGGCCAGCGAGAATCCCCGGTCCCCATCGTGGACGGCTCCTTGCCCGGACGGGGGGGATCCTATCTCCGTCCCGGGGGAGGGTGTCCGCAACTTCCGCGTCGCGGGCGCGGACGGTCACCCCCGTCGGCACGGTCGGAACTCCCGCGGCCCGGGGCCGTCTGCGATACTGCCGCGCCTCCGTCGGATCCCCGCAGGAAAGGAAGGACTCCCGTGAGCCAGCTCGTCCCGCCGCACGGCCGCGACAGGGTGCTGAAGCCGCTGCTCCTCGAGGGGGCGGCGCTGGCCGAGGCGAAGACGAAGGCCGCGACGCTGAAGCGCATCCCCATCACATCCCGCGAGACCGGCGACGCCATCATGATGGGCATCGGCGGGTTCACGCCGCTCCGCGGCTTCATGGGGAGCGCCGACTGGAAGTCCGTCTGCACGCGGATGCAGACCTCCGACGGCACCTTCTGGCCCATCCCCGTCACCGTCTCCGCGTCGAAGGCGGACGCCGACGCGATCGCGATCGGGAGCCAGGTCACCCTCGTGGACGAGGAGACCGGCACCGACATGGCGATCCTCACGGTCGAGGAGAAGTACGCCATCGACCGGGCCCTGGAGTGCCGGGAGGTCTTCCGCACCGAGGACCCCAAGCACCCCGGAGTCGCCATGGTCATGGCCCAGAAGGAGGTCAACCTCGGCGGCCCGATCCAGGTCCTGTCCGAGAGCTACTTCCCGGTCGAGTTCGCGGGGGTCTACAAGCGCCCGGCCGAGACCCGCCGGCTCTTCGAGGAGAAGGGGTGGAGGACGGTGGCCGCGCTCCAGCTCCGCAACCCGATGCACCGCTCCCACGAGTTCCTCGCCAAGATCGCGCTCGAGGTCCTCGACGGGCTCTTCATCCACCAGCTCGTCGGCAAGCTCAAGCCCGGCGACATCCCCGCCGACGTCCGCGTGCGGTGCGTGGACACCCTCGTCGACAAGTACTTCGTGAAGAACTCCGCGCTGCAGGGCGGCTACCCGCTGGACATGCGCTACGCCGGGCCGCGCGAGGCGCTGCTGCACGCGGTGTTCCGCCAGAACTACGGCTGCAGCCACCTCATCGTCGGCCGCGACCACGCCGGCGTGGGGGACTACTACGGGCCGTTCGACGCGCAGAAGATCTTCGACGAGATCCCGGCGGGCTCCCTCGAGACCGTGCCCCTGAAGATCGACTGGACATTCCACTGCTCGAAGTGCCGCGGCATGGCGTCGATGAAGACCTGCCCCCACGGCAAGGAGGACCGGCTCATGGTCAGCGGGACCATGGTGCGCAAGACCCTCTCCGAGGGGGGCGAGCTCCACCCCGACTTCAGCCGGCCCGAGGTGCTCGCGATCCTCAAGGAGTACTACGCGGGCCTCGACACGAAGGTCGAGGTCAAGCTCCACGGCGCGGCCACGGGGGACGCGAAGCGCTGAGCCGCGCGGCCGGGCCCCTCCGCTCCCCGTGCTACCATCGCGCCCTCCACGGGGGACGCCCACCGCATGTACCGTCGCCTCCTCGACCGGGGCTGGCTCGCCGTCGTCCTGCTCTTCGCGGCGGGCGTCGCGGGCCTCGGGGCATTCCTCCCCGGGCTGACCGTGGACGCCTCCACGAACATCCTCCTCGACGGGAAGGACCCCGACCTCACGTACTACTCGCGGTCGCGCCGCCTCTGGCCCGGGGACGACGAGTTCGCCATCGTCTGCGCCCGCCGGGCCGACTGGTTCACGCCGGAGTCCCTCGCCGTCCTCCGCGGCCTGCAGGACGATCTCGAGAAGGCCCCCCGCGTCCAGAAGGTCCTCTCCCTCCTGTCCGTGCCGCTCCTGCGCCAGGGGCCGATCCCCGTCCCGATGCTGGTCGAGGCGAAGAAGGTGGACCTCGCGAAGGCCAGGGAGGAGCTCCTCGGCCACGCCGTCGCCCGGGGGACCTTCATCTCCGCCGACGGGAAGGACGCGGTGCTCCTCGCCTACCTCGACCAGCCCCCCGAGTACCGTCGCCTCGACCGCGAGCGGGCCGCCATGAACGACGCGGGGGACGCCGCGGGGCTGGCCGCCACGGAGGAGGCCTTCGAGGCGGCGGCCGGGGAGATGCGGGCCCGTCGCCGGGAGATGGTCGAGGGGCTGCGGGCGGTCGCGGCGCGGTGGACGCCGCGGATGGAGACCCCGATCCGGCTCTCGGGGCTGCCGATCATCAACCTCAACCTCATCGAGTTCGTGCGCCACGACCTCGACGTGTTCGGCGCGGCGAGCCTCGTCCTGTTCCTCCTCGCCTTCGCCCTCGTCTACCGGAGGCTCCGCTGGATCGGGCTGCCCATCGTCGCCTGCGCCATCCCGGTCGTCCTCATCCTCGGGGCGATGACGGCCCTCGGCCTGAAGCTCACCGTCATCACCGCCAACCTCCCGCTCCTCCTCTTCGTCGTCATGCTCCCGTACACCGTGTACTTCATCGAGCGGTACCGGGAGCGGCGGGCGCGGAGGACCGGCGAGGACCACCTCGAGTCCACGGTCGGGGCGGCGCGGGACGTCTGGCTGCCCTGCCTCTACTCCTGCACGACGACCATGGCCGGCTTCGCCTCCCTCCTGACGAGCGGCGTCAAGCCGGTCTGGTGGTTCGGGTTCATGATGACCGTCGGGCTCGGGGTCGGCCTCGGCTGCGCCTTCCTCTTCCTCCCCGCGGCGACGCGGCCGCTGGGGGCCCTGGAGGACCCGCGCGCTGAGGCGGACCCGAAGCCCCACGGGCTCGTGCTCCTCCTCGAGAGGCTCGTGCTCGCCGCCCCGCTCCCCGTCGTGCTGTCCGGCGTGGTGCTGCTGGCCGGGGCGGTCTGGGGCTGCACCCGCATCACCGTCGAGAACAAGTTCATCGACTACTTCCGGCCCGACACCGAGGTCTACGCGGGCCTGGAGTACATCGACCAGCACATGGGGGGAACGACGCCCCTCGACGTCATCCTCGTCTCGAAGGAGCCCGGCTTCTTCAGGCGCCCCGAGGGGATCGAGGCGATCCGCGCCGCCTCGGCGTACCTCGCGAAGGTCCCCGAGGCGGCGAGCGTGACGTCGCTGGCGACGCTCCTCGACGAGGCGCGCAAGGCGAAGGCGTTCTCGAGGATGACCGTGGAGAGCCTGTCGAAGATCAAGGCCGTGGAGCCGCTCCTGCTCGACGTGGCGACCGCCGACTTCTCGACGGCCCGAGTCCTCGTGCGCTTCCGGGAGACCGCCCCGACCCTCAACCGCAAGGCGATCCTCGACGGCCTGCGGGCCGACCTCGCGTCCAGGAAGGAGCTCGCGGACCTCTCGCCGCGGGTGACGGGGGTGTTCCTCCTCTACGCGAACATGCTCCAGTCCCTCCTCCAGAGCCAGAAGGACACCTTCTGGACCGTCGTGGGGGCGATCTACGCGATGCTGTTCCTGCTGTTCGGGGGGCTCCGGGCGGCCGGGCACGCGGCGGCGCTGTCCGTGGTGGTCGTCGTGCCGCAGGTGCTGCCGGCGGTGGCGATCCTCGGGGTGATGGGCTGGACCGGGGTCCCGCTCGATCTCATCACGGTGACCATCGCGGCCGTGGCCATGGGGGTGGGGATCGACGCCGCCATCCAGTACACGGTGCGCTATCGGATCGAGCTGGCCGCCACGGGCGGGGACCGGCGGGAGTCGGTGCGGAGGAGCCACGCGACCATCGGGCGCTCCATCTGGATCGCCACGTCGATCATGGTGGCGGGGTTCGCGGTCCTGGCCCTGTCCGACTTCGTCCCCACGGTGATGTTCGGGCTGTTCAACGCGCTGGCCATGGTGATGGGACAGTTCGCGGCGCTGACCGTGCTCCCCTCCCTCTTCCTTCTGACGGGGCTGCCGCGGCACGAACCGGCGGCGCCCCCGTGATCCGGCTGGCCGTCGTGGCCGGGGCGCTGCTCCTGTGGTTCTGGACCCAGAGGCTGCTCGGCCGCCGCCCTCCCCCGGAGGGGACGGTGGGGGACCGCGTCCACGGGTGGACGGCCGCCCTGCACGCCCGCCTCCTCGCCCGGCCCCGCGCCGCCGACGCGACCCTCGTCGCCTCCTCGCTCCTCATCGACGCCGTCGGTCTCTCCCTGGTGGCGGCCTCCCTCCTCGGCCCCACCTTCCGCCCCTTCCTCGCGCTCATGGTCGTGTTCACCCTCCGCCAGGCCTGCCAGGCCCTCTGCACCCTGCCCGCGCCGCCGGGGATGATCTGGCGCGACCCGGGGTTCCCGACCCTCCTCGTGACCTACAAGGTGGGGAACGACTTCTTCTTCAGCGGCCACACGGCCATCGCGGTCCTCGGCGCCCTCGAGGCGGCGCGGTCCGGGCCCCCCTGGCTGGCCGCCGCCGCCGCGGCCGTGGCGGTCCTCGAGGCCGGCGCCGTCCTCGTCCTGCGGGCCCACTGGACGATGGACGTCCTCGCGGGGGTCCTCGCGGCTGTCCTCGGCGACGCCCTCGCCGCGCGGGCGGCACCCTTCGTGGACGGGTGGCTCGGGCCCTGACGGGGATTCGCGCCCGCCCGCGGGGCCGTCCGGGAGCGGTACCGCCCCGCCGATGGCCATCCATTGTTTGGATGGATGGCATCGAAGAACGCCCCGTTCCCCGCGGGGGATCCTTCTTCCCCGCGACCATGGGTCGGACCGAGACTCGTCGCCGTCCACTGGAGGGACCAACCATGAGGCGCACCCTGGCGGCCGCGCTCGCCGGGATCCTGCTCGCGGCCGCGGCCGGATCGGCCGCGGCGGCGCAGGACCCGGGCGCCGAGAAGAAGGCCAAGCAGCAGGCCGAGTTCAAGGCGAAGCTCGAGGCGAAGCTGAAGGAGCCGTGGCTCGTCGACTACGGCTGGATGACCGACTACGACAAGGCGCGGGAGAAGGCGGCGGCGGAGAAGAAGCTCATCGTCGCCTACTTCACGCGCTCCTACTCGCCCTGACCGCCCTGCGAGCAGCTGGAGGGCAGTGTGCTCTCCACCCCGGAGTTCAAGGAGTTCGCCAAGGACGTGGTCCTCTTCACCAGCATCATGTCCCGCGTCGAGGGGGACAAGTACCCGAACCTGCTCTCCGAGAAGGGCGGGAACGGCTTCCCCTACGTCGTGGCCATGGACGCGAAGGGGGAGGTCCTCTCCGACCTGTCCTCCCGGTCGGTGGACGGGTTCAAGGCGATGATGAAGGGGGCCGCCGACTACCAGGCCCTCCGCGCGAAGAAGGACCACACGCCGGCGGAGCAGCTGAAGCTGCTGGGCCTCGACCTCGCCCGCGGCCGCATCAAGGGCCCCGAGTACCGCGAGCGGGCCGCGAAGATCGATGGCCTCGACGAGGCGGCGATCCAGGAGCGCACCGCGACGATCCTCCACCTCGACATCGCCGCCGAGCTGGAGAAGATCCGCAACGCCGGCGGCCCGGCGCCGGAACTCCGGCACGAGGTCGGCGGGAAGTTCGCCGGGTGGCACAAGGCGGGCCTCGGCCCCAGGGACCCGCGGTACGCCGGCTCCTTCTACGAGCTCATCATGAACTACGCGGAGAAGGAGAAGGACGCCGAGCTGTTCGGCGCCGCCCTCGCGAAGCTGAAGGAGTTCTTCGGGGACCAGAAGCGCCTCGAGGGCTACTTCAAGGGCCTGCAGGAGAAGCTGGACAAGCTCAAGGCCGACGCCGGGAAGTAGGAGCCGTCAGCGCACCAGCGTGGTGACCATCCTCGCCGCGACCGCGACGGCCGCGGCGAGGAACACCCACCGGAGGAAGCGCGCCCCCTTCGCGATGGCCATGCGCGACCCGCACCAGCTCCCCGCGGCGTTGGCGGCCGCCATCGGGATCGCCACCGGCCACGCGACGAGCCCCTTGGCGATGAACGTCGCGAGGGAGGCGGCGTTCGATCCGAAGTTCATGCACTTCGCGTTCCCCGTCCCGACCACGTAGTCGAAGCGCAGGAACCGCACCATCGCGAAGACGAGGAAGGACCCGGTCCCGGGCCCGAAGAACCCGTCGTAGAAGCCGATGAGGACCCCGGCGGCCGCCGTGATGGCCAGATTCCGGGGCGTCGGCCCCTCGAAGGCGCTCTCCCCGCCGAGGGACCTTCGGAAGAACATGTGCAGCGCCGCGGCCACGAGGAGGACGCCGAAGATCGCCTCCGCGAGCCCCTCGTCCGCCCTCCCCAGCCGGGCGAGGGCCAGCGCGCCGGACACCGCCCCCGCGGCGGCCGCCGCCGCGCCGAGGCCGGCGATCCTCCGATCCACCTTCCCCTTCCACAGGAAGGTCAGGGTCGCCGTGACGGAGCCGGCCGTGCCCACGACCTTGTTCGTCCCGCCCACCAGGGGCATCGGGAAGCCGAAGGAGGCGATGGCGGGGACCGTGAGGATCCCTCCGCCGCCGGCCATCGCGTCGATCCACCCCGCGGCGAAGGCGACCGCGGTGCAGAGGGCGACGTGGAGAGTTTCGGGCTCGGGCACGGGCCCCGGAGGATACCGGGGGCGCGGCGGAGGGGGACCCGTGGAACCGAGCAGGCCGAGGCCGGCGCGCCTCGCCGCCGCCACCCTCGCCCTCTTCCTCGTCTGGAGCAGCACCTTCCTCGCCTTCGAGGTCCTGCTCGCCCCGTCCGCGGGGCCGGCGCCCCTCGGCTGGGCCGAGCTCCTCCTGGCGCGGTACGTCCCCGCGGCGGCGCTCTGCGGGGGCTGGTGCCTCCTGTTCCGGCGCGCGGAATCGGCGGCCGTCGTCCGCCGCCACGGGGGGCGGCTCCTCCTCGCGGGCCTCCTCTGCGTCCCGGGCTACAACGGGCTCCTCTACCACGGGATGGAGGGGCGCGTGGAGGGGCCCATCGCGTCGGTCCTCACCTCGCTGACGCCGCTCTACCTCGCGGTCCTGGGGGCGGCCTTCCTCGGGGAGGCGATGACGGCGCGCAAGGTGGCGGGGCTCGTCCTGGGGTTCGGCGGGGTGGCCGTGCTGGCCTCGGCGAAGGAGGGGGCGGGCGCGCCGCGCGCGGTCCTCGTGGCGGAGGTGGCCCTCGCCCCCCTGTGCTGGTCGGCCTACTCCGCCCTGACCCGCCCGGTCGCGAGGGAGCACCCGCCCGTGGTGTGGACCTTCCTCGTGCTCGCCGCGGGGGGGCTGCTCTCGACCCCGCTGCTCCTCGTCGCGGACGCCGGGCGGGTCGCGGCCCTCGACGGGACCGGCCTCGCCCTGGTCGCGGGCCTCGTTCTCCTGGCCACCGTGTTCGGGTTCGCCGTCTGGTCCTGGCTCCTCCGCCACCTGCCGGCGAGCACCGTCGGCCTCACGGTCTTCCTCAACCCGCCGATGACGATGGCGTCCAAGACCGCCCTCGCCGCGCTGTTCCCGGCGTCCTTCGCCGTCTCCGTCTCGCCGAGGGAGTGGGCGGGCGGGGCGCTGGCGCTCCTCGGCGTGGCGGTGGCCGTCGTGCGCCTCACCCCCGGGACCGCCGCCACCACCACCACCCCGCCAGGTGGAGCAGGACCACCAGCGCCGTGACGGCGAGGTAGGACCCCTTCCGCGTCTTGTGGCGGAAGAGCAGGGCGCCGAGGATCGCGCCGGGCCAGCCGCCGAGGAGTTCGAGGAGGTGGAGGGTCGCCTCCGGGATCCGCCCGCCCCCCCGCGCCGCGGCGGCCTTGTCCCACGCGAAGGCCGCCAGCGCGACGGCGCTCATGACGGCGTACGCGGCTCCGATCGTGGCAGGGTCTCCCATGGATCCGTTCTACCCCGGACCGTGGTAGAAGATCCCGACTCGGCGGGCCCCACGGGTGGGGGCCGGAGGCGAACGCGGACAAGGAGGTCCCATGAGGACGCGCACGGCGCTGGTCGCGATGGCGATGGTCTTCGGTCTCGGCTGGACGGCGAACCGGGTCTTCTCCCAGGACGGCGGCATGGAGGGGAAGAAGCCCGAGGCGAAGGAGGAGGAGAAGAAGGCCCCCGCGGGCCCGACCGCCGAGGAGATGGCGGCCTGGGAGAGGGCGATGACCCCGGGCGAGCCCCACAAGAAGATGGCGGCCCAGGAGGGCGCCTGGGAGTCCACCGGGAAGATGTGGATGGATCCCGCCCAGCCCCCGACCGAGATGAAGGGCGCGGCGAAGTTCCGGATGATCTTCGGCGGGCGCTACCAGATCCAGGAGTACACCGGCGAGATGATGGGCATGCCCTTCGAGGGGATGTCCATCGCCGGGTACGACAACGTCCGGAAGAAGTACTTCTCCACCTGGATCGACTCGATGGGCACCGGGGTGATGAACAGCGAGGGGACGGCCGACGAGAAGGGGACCGTGACCTACCACGGCATGATGACCGACCCCGCGACGGGCGGCGACTGCAAGGTGCGGATGGTCTTCCCCGCCGCCAAGGACAAGGACTCGATCGCCTTCGAGATGTACGTGGACGACGGGAAGGGCAAGGGCGAGGTGAAGTGCATGGAGATGAACTACACGCGCAAGAAGTAGGAGCAGGGGGGAGCCCGGTCCGCCGTCCTCGCCGCGGCGGGCCGGGCTACTTCGCGCGACGGAGCTCGAAGACCGCCGCGTGACCGGGCTTTCCTTCCTCCCAGTAGGTCCAGGTGGTCTTCACCTGGTCGGGGCCGAGAAGCTGGAACCGCGCCTCATGCATGTGCCCGTCCCCGGCCGCCATGTTGCTCCCCCGGAGGAACGCGAACTTCAGGTCCGCCGGGTCGTCGCCGGGCGCGAGGACCATGGTGGGCTGGTTCCCCGCGGCGCAGTAGTGGGTGAGGAGCAGGCGCCCCGAGTCGAGGTGGTAGAGGGTGACCATCTCGTGGGGCTTCCCGCGGAAGAGGATCTCCTCGATCGCGCTCCCGCCGGCCGTCACGCGGTAGTCAACGGTGTCGCGACCCTTCGACTCGCCCATCGAGAAGTCCCCCTCCCAGGTCCCGGCGAGGGAGGCCAGGCTCCGGAACGCGGCCTCGGACCGGGCCGCGTCGGCGGCCGCCGGCTCGGGGAACAGCGGGGGGACGTGGGTGTCCGGGTGGGCGCAGCCGGCGGCGAAGGCCGACACGGCGAGCAGCGCGGCGGCGAGGGCGCGGCGGACCATGGGGGCCTCCTTCCGTGGGGGGGCATTGTAAATGGGAATGGCGGCCTTGCCTTCTACACTCGGCCGACCCCATGAGCCCCGGCCCCCATTCCGAGTTCGTCGCGCGATCCCTCGAGGCCTGGGAGAGGGAGGGCCTCCGCCGCCGCGTCCGGACGGCGCCCGGCCCGGGGCCGCGGACGACCCTCGACGGGCGCGCGGTGGTCTCCTTCGCCTCCAACGACTACCTCGGCCTCGCCGGGGATCCGCGCCTGGCCGCCGCCGCGGCCCGTGCCGCCGAGGAGGAGGGCTCGGGCGCCGGGGCCGCGCGGCTCATGACCGGGAGCCGCCCCTCCCACGACGCCCTGGAGCGGGAGGCCGCCGCGTTCAAGGGCGCGGAGGCGGCGCTGCTGTTCGGCTCGGGGTACGCGTGCAACGTCTCGCTGATCCCGGCGCTGGCGGGGAAGGGGGACCTCGTCGTCTCCGACGCCCTCAACCACGCCAGCCTCGTGGACGGGTGCCGTCTCTCGGGGGCGGAGATCGCCGTCGTCCCCCACGCCGACGCCGCGGCCGCGCGGGCGGCGCTGCTCCGCCCCGGGTTCCGCCGGCGCGTGCTGGTGACCGAGGGCCTCTTCTCCATGGAGGGGAGCGTCCCCGACCTCCCCGCCCTGGCGGCGGCGGCGCGGGAGGCGGGGGCGCTGCTCGTCGTGGACGACGCCCACGGCACCGGGGTCCTCGGGCCCGGCGGGCGCGGGGCCGTCGCGGCGGCGGGCCTCGCCCCCGGCCCCGACCTCCTCGAGGTCGCCACCCTCGGCAAGGCCTTCGGCGCCTACGGGGGGTTCGTCGCGTGGACCGCGGAGGGGATCGACTTCCTCCGCCACCGCGCACGGGGCTTCGTGTTCTCCACGGCCCTCCCCCCCTCCGTCGCGGCCATGGGGCGGGAGGGGATGCGGATCGCCGCGGCGGAGCCGGAGCGCCGGGATCGCGTGCTCGCCCTGGCGCGGCGGTTCGGCGGCACGACCCCCGTCGTCCCCGTGGCGGTGGGGGACGTCGCGGAGACGGTCCGCGCCTCCGAACGCCTCCTCGATCGCGGGTTCTGGGTCCCCGCGGTCCGCCCCCCGACGGTGCCCGAGGGGACGGCGCGCCTCCGCGTCAGCCTCTCCGCGGCGCACACCGAGCACGAGGTGGACGCGCTCCGGGAGGCCCTCCGTGGCTAGGGGCGTCCTCGTCACCGGCACAGGGACCGGGGTCGGCAAGACCGCCGTGGCGGCGGCGCTGGCGCGGATCCTCCTGCGGCGCGGCCTCTCCGTCGGCGTGATGAAGCCCGCGGCGACGGGCGTGCCGCCCGACGACGACGCCGATCTCCTCCGGGCCGCGGCGGGATCGGACGATCCCCCCGACCTCGTCTCCCCGCTCCGCTTCCGTGATCCCCTCGCCCCGGCCGTCGCCGCGGACCGCGAGGGGAGGAGCCCCGATCCGGAGGCGATCCGGCGCGCCTTCGCCGCGATCGCGGGGCGCCGCGCGTTCACCGTCGTCGAGGGCGTGGGCGGGCTCCTCGTCCCCGTCGCGTGGGGGTTCACCGTCGCCGACATGGCGCGGGACCTCGGCCTCCCGCTGCTCGTCGTCGCCCCGGCGGGCCTGGGGACCCTCAACCACGCGGCGCTGACCGTGGAGGCGGCGCGGTCCCGGGGGATCCCGGTGCTCGGCGTGGTGCTCGTGCGCGAATCCGCGGGGGCGCCGGGCCTCGCCGAGGAGACCAATCCCGCGGCCCTCGAACGGTTGTGCGGGGTCCGCGTGCTGGCGGTGATGGAGCGCGTCGCGGCGGGCAGGGAGCGGGATCCCGACGCCCTGGCCGACGCCCTCGGCCCCGGCGCCGCGTCGATCCTCGCCGATGCGCTCCCCGCGGGCGGGGACGCCGTCGCCCGCTGGAAGCGCCTCGACCGGGCCCACGTCTGGCACCCGTTCACGCAGATGCAGGAGTGGACCGACCCCGTCGTCATCGAGAGGGGCGAGGGCCCGTACCTCTGGGACGTCGAGGGCCGCCGGTACATCGACGGGGTCTCCTCCCTCTGGGTCACCGTGCACGGCCACCGCACGCCGGAGATCGACGCCGCCGTCGCCTCCCAGCTCGGGAAGCTCGCCCACTCCACGCTGCTGGGCCTCTCCAACGTGCCGTCCATCGAGCTGGCCGAGCGCCTCGTGCGCGTCGCCCCGCCGGGCCTCGTCCGCGTCTTCTACTCCGACTCCGGGTCCACCGCGGTGGAGGTCGCCCTCAAGATGGCCTTCCAGCACCAGCGCCGCCGCGGGGAGGAGCGCCGCACGAAGTTCGTCTTCCTCGAGGGCGGCTACCACGGGGACACCCTCGGCGCCGTGAGCGTGGGGGGGATCGACCTCTTCCACCGGCTCTTCCGCCCGCTCCTGTTCGCCTCCCACCGCGTGCCTGCGCCCCACTGCTTCCGCTGCCCCGTCGGGAAGACGTTCCCCTCCTGCGGGATCGACTGCGTGCTCCCCCTCGAGGAGGCGCTCCGCGACCACGGGCCGGAGATCGCCGCGGTGATCGTCGAGCCGGTGATGCAGGGCGCGGCGGGGATGATCCCCCAGCCCGCGGGATGGCTCCCGCGCGTGGCGGCGGCGGCGCGGGCGGCCGGGGCGCTGCTCATCGCCGACGAGGTGGCCGTCGGGCTCGGCCGGACGGGGCGGTGGTTCGCCGTGGAGCACGAGGGCGTGCGCCCGGACCTGCTGGCCGTCGCCAAGGGCCTCTCCGGGGGCTACCTCCCCCTCGCGGCGACGCTCGCGACGGAGGAGATCCACGCCTCCTTCCTCGGGCGCCACGAGGAGATGCGCACCTTCTTCCACGGGCACACCTACACGGGCAACCCGCTGGCCTGCGCCGCCGCGGTCGCCAACCTCGACCGCATGACGCGGGAGGGAACCGTCGGGGAGGCGGCGCGCAAGGGGGAGATCCTCGGCGCCCTCCTCGAGCCCCTGCGGTCGCTCCGTCCGGTGGGGGACGTCCGCCGGCGGGGCATGATGGCCGGCGTGGAACTGGTCCGGGACGCCGCCTCGCGGGAGCCCTTCCCGCCGGGGGAGCGGGCCGGCCGGAGGGTCTGCGAGGAGGCGCGGCGGCGCGGCGTGCTGCTCCGCCCCCTCGGGGACGTCGTCGTCGTGATGCCGCCCCTCGGGACGCCGGACGTCGTGCTGGGGGAGATCGCCGGGGTCCTGGCCGCGTCGATCCGCGCGGCACTACCGGAGGAGAACCGATGAACCGCGACTGGATGGCGCTGGCGGACGAGGCGATCGCCGCCGACGGGATCTCCAGGGAGGGGGCCCGGGCGGCCCTGGCCGCGCCGGAGAGCGAGGCGTGGGCGCTGCTGGCCGCGGCGGGCCGGGTGCGGAACCGCTTCCACGGCAACCGCGTCCGCGTCCACGTGCTCCAGAACGCCAAGCTCGGCGGCTGCCCCGAGGACTGCGGCTTCTGCGCCCAGTCCTCCCGCTACGAGACCCCGGCGGGCCGCGCCCCGCTCCTCGACCGCTCGGCCATCGTGGACGGCGCCCGCGAGGCGGCCGCGGCCGGGGCGTGGAAGTTCTGCATCGTCACCGCCACCCGCGGGCCCTCGGACCGGGACCTCGACGTCCTCTGCGACGCGGTGCGGGAGATCAAGGCCACGATCCCCGTGAAGGTCTGCACCTCCCTCGGGCTCCTCGACGGGCCGAAGGCGAGGCGCCTGGCCGAGGCGGGCGTGGACCGCTTCAACCACAACCTCGAGACCTCGCGCCGCCTCTTCGGGGAGGTCTGCACGACCCACACCTTCGACGACCGCGTGGAGACCCTCCGCCACGCGCGGGAGGCCGGGATGGAGGCCTGCTGCGGATGCATCGTGGGCATGGGGGAGACGGACGAGGATCTCCTCGACCTCCTCTGGTCGCTGAAAGAGGTGGGGCCCACGTCGATCCCCGTGAACTTCCTCGATCCCCGCCCGGGAACGCCGATGGCGGGCCGTCCGCGGCCGACCCCCCTGCGCTGCCTGCAGGTCCTGTCCGTCTTCCGCCTCGTCCATCCCCGGCCGGATCTCCGGGTGGCCGGAGGACGGGAGGTGAATCTGCGCGCGCTCCAGGCGGCGGCCCTCGTCGCCGCGAACTCCATCTTCACCAACGGCTACCTGACGACGCCGGGAAACGAGGCCTCGGCCGACCTGCGGATGATCGAGGACGCGGGCTTCGCGATCGAGACCGTGATGGAAGGGGAGGCGCGGGCGGTGTGAGGGGCGGCGGTATCATGCGCCCATGATCAGGACCCTCCCCGCGCTCCTGCTCCTCCTCCTCGCCGCCGCTCCGCCCGCCGCCGCGCAGGACGAGACGCGGTCCAGCGCCCACTACACCTGGAACATCCACGGGAACTGCCCCGAGGCGCCGGAACTCATGAAGGTGGCCGAGGCGGCGTGGGGCCAGTTCGCGGCCTACTTCGGCGCGCGCCCGGGCGGCAAGCTCGAGATCGAGTACTTCGAGAAGTCCTCCGACTACGCCTCCATCCTCACGGGGAAGGGGGCCGACGTGGAGGGGGCCGGGGGCGTGCCCTCCCAGGGCCGCTACTGGTACGAGAACAAGAGGGTCTACCAGCCGCGGATGCAGCGCCCCTGGGAGACGCGGCAGTGGCTCATCGTGAACCTCGCCCAGCAGTTCATGGCCCTCGGCGTCGTGGGGAAGGGGAAGAACGTCCCCTCCTGGTACTCCGCCGGGATCACCATGCGCTTCGCCCTCCACCGCTGGGACGGGAAGACCCTCGTCACCGGCGTGGACGACGATCCCTGCGCGTGGGGGCGCTCCATCGCCCAGCTCGCCGACGGCGCGAGGGAGGGGAAGTGGGACCCCATGGACGCGGTGAGCTCCGACTCCAAGGTCTACGTCGAGTGCTGGGCGGCCGTGCAGTTCCTGCTCTCGGGGGCGGACAAGGGGGCCATGGCGAGGTTCAAGGCCCTCGAGCGGAAGATGTGGGACGGGATGGAGTCCCGCGAGGCCGCGACGGCCCTCCTCGGGGCGGACCCGAAGAAGATCCGCAAGGCCTCCCGGGACTGGATCGTCGCCCTGCCCCGGCCGTGGAATCCCCTGGCGGACATCTGGGAGCGCACTTCCGAGGACTCCTTCCTCGCGGAGCCCTTCAACAAGGACCGCCCCGCGATCCTCCTGCGGGAGGCCGACGCGGGCCCCTCGCCCTTCATCGAGGCGACCATCGCCCCCGCCGAGAAGGGCGAGGGGGGCCTGATGATCGGCTTCACCGAGGCCGCGGGCGGGCTCGTCGTCGCGTGGTCCCCCTCCTCGAAGATCGAGCTTCTCCGGGTCGCCGGCCCCGGCAGGGGCCAGGTCCTGGCGTCCGCGGACGGCCCCCCGGGCGCCGAGGCGAGGCTCCGCGTCGAGATCGCGGGCCCCGTGGTGAAGGTCCTCCTGGCGGGCAAGGAGGTCCTCACCTGGACGGGCGAGGGGGAGTCGGCTCCTTCCGAGGGGAAGACGGGCCTCCTGTGCGACGGCGGCAAGGTGCGATTCACCGGGGTGAAGGGGTCCGACGCGAAGGTCGGGAAGAAGTAGAATCCCCGCGGGAGGCGGCATGAGAGGACCGTCGGCGGTGCTCGCCCTGGTGCTGGCCGCGGCGGCGGCCCCGGCGGCCGATCCGCTCCACGGGGATCTCCCCTTCCTCCCGTCCCTGGAGTCGGCCCGCGCCGAGGCGGCGTGGCGGGGAAAGCCGCTGCTGGTCTTCTACTGCCTGCGGGACGACGCGATCTCCCTGAGCGTGGCGGACTCCACCTTCCGGGACGCGGCCGTGGCCGTCCGCGCGTCGGCCTTCGTGCCCGTGCTGGTGGACGCCGAGGCCGACGAGCGGTTCGGCCTCGAGCACTCCGTGAAGACCGTGCCGACGATCCTCCTCCTCGACAGGGAGGGGAGGGAGGCGGGACGGTCGCCGGGGAACGCCGGTCCGGCGGATGTCCTGCGCGTGCTGGACGAGGCCCTGCGGCGCACCGGCCCCCGGCGGCCGACGAAGGAGGCGCGCGCCGTCGAGAAGGCGGCGGCGGACCTCGAACAGGCGCTGGCGAAGGGGGAGTGGAGGTCGGTCCTCCGGGCCGTGGTCGCCATCGAGCGAATCGCGCACCCCGGACCGGAGGCGGACGCGGCGGCGAAGGCCCGTTCGGCCGCGGCGGACGAGTCGGCCCGGCGCCTCGCCGAGGCGAAGAAGCTCCTGAAGGACGGCCGGCGCGACGAGGGGCGGGCGGCGCTGCGCCGCATCGTGAAGGACTTCCCCGGCCTCGACGCGGCGGTGGAGGCGAAGAACCTCGTCAAGGAGATGGACGGCCCCGCGCCGGGGGACGCGGACGGCGGGGGCGGCGGCGGCTCGAAGGGAAAGCACGGGAGGCGCGGCTCCGGGAGGCGCCGGGCGGATCCCGGCGGCTCCGGAGACTAGTCGGCCGCGCCGTCCCCGAGGCGTTTCATCCTCTCGAGCCGCTTCGGCTCGTCGCGCTGGAGCCACGGGTCCTTCGAGAGCAGCTCCCACGCCTTCGCGAAGTGCGGCCTCGCCTCCTCCTTCCGGCCGAGCGCCCGCAGGCACTCGCCGATCTCCTCGAACACGTAGCCGTCGGGGGTCCCGGCCGCCTCGTACGCCGCGCGGAGCGCCTCCTGCATCGCGAGGGCCTCCTCCGTCCGTCCGAGCGACCGGAGAGCGCGGGCCACGGTCCAGCGGGCCACGCCCGCGTCGTAGGAGTCCGCCTTCCTCGCCTCCTCGAAGGCCTGGTTCCTCCGGAAGAGGGCCAGGGCCTCCTCGTAGCGGCCGGCGTTGTGGTGGTCCCAGCCGGTGTTGTTGTAGAGGGACCCCAGCCACGCCTTCGCGGCCGGATCCGGCGACTCCTCGGCGTAGGCGATGGCCCTGAGGTTCCACTCGAGGGACCCGTCCGGCATGCTCGCGATGGCCATCATGTGGGCGGCGTCCACCGCCAGGCCGCCGAGCCCGGCGGCGCGCGCCTCGTCCCAGGCCTTCAGGAAGTAGGGCTTCGCCTCCCCCTGCCGTTTCGAGGAGTTCCGGACCCGGCCCCGCTCGAGGAGGCAGAGGACGGTCGCCCGGGGCATGCCGTCGCCCAGGAACGTCTCCGCCTCCGCGAGGGTCGCGTCGGCCTCGTCGAAGCGGAGCTGGAGGCCCTGGGTGCGCGCGATCTGCGAGAGCAGTTCGGCGAGGTAGGCCCGGTCCCCGGACGCGCGCGCGGCGGGGAGGATCTCGCGGAACTTCGCCTCGGTGCCGGCGGGGTCCTGGAAATTCCAGAGGGTGCGTATCACAGGGAGAGACTGTGGCGCGGGGGCCGGGGCCGCGGCGCACGCGGAGAGGAGCACGGCGATCGCGGCCAGAAGCACGAGGGTCGGGGTCATGGGCTCTCCTGTGATTCGGAAAGGGGTAATCGATGGCGGGGGCGGGCGCAAGCGCCATGATCCCGGCAGGAGGTGGACCATGATGCTCTCCACGATCCTGCTCGCCGCCGCGTGCGCCGGAGCGGCGGAGCCCGTGGACGTGCAGGAGTACCGGATCACGGTGCTTCTCCAGCCGGACGGGATCGAGGTGGAGACGACCATCCTCGTGTCCGGGGACCTTCCCGACCGGTGGCCCCTCGATCTCGTCCCGGAGATGACGGTCAAGGCGGGCTCGGTGACGGCGAAGGTCGGAGGGTCCAGCCGCCCCGTCCCGTTCGCGGTCGTCGATCGCGGAATCGTCCTCGACCTGTCGGGCTCCCGCGGTGCGTACATCGTCTCCATCGTGTGCGAGGGGGCGCCGTCGGAGAGGTTCTCGAAGGACCGTGGCGGGTTCGTCCGGTCGGCCGTCCGGGACGACCTCCTGTACGTCCGCAGCCAGGTGGCCTGGCATCCCCGCGTCCCCGACGACCCGGCCGTCCACCACGTCGCCATCCTGGGCAGGGACGGGTGGGCGAGGAGATCGGCCGGGGACCCCGCGAAGGAGTGGTTCGAGAGCGGGGGTCCCATCGACCGCGCCGGCCTCGCGGCGGGGCCGTGGAAGGTCGTGAAGGACGGCGACTACGACGCCCTCGTCTTCGCCGGCCGCGAGAGGCAGGCGGCGGCGCTCCTGCCCGTCGTGAGGAGGGCCGTGGACTTCCACGCGGCCGATCTGGGCGCCCTCCCCCGCAAGGGGTACACCCTCGTCGAGATGCCGAAGGAGTTCGGGACGGGCAGCGGCTACTCCGAGTGCGGATACATCCTCCTCGGCCCCGGGGCGTTCGAGGCGGGGCCGAAGGCCGACTGGGTCCCGGGCTTCCTCGCCCACGAGGCCGCCCACCAGTGGTGGGGTCACGACGGGCTCTTCTCCGACTTCGCCAGCGAGGCGCTCGCGGAGTACTCGGCCTGGCGGTTCCTGCGCGCGAGCGCGGGGAAGGACGCGGCCGAGAGGAAGCGGAGGTCGGTCGCGGAGCGCGTGTCCCGCGCGAACATGGGCGGCAAGTCGGCGGCCCTCTCGGAGATCCGCGGGTGGGGCGGGACCATGGACCCGGAGACCTACGAGGCCACCGCCTACGGCAAGTCGATGCTCCTGCTCGCCGCCGTCGAGGACGCCGTCGGCGCGGAGGCGATGACCGCCCTGCTCCGGGGGTTCCTGGGCACGGCCCGCAGGACGAGGGTCGGCTGGTCCGACCTGCGGTTCGCCCTGTGCGCCGCGGGGCCGGAGGCGAAGGCCGCGGTCGAGACGTGGGAGGGCCGGGGGTTCCCGTCCAGGGGAGCGCCGAGCCCCCCGCCCCCCGGCGAGGCCGAGGCGAAGGCCGCCCTCGACGCGGGGATGAAGGTGGCCAACAGCCACGCCGAGGCGGACCCGAAGATCCTCGGGAAGGCCATCGAGGACCTCCGGGCCGCGAGGGCCTCGCCGCACCTCGCCGACGGCGAGAAGGCCGCCGCCCGGACCGGCATCGGCCGCTGCCTCTTCCGCCTGGGGAAGCTGGAGGAGGCGGAGAAGGAGCTGGAGGAGGCGCTGGAGGCGGGCGGGGGCGGCCCCTTCCACCGCGGGTGGATCGAACTCCACCTCGGCAACATCGACGACCTCCGCGGGAAGCGGAAGGACGCGCTGGCGCACTACCGGGCCGTCGTGGACAACGCGGGCGCTTCGAAGACCGCCGTCGCGAAGGCGAAGGCCTTCCTCGAGAAGCCCTATAGGGGGTTCGCGCAGGACGGATAGGGCGGCCGGCCTCCGCCCCGCCCGATTCTCTCCGCCGGTCACGCGATCGAGGGCTACCCTCACCCGGCCGGGACCCGGGAGCGCCGGAATCGTGGTCGTCGAAACGGAACAGGGGACCTTCCTCTTCTTCTCCGCCCTCCTCGGGAGGGCGGTCCGCGACGATTCCACCGGGCGCGCCCTCGGCACCCTCCGCGAGATCGCCTGCCGCACGGACACGGCGTATCCCCGGGCCGCGCGCCTGTTCTGGCGGAGGGGGTGGTTCGGCCCCTGGTCGGAGGCCCCGTGGTCCGCCGTGCGGGCCGTCGGCGCCGAGGGGATCCGCGTCGACCCGTCCGGCGCCGCGGAGCACCCGGGCCGGCCCGAGGGCCGATCCGGGGAGGTCCTCCTCGAGTGCGACGTCCTCGACCAGCAGGTCGTGGACACCGACGGCGCCAAGGTCGTCCGGATCAACGACGTCCACCTCTTCCTCCACGGGACGGACGCCTACCTCGCCCACGTGGACATCGGCACGCGCGGGCTCCTGCGGCGCCTGGGGTACGAGAGGGTCGTCGCCGAGGGGATCCGCCTGCTCACGGACGTGAGGCTCAAGGAGCACCTCGTCGCGTGGAAGCACCTCCACCTCCTCCCGTCCGGGGTCGAGGATCCCCACCAGGCCGCCATGGTGAAGCTCAACGTCTCCCAGAGCCGGATCACCGACCTCCACCCGGCCGAGGTCGCCGACCTC
This sequence comes from uncultured Planctomycetota bacterium, assembly GCA_964633345.1. GTDB lineage: Bacteria > Planctomycetota > JAJSAM01 > JAJSAM01 > JAKLKS01 > CAZWGT01. Next base: position 24,318 of record CAZWGT010000002.1, read on the forward strand.
CTCGAGGAGCTCGACGCCAGGACCCGGGACCGCGTCTTCGACGCGCTCCCCACGGAGGCCGCGGCCGAGGCCCTGGCGGAGGCCCGGCCCGGGGTGGCGCAGGAGATCCTCGGCTCCGTGGAGGAGGGCAAGGCCGCCGACATCCTCGAGGCCATGGACCCCGGCGAGGCGGCCGGCGTCGTGCGCGACATGCCGGGGCCCGAGGCGGAGACGCTGCTGGAGGCCATGGAGCCGGAGGCGGCCGAGACGGTGCGCGCCCTCCTCTCCCACCCTGAGGAGTCCGCGGGGGGCCTCATGACGACGAGCTACCTCGTCGCCGATTCATCCTGGACCGCACTCCACGCCATGCAGGAGGTGCGCCGCCGCTCCGCCGAGGCCGAGGTCTTCACCTACCTCTTCGTGCTCTCGTCGGAGGGCGTCCTCGTCGGCATCGTCAGCCTCAAGCAGCTCTTCCAGGCCCCGCCGAGGGTCGCCATCGGCAAGGTGATGACCACCAAGCTCGTGACGGTCCATCCCTGGACGCCGCGCCAGGAGGTCGAGCGGGTCCTCGCGAAGTACGGCTTCCGCAACGTCCCGGTGGTGGACCGGGACGGGCGCATGCAGGGGGTGGTCCGCTTCCGCCGCATCCTCGAGACCCTGGAGCGCCGCCCGTGACGGCCGGCCCCCGCCGCCTGCGCCGCCGCCTGGCGATCCTGGTCGCCGTCGCGGGGCCGGGGATCATCACCGCCAGCGTGGACAACGACGCCGCCGGGATCACGACGTACTCCATCGCCGGGGCCGACTGGGGGACGGCCATCCTCTGGACGTTCCTGCCGATGGCGCTCCTGCTCGTCGTCGTGCAGGAGATGGTGAACCGGATGGGCGTGGTCACGGGCAAGGGGCTGGCCGACCTGATCCGGGAGAACTACGGCGCGCGCACGACCTTCCACGTGCTCGCGGCGCTGGTGTTCTCGAACCTCGGCACCGTGGTCGCCGAGTTCGCCGGGATCACCGGGGCGGCGCGCCTGCTCGGCCTCAACCCCTACCTGACCGTGTTCGGGGCGGTGCTGCTGCTCTGGGTCGTGGTCGTGAAGGGGAACCAGAAGAGCGTCGAGCGGGTGTTCCTCGTGGCGTGCCTCTTCTACGTGGCCTACGTCGTGGCCGGCGTCCTGGCGAAGCCCGACTGGGGGGAGGTCCTGCGCGACTCCGTCGTCCCCACGCTTCCCCCGGAGGATCGGCGCGCGGCCTGGATCCTCATGGTCGTCGGGCTCGTCGGCACCACCGTCTCGCCCTGGATGCAGTTCTACCAGCAGGCCGCGGTGGCGGAGAAGGGGGTGAAGGTCGAGCAGCTGCGGTACTCGACCATCGACACCTTCCTCGGCGGCCTGACGGTGATGGTCGTGGCGGGATTCGTCGTCGTCGCCTGCTCCCGGGCCTTCCCCTTCGACGGCCCGCCGGAATCGGGCCACCGGATCGAGGGGGCCGCGGACGCCGCCCGCGCCCTCGTGCCCGTGGCCGGGGTCCACGCCGAGAAGCTGTTCGCGGGCGGCCTGCTCTGCGCCTCCCTGTTCGCCGCCTCCATCCTCCCGCTCTCCACGTCCTTCTCCGTGTGCGAGGGGCTGGGCTTCGAGACCGGCGTGAACAAGCGCGTGCCCGAGGCCCCCGTCTTCTACCTCCTCTACGGCCTGCTGCTCCTGGTCGGGGCCTGCGTCGTCTTCGTCCCGGAGTCCTGGCTCGTGCGGATCATGTTCTACAGCCAGGTGATCAACGGGCTCATCCTGCCCGTGGTCCTGTTCTTCATCGTCCGCCTCGTGGCCGACCGCCGCGTCATGGGGCCCTACGCGAGCGGCCGGGCCCTCGGGACGATCGGCTGGGTCGTGTCCGGGGCGGTGAGCCTCCTGACCCTGGTGTCCCTGGCGTACCTGACGGGGATCCTGGGCGGATAGGGAACGGCGGGCCGGGCTCCGCCCGGCCCCTACCGGGACCCGGCCCAGGCCTTCGCCTCGGGGGACCCGTACGCGAGGAGGTACTCGACGCACCGCGCGCGGTCCTCCGGCCGGAGGCGGCCCGTGGCGTCGAGGTGGCCGAGGGCCTCCGTCATCGTCACCGCGGGGAGGACCGGGACGCCGGTGTCCGCGGTGAAGCGCGCGCAGGCGTCCCTCCCGTCGGGGCCGACCTCCTGGCGGTTGACCGCGACCACGAGGGCCGGGAAGCGCACGCCGGGGACGAGGGAGCGGAGCATCTCGACCGCCTCCCGCTTGGTGGCGCCGTCGGTGAGGACGTCGTCCACGAGGGCGATGCGCTCCCCGTCCGCCGGGCGGTGGCCCACCAGGAGGGACGCGGCGGCCGCCTTCGCGGAGGCCTCCTCCCCGTGGGTCTTCCTCTCCTTGCGGTCGAAGAGGTAGGGCTTGCGGACCCCCTTCGCGGCCAGCGCCACGGCCGTCGCCACGGCGAGGGGGATCCCCTTGTAGGCCGGCCCGAAGACGGAATCGAACCCGTCGGGGCCGACGGCGTCGAGGAGCCTCCCGCCGAAGGCCTCGCCCAGGCGCAGCAGGCCCTGGCCGTCCTCCACGAGCCCGAGGTTGACGAAGGTGGGGGAGACCCGCCCGCTCTTCAGCGTGAAGGTCCCGATGCGGAACGCCCCGCACTCCCACAGGAAGTCGGTGAACTGCCTCTGGTAGTCCTGCATGGCGGGGATCCTACGGACGCCCGAGGGGCGCCGGGGAGGGAATGCCGGGGAGGTTCCCCCGACGCCTCTTTACTCCGGCGGGGCGGGCCGCTACCTTCCCGGCTGGAAGGAGGGCGGCCGATGGCACGGCACGGGATGCTGACGCCGGGCAACATCGTCGGCCACGTCCTCCTGGCCACGATCTGGGCGGGTGTGCTGCTCAACGGGCACCCCTCCGTGGCCTTCGTCTACTTCCTGGCGAGCCGCGCCCTCTACGTCTCCTTCGTGGGCTTCTCCCTCCGGGCCCAGGACGAATCGGGCTGGTGGACCCGCCGGTGGGGCCCCGAGGGGGGCTTCCGCCGCTTCAAGTTCGCCTGCACCTTCATCATGCACAACGACGCGGTCTCCATCGGGATGGTCTGCTGGACCAGCCGGATGACCCTCGGCGACACCGTCCCCCTCGGCGTCCTCGAGGCCCTGGGGATCCTCCTTATCGTCGCCGGCGTCGGGGTGAAGGCGTGGGCCGTCGCCACGCTCGGGAAGGGGTCCTACTACTGGAGGAGCTTCTTCATCCCCCGGACCCACTCGAAGTACGTCGTGGCCGGCCCCTACCGGTGGTTCGAGAACCCCATGTACACGGTGGGGTACGCGCAGGCCTACGGCATCGCGCTCTGCCTGGCCTCCCTGCCCGGGCTCATCGCCTCCCTCGTGGCCCAGTCCCTCGTCCTCGTCCTCAACCACTGGGCGGAGAGGCCCCACACCGAGAAGATGCGGGAGCTGACCCCGGAGGCGGAGGCCGCCGCCTAGGCGTCCCCGCGGTAGCATGGGCTCCATGCTCCGACACGTCGCCGCCGGCACGGTCCTGCTCGGGCTCCTCCTCGCCCCCGTCCCCGCGCCCGCGGCCGAGGAGGGGGACGCCTTCACGGCGCTCGTGAAGGAGTTCGTGCCCGGGGTCTCGGCCCACGCCGAGCCCGGGAGCCGCGTCTCCCTCGTCACACGCCTGGCCGGCTACGACGACCCCGACGGGGCGAAGCTCCTCGTGGCGGGGCTGGCGGCCCTGGTGGACCGGCTGGACCGCGACCTCGCGAACTACACCGCCCTCCGCAAGCGCTACGAGGAGGTCAACGTTCCCCTCGACGTGGCCAAGGACAACTACAGGACGCGCACGGAGCTCCAGAACCGCCTCGCCGAGGAGGACCAGCGGCAGCGGGACGACGCCCGGGTGCTGGAGGCTCTCCGCAAGGCGATGGGGAGGTACAAGGACGCGCAGGCGCTGTCCACCCTCACCGCGGAGATCCGCAAGCTCAAGGCCTGGCGCGCCCGCGAGGTCGGGGCCGAGGGCCTCGCCGCCAACCCGGGCGGAGCCGAGGCGGCCATCCGGATGGGGAGGGAGAAGGACGACCGCGTCGCCGCCGCCGTGCTCCGCGGGCTGCGCGGCCGGAACGAGGGCTTCGTCTTCGACTTCGCGAAGGACTCCCTGAAGTCCGAGTCCTGGCCCACGCGCCTCGAGGCGGCCCTCACGCTCGAGAAGGTGAACCAGCCCCGCATCATCCCCCCCCTCATCGAGGCCCTCGCCCGGGAGGAGGGGCGCCTCAAGGAGGACGTCCGCGACGTGCTCCGCCGCGTCACCAGCCAGAACTACGACACCGAGGCGGAGCAGTGGCGCCTGTGGTGGGTGGAGAACAAGAAGTCCCTCGAGGGGGAGAACCCCACGACGGCCCTCTTCGGCACCTTCAAGGGCCGGGTCCCCCAGCCGGAGAAGAAGTCGGTCTACGGCATCGAGACGCGCTCGCGGAAGCTCCTGTTCGTCATCGACACGAGCGGGTCCATGCGGGAGCCCATCACCCAGGCCAAGGGGACCCCGACGGACGTCAGCGCGGACGACCTCGAGAACATGAACATGACGAAGATCGACCGGGCCAAGAAGGAGCTGAAGCGGGCGCTCCGCGCGATGGAGCCCGACGCCTCCTTCAACATCATCGCCTTCGGGTCGAACGTCGTCTGCTGGAAGGAGAAGCCGGCCAGGGGGGACATGACGACGAAGAACGAGGCGCTCACCTTCGTGAACGACCTGGAGGCGGCCGGGGGGACCTGGGCCTACGGCGCGTTCCAGGAGGCGTTCCGCCTCGCCGGCATGGGGGCCCTCGACAAGTACTACGACCCGGCGGTGGACACGATCTACTTCATCTCCGACGGGGCGCCGACCAACAACGACATGGACAAGCCGGAGGCCATCGACCCGGAGACGCTGCTGGCCGCGGTGCGGGAGTGGAACCGCCTCGGGAAGCTCCGGATCCACGCCATCGCCATCGATCCGAGGGCCGGGGGCGGGAAGTTCATCGACTTCATGAAGAAGCTCGCGGCCCAGAACGACGGCCAGTACACCGAGTGTGACCGGTAGCGCCGCGTCCGGCCGGGGCCTCGTCGCGGCGATCCTCCTCGCCCTCGCCCCCTCCGCGGCCCCCGCCCAGGACGCCGACGCCCTCGCCAAGTTCCGGAGGGCCTTCGACGCGCCCGCCTCCGCCGACGCGCGGGTCGCCGCCGCCGAGGGGCTCGCCTCCGTGAAGGGGCGCAACGGCCCGGAGCTCGTCTGCCGGGCGCTGGCCGCGTCCCTCGAGAGGACCGACGCCCTGTCGAAGGAGCGCGCGAAGTACCGGGACGAGCTCGCGGTCCTGAGCGCCAAGATCGAGTCCCAGGGGAACTCGGGGACGGGCGAGGAGATCGCCCGGCAGAAGGCGCTCCGGGAGCTGGAATCGACCCTCCGGGAGAGGGGCGACGAGGAGGCCCGGGTCGAGACGGCCCTCCGGGCGGTCCTCCTCCGGTTCACCGACCCGAAGGCGCTGGAGTGGCTCGCCGGGAGCGGGATCCGCGGCAGCCCCTCGGGCGCCGTGCGCGCCGCCGCCGCCGAGGCGCTGGGGCTGTCCGGGAGCGCCGACCCCGGGGTCCTCAAGTCGGTCCGCGGCGCCCTCAAGGACAAGGACCCCCAGGTCCGCGAGGCGGCCCTGAAGGCGGTCTCGCTGCTGGCGGCGAAGGAGGAGGAGACGCTGCGCAACCTCGCGGCCTCCCTGGAGGACTCCCGCTGGACGGTGCGCGTCGCCGCCGCCCGCCGCCTGGCCGACATGGCCACGCCCGCGGCCGTGGACCTCCTCGTGTCGCGCCTCCCCAGGGAGGAGGGGAACGAGGCCCGCATCCTCGGCGCGCTCCTCGGGGCCCTCACCGGGCAGAGGTTCGGGACCGAGGCGACCGGCTGGCGCCACTGGTGGGAGGAGAACCGGGCGGCCTTCGTCGCCGGGACGAAGGTCCTGGCCGAGGGCGCCGGCTCCATCCAGGCCGCCGACGCCACGGCCGAGGGGGCGAACTACTACGGGATCCCCGTCGCGAGCCGGCGCGTGCTCTTCGTCATCGACCTGTCCGGGTCCATGAAGTCGCCGGGCGGGACGGACCCGAAGCTCACCAAGGAGGACGAGGCGAAGCGGGAGCTGCAGCGCTGCATCAAGGCCTTCGACCCCGCGTCCTCCTTCGGGCTCTTCTCCTTCAGCGACACGGTGCGGAAGTGGAAGCCCGGGATCGTCAAGGCCGGGGCGCCGGAGAAGGAGGACGCGCGGAAGTGGGTGGAGGCGCAGGCGGCCAACGGGTGGACGAACACGTACGCCGCCCTCGAGGAGGCGATCCGCGCCTCGGCGGCCGACCCGAAGAACAACATGGGGGAGGACTACGGCCTGTTCGCCGACACGATCTTCCTCCTGACCGACGGGAGCCCGACGGACTCCACCGGCAAGGCGGAGGACAAGAACGGGAAGCCGGAGTGGCCGCGGGTCCTCGAGGCCGTGCGCGGCTGGAACCGGGAGAAGCGCGTGGCCATCCACTGCATCGGGGTGGGGCCGGCGGTGAACGACGCGTTCCTCGCGTCGCTCGCGTCCGAGAACGGCGGGACGTACGTGAGGGTGAAGTGAGTCCGGCGCGAGGAGGCCTCCCATGTCCACGGTGCTGACCGACGTGAAGGACCGGATCGCCGTGATCACGGTGAACCGTCCCGAGAAGCTGAACGCGCTGAACGACGGTGTGCTGGACGAGATCGGCGGCGCCTTCCGGGGGCTGGACGTCGGCGCGGGCGCGGTGATCCTCACCGGCGCGGGGCCGAAGGCCTTCGTGGCCGGGGCGGACATCGCCGAACTCGCGACGATGACGGCGATGTCGGCCGTGGCCGTCTCCGCCAAGGGGCAGGCTCTCATGGACTCGATCGAGAACTGCGGCAGGCCCGTGATCGCCGCCGTCAACGGCTTCGCCTTCGGCGGCGGCCTCGAACTCGCCCTGGCCTGCCACCTCCGGGTCTTCTCCGCGACCGCGAAGGTCGGGCTCCCCGAGGTCGGCCTCGGCCTCATCCCCGGCTACGGGGGCACCCAGCGCCTGCCGCGCATCGTCGGCCGCGGCCGCGCCCTCGAGCTGATCCTGACCGGGGACCCCGTCGACGCCGAGACGGCGCTCCGGTTCGGGCTGGCCAACCGCGTCGTCCCGCCCGAGGCCCTCCTCGACGAGGCCCGGAAGCTGGCCGGGGCGATCCTGGGGAAGGGGCCCGTCGCCCTCCGCCTCGCCCTCGAGGCCGTCCTCGCGGAGGGGGGGATGGACGCCGAGCGCCACCTCTTCGGCCTGGCCGCCTCCACCGAGGACATGAAGGAGGGGACGGGGGCGTTCCTCGGGAAGCGCAAGGCGGCCTTCCGGGGGCGCTGAGCGCCCCCGGGGCCGCGGAGCCTAGAGACCGAGCTGCTTCACGGAGAACTTCAGGTCGGAGTAGTGGGTCGGGCTCAGGAAGAACCCGTCGGCCTTCAGGACGACGCTCCCCGGCTTGCCCTTGGCCGTGCCCGTGAGAACGACGGTTTCACCTTCGCCGACGACACCGGACAGCCAGAAGTTCCCGTTCCCGGCGAATCCCGACAGCTCCCACTGGAAGGACTCCTCGTCGGGTGGGGAGATCGTGACGGTGGCGCTGATGTAGTCCCCCTCCTGGCTCACGCCGAACTGGGCGCCGAAGGCCCCCTTGCCCGGCTCCTCGGCCCCGATGACCCGGTTGACGGAGACCCCCTTCCCGGAGTAGGCCCCTCCGACGTTCTCGATGGGGGTCGCGGCCTCGGTGCGCGGCTGGAAGAGGACGGCGGCGAGGGCTCCGGCGAGGACGAGCCCGGCGGCGGCGAGAGGCAGGCGGCGCTTCATGACCACTCCTTTCCGTGGCGCCCGGCCGGGGCGCCACTCGGGGCGGAAAGGTACCGGGCGGAGGGGGGGAGTGGCAAGGGCCCGCCCTCGCGGGTCGCCGGGACCGCCACGGTGGTATTCCTGACCCCCCGGGGGGAGGGGACCTAGAATGCCGGGCCTCCGGCGGCTTCCCGGGCGAGGGAAGCCGTCGTGGTCCGGCGGAGCCCAGGAGATTCCATGAGCGCGAAGGAGATCGTGATCGTCGGCGGCGCCCGAACCGCCATGGCCGAGTACGTGGGGACGAAGGGCTTCGGGCTCTTCAAGGACCTCTGCGCCAACGACCTCGGCGCCCGCGCCATCGAGGGCGCCCTCCTCCGCGCGAAGGTCCCCGCCGCCCGCGTCGAGCACGTCGTCATGGGCAACGCCGAGCAGACCTCCGGCGACGCCCTCTACGGAGCCCGCCACTCGGCCCTCAAGGCCGGCATCCCCATCGAGACCCCGGCCCTGACCGTGAACCGCATCTGCGGCTCGGGCATCCAGTCCATCGTCTCCGCGGCCCAGATGATGATGCTCGACGAGGCCTCCGTCGCGGTGGCCGGCGGCATGGAGAACATGAGCCAGGCGCCCCACGTGGTGCGGGGCGGCCGCGAGGGCTTCCGCCTCGGCCAGAAGATCGAGTTCGAGGACATGCTCATGGTCGCCCTCCTCGACCCGTTCTGCGGCTTCTACATGGCCCAGACGGCCGAGAACCTCGCGAAGAAGATGGGGATCACCCGCCAGGCCCAGGACGAATTCGCCCTCCGCAGCCACCAGCTCGGCGCGAAGGCCGTCCAGGCTGGATTGTTCGCCGAGGAGATCCACCCCGTCAAGGTCAAGCGCGGCCGCGAGGAGATCGTCGTCGACAAGGACGACCACATCAAGCCGGAGACCGCCATCGACAAGCTCGCGAAGCTCCCGCCCGCCTTCGGCAAGGACGGCACCGTCACGGCCGGGAACGCCTCCGGCATCGTGGACGGGGGCGCCGCCGTCGTGCTCGCCACCGCCGAGGAGGCGAGGAAGTCGGGCTGGGAGGTCCAGGCCGTCGTCCGCGGCTGGGGGATCGCCGGCGTGCCGCCGGACATCATGGGCATCGGCCCCGTCCCGGCCATCCGCAAGGTCCTCGAGAAGAGCGGCCTCGGCCTCGACCGCGTCGACCTCATCGAGATCAACGAGGCGTTCGCGGCCCAGTACCTCGCCTGCGAGAAGGAGCTCGGCCTCGACCGCGAGAAGGTCAACGTGAACGGCGGCGCCATCGCCCTCGGGCACCCGCTGGGGGCCACGGGCACCCGGCTCGTGATCACCCTGGTCCGCGAGCTCCGCCGCCGCAACAAGAAGTACGGGATCGCCTCCGCCTGCATCGGCGGCGGGCAGGGCATCGCGATCCTGGTCGAGAACCCCAAGGCCTCCTGAGGAAGACCTCCATGCACGACATCGCCGTCATCGCCGGGGACGGGATCGGCCCCGAGGTCGTCCGCGAGGGCCTGAAGGTCCTCGACGCCGCCTCGGAAATCCACGGTTTCAAGTACGCGACCGAGTCCATGCCCTACGGGGCGGAGCACTTCCTGAGGACGGGGGAGACCTTCCCCGACTCGGCGCTCCGCGCCGCCCACGACTTCAAGGCCGTCCTTCTCGGCGCCATCGGCGACCCGCGCGTGGAGACCGGGAAGCTCGAGCGGGCCATCATCTCGGGCCTGCGTTTCGGCCTCGACCTGTACGTGAACCTCCGCCCCGTGCGCCTCTACGACGCCCGTTTCTGCCCCCTGAAGGACCGGGGGCCCGCGGACCTCGACTTCATCGTCGTCCGCGAGAACACGGAGGACGCCTACGCCGGCCTCGGCGGCATCCTGAAGAAGGGGACCCCGAACGAGGTCGCGGTGCAGGAGATGATCTACACGCGCTCCGGCTGCGAGCGCGTCGTCCGGTACGCCTACGACCTCTGCCGCAAGAGGGGCAAGCACAAGCGGCTCACCCTCGTGGACAAGGCCAATGCGGTGCGGGCCCAGGACATCTGGACCCGGACCTTCGCCGAGGTGGGGCTGGAGTACGACGACGTCCAGCAGGACCACGCCTACGTGGACGCGGCCTGCATGTGGATGGTCAAGAACCCCGAGTGGTTCGACGTCATCGTCACGACCAACCTCTTCGGCGACATCATGACCGACCTCGTCGCCCAGCTCGTGGGCGGCATGGGGATCGCCGCCAGCGGCAACAT
>CAZWGT010000003.1:0-31395 GCA_964633345.1 uncultured Planctomycetota bacterium
CACGCCTTGTCCTTCTTCTCGATGCGGCCTTCGACGGAGACGTCGGCCTGCGCGGCCGAAACGAAGACGCGGCGCGCGAGACGCGCTTCGACCGCGCGCGCGAGATCCTGCGTCGGGATGCACGTCTCCGCGCCCGGCATGCGCACCCACGAAAGCGACGACGTCCTTCCTTCGTCTGCGCGCGCGGGCCCGGGTTGGTGGGCCCCCGCGGCCCCCCCCCCCCCGCCGCGGCGCGGCGGAACGATACCAGTGACGGGGCCTTCACCGGTAGACCGGGAGCACGACCTCCACGGTCGTCCCCTCCCCCTTCTTCGAGCGGAGTTCGACCCTCCCCCCGTGGCTCTGGATGGTGGAGTGGACCATGGAGAGGCCGAGGCCGGTCCCCTCCCCCACCTCCTTCGTCGTGTAGAAGAGGTCGAAGGCCCGCGCGACCTGCTCCTCCCCCATCCCCGCTCCGTCGTCCTCCACCCGGAGGCGCACGTCCGTCCCGGAGAGGGAGCCCGCGATCCGCACCTTCCCCCCGGCGCGGCCCGTCGCGCGGTTCCGCTCCACCACCGCGTCCACGGAGTTCACGAGGAGGTTGAGGACCACCTGCTGCAGCTCCCACGGGTCCCCGAAGACGGGGAGCCCTTCCGCGGGCATCTCCACATCGGCGGCGATGCCCGCGGACTCGAAGCGGTGGCGCGCCAGCGCCAGGGCCCTCCCCGCGACGGAGGAGAGGTCGCAGGCCTGGGGGGCCACCCGGTGGGGCGTGAACTGCAGGACCTTCTGCACCGTGTGCCCCACGCGCTCCAGGCCCTCCTCCACCAGGGCGAGGTACTCCAGCCGCTTGGCCGGGGGGAGGTCCTCGCGCCGCAGCGCCCGCACGGCGTTGATCATCCCCCCGAGGGGGTTGTTGATGTCGTGGGCGATCCCGGCGGCCAGCGTCCCCATGGCCGCCAGCCGCTGGGCCGTCACGAGGCTCTGCTCGGCGGCGCGGGCCTTGCGCACCGAGGACCCCACCTGCTCCTCGAGGTCCCGGCGGTAGGCGGCCAGCTCCGCCATCATCGAGTTGAACGCGGCGGCCACCTCGGCGATCTCGTCCCGGGCCCGCTCGTGCACGGGGACCGGGGTCGTCAGGTCCCCCCGCCCCACCCGTTCCGCCCCCGCGGCCACCTCCTGGAGCGGGAGGAGGATCCAGCGGCGCAGCGTCGCCACCGTCACCGCCATCGACGCCCCGGCGCCGAGGAGGAGGGCGAGGTACACGGCCCGGAGCGCCCCGTAGTCCGGCTCCCGGGGGTGGAAGCGGATGTAGCGGGACTCGACCTGTCCCGACGGATCGGCCCCCCCGGCCCCGGGGATGAGGACGGCGTTCCCCTCCCGCAGCGGCCGGGCCCCGCGGTCCCGGGCCCGGGCCCTCGCGGCCATGGCGGCGATCTCCTCCCGGAAGGCGGCGACCTCGGCGGGGGTGCGCCGGCGGGATTCCTTGCCGACGTCGAGGTCCCCGGTCCCGGGGCTGAGGATGGCGACCTCCTCGACGAACTCCTCCCCGCGGCAGAACGCCACGAGGGCGGCGGCGTCCACCCGGGAGGCCCACTCGACGAGGAGGCGCTCCTCGAGGGCGCGGGAGCGGCGGATCCCCTCGTTCCCGGCGCGGGCGTCCACGAAGACGGCCGCCATGACCGCCAGGAGGACGGTGAGCTGGACCAGGAGCGCGGCGGCGACGAGGCGGGCGCGGAGGGACACGCTGCGCAGGGCCTACCCCCCTCGATCCACGGCGGCTACCCGCCGAGGGTGTTGATGAGCTGGAGCATCGGGAGGAACACGCTGAGGACGATGACGAAGACGGCCCCGCCGAGGAACACGATCAGCAGGGGCTGGAGGATGGACACGAGGCCGTTGACCGCGTTGTCCACCTCCTCGTCGTAGTTGTCGGCGACCTTGATGAGCATCTTGTCGAGCTCGCCCGTCTCCTCGCCCACGTCCACCATGTTCACCACGATGTCGTCGAAGACCCCCGAGGCGCCCAGCGGCGCGGCGATGCCCTCGCCCTCGCGGATGGAGTCGCGCACCTTGTCGATGGCCGACTGCACGACCACGTTGTCGATGGCGCCGCGCACGATGTTGAGGGCCTCGAGGATGGGCACGCCCGAGGAGATGAGGGTGCCGAAGGTGCGGGAGAAGCGGGCCACGAGGGTCTTGCGGATGATCGCCCCGAACACGGGGGCGCGGAGCTTGAAGCGGTCGAGCATCCTCCGGCCCCCGGCGGAGGCCTTGACGAGCCGGTAGGACACGAAGAGCACCGGGATGAAGGCGATGATGTAGGCCCACCCGTACTTCTTGGTGAGCCACTTGGAGAAGTCCTGCATGAAGACGGTGAGGGCGGGGAGCTGCAGTCCCTTGCTCCCGATCTCGCGGAAGATCTCCTCGAACTTGGGGATCACGAACATGATGATCCCGGCGAGGATGAGGCTGGCCAGGCCGATGACCACGACCGGGTAGATCATGGCGCTCTTCACCCGGTTGCGCAGGCGGATCGACTTCTCCTTGAACTCCGCCAGGCGCAGCAGGATGGTGTCCAGCACGCCGCCCGCCTCGCCGGCCTTGACCATGTTGCAGTAGAGGCCGTCGAACACGGCGGGGTGCTTGCCCAGCGCGTCGGAGAGCGGGGAGCCGGCCTCCACGTCGTCGGTGACCATCATGAGCGTGCGCTTGAAGAGCCCCGGCCGCATCTGGCCCTCGAGGATCTTCAGGCAGCGCACGATGGGCAGGCCCGCGTCCTGGAGCACGGAGAGCTGGGTGGTGAACCGGGTCAGCTCGGCCTCGTCCACCCGATCGAGGAAGCGGAACCCGCCCCCCGAACGGGCCTTGTCCCCGGGGGCGGACAGAGCCGAGTCGCGTGCGCCGGGCGCCCTGGCGGCCATGGGTGAATCTCCCGCGTCCCTCGTTCCTTCGGCTTTCCCGGCCCCATCGTAACCCGTTGCGGCGGCGGGGGAAGGCAATACGAGGGAGCCGCCTACATCGTCTCGATCGTCTCCCTCAGGACCTCTTCCACCGTCGTCAGGCCGTCGTAGATGGCCAGGAGCCCGCTCTCGCGGAGCGTCCGCATCCCGTCCGCCCGCGCCCGGTCCCGGATGGAGGCCGTCGGGGCGTTGTCCAGGATGAGCTGCCGGATGGGCTCGTTGACGACCATGATCTCGAACAGCGCCGTCCGCCCCCGGTACCCGGTGAAGTGGCAGGCCTCGCACCCCTTGCCGTACTGGAAGAGGCGGTTCCCCGCGGAGCCCGGGGAGAGCCCGAGCTCCATCAGGACGACGTCCGTGGGCGCGTAGGAGGTCTTGCACCCGGAGCAGACGCGGCGCACGAGGCGCTGGGCGACCACGGCCTCCAGGGTGGCGGAGAGCAGGAACGGCTCCACCCCGATGTCCGTCATGCGCGTGACGGCCAGGGGCGCGTCGTTGGTGTGCACCGTGGAGAACACCACGTGGCCGGTGAGCGACGCCTCGATGGCGATGCTGGCCGTGTCCTTGTCGCGGATCTCCCCCACCAGGATCATGTCGGGGTCGTGGCGCAGGATCGACCGCAGGCACTTGGAGTAGGTGACCCCGATCTCCTCGTTCACCTGGATCTGCACGAGCCCCTCGACGTCGTACTCCACCGGGTCCTCGGTGGTGATGATCTTCGTGTCGGGCTGGTTCGCCTCGCGGAGCGCCGAGTACAGCGTGGTCGTCTTCCCCGAGCCCGTGGGCCCCGTCACCAGGATGATCCCGTGGGGCAGCTTCAGGAGCTTGCGGATGACGGCCGCCTCGTCGGGCCGGAGGCCCACCTGGTCGAGGTCGAGGGAGACCGTCGAGCGGTCCAGCACGCGCAGCACGCAGGACTCCCCGTAGAGCGTCGGCAGCGTCGAGACGCGCAGGTCCACGGGCCGCCCCTCGATGGTCAGCTCGATGCGGCCGTCCTGGGGGAGGCGGGTCTCGGCGATGTCGAGGCGCGCGATGACCTTCACGCGGGCGATGAGGGCCGTGGCCAGGTGGACCGGGGGGGGCTCCAGCTCGTAGAGCACCCCGTCCACGCGGTAGCGCACCCGGAACTCGTTCTCGAAGGGCTCCAGGTGGATGTCCGAGGATCGGTCCTTGATGGCCTGGGAGAGGATGAAGTTGAGCAGCTTGATGACCGGGGCGGAGGTGGCGTCCTCGGCCGCCTTGTCGAGGTTCGTCGGGCCGTCCCGACCCATGGTGGACATGGAGCCGGGGGCGGCCGTCTCGGCGGGCTTCGCCCCTCCGCGGGCGGAGGACTTCCCCGCCGATTCGTAGGCCTTCTGGAGGGCGGCCTTCAGCTTCTCCCCGTCGGCGACAACGCCGCGGACCTCCATGTTCGTGAGGAACTGGACGTCGGTGAGCACGGCGGCGTTGGACGCGTCGGCCATGGCCACGACGAGGACGTTCCCCTCGATCCGCACCGGCAGCAGGGAGAAGGTGGAGGCGGTCCCCTGGTCGAGCTTCGCCACGGCCGCCGGGTCGGGCGGCGCGGCGTCGAGGTCCCACGCCTCGAACCCCGCCTGCTTCGCCAGGGCCAGCTGCACCTGGGAGTGCGGGACGTGGCCGAGGCGCACGAGGGCCTCGCCGAGGAGGCCGCCGTTGGCGCGCTGGTCGAGAAGGGCCTCCTGGATCATCCCCTCGTGGGCGGCGCGCATCTCCTTGAGGACCTGGCCGAGGAGCTTGCGTCCTCCGCCCAGCCTGCCCGGGGGGGGCAAGGCCTAGGACCGCCCCGCCGGGGTCGGCGCCGGGTCGGTCCCCGCCTGCCCGCCGCCGGCCTTCCACTGCGCGATCTTGTCCCGGAGCTCCTTGGCGTTCTGGGACTTCTCCAGGGCGTCCTTCTCGTCCACCTTCCCCTCCTTGACGAGCTTGAGCAGGTGCTCGTCTAGGAGGAACATCCCGAGGTTCCCCGAGGTCTGGATCGTGGAGGTGATCTTGAAGGTCTCGTTCTTGCGGATGTGGTTCTCGATGGCCGGGGTCATGATCATGACCTCGAATCCGGCGAGCTGCCCCGAGCGGTCCTTCCTCGGGAGCAGGACCTGGGAGATGACGCAGATGACGGACACCGAGAGCTGGGTCCGGATCTGCTCCTGCTGGTCCGAGGGGAACTGGTCGATGATGCGGTCCACGGTGCGGGCCGAGCCCGTGGTGTGCAGGGTGGCCAGCACGAGGTGGCCCGTCTCGGCCGCCGTCACCGCCGTCTTGATGGTCTCGAGGTCGCGCATCTCGCCCAGCAGGATGATGTCGGGGTCCATGCGCAGCACGCGCCGCGTCGCCTCGGCGAAGGTCCCCACGTCCACCCCGATCTCGCGCTGGGTGACGATGGACTTCTTGTGGGGGTGGTAGTACTCGATGGGGTCCTCGATCGTGACGATGTGGCGATCGAAGTTCATGTTCACGTAGTCGAGCATCGTGGCCAGCGTCGTCGTCTTGCCGGAGCCCGTGGGGCCGGTGACGAGGAGGAGGCCGCGGGGGCGGTGGAGCAGCTGGCGCACCGTGTCGGGCAGGCCGATCTGCTCGAAGGTGAGGATCCGCGAGGGCAGCAGGCGCAGCACCATGCCGATGTGCCCGCGCTCGCGGAAGACGGAGACGCGGAAGCGCCCCTTGTCCCCGTGGGCCATGCCGAAGTCGGTGCCGCCCTTCTCCTTGAACTCGAGCTGGTTCCGCTGCGGGGTGATGACCTTCATCATCTCCTCGGTGTCCGCGGGCACGAGGGCCGGGCCGTCCATGATCCCCATGCGGGCGTTCACGCGGAGGGTGGGCGGCCTCCCCACCCGGAGGTGGATGTCCGAGCCCTGGACCTCGATCACCTTGTCGAGCAGCTTCAGGATGTTGTAGACGCCCACTCCGTTCCCCTCCCCTGTCGGCGGCCTAGGCCGCCTCGGTCCGGGACTCCTCGGCCGTGGCGGACAGGACCTCCTCCACGGTCGTCGTGCCGCTGAGCATCTTGCGGATGCCGTCCTCCTGGAGGGAGACGAGGCCGCCGGAGAGCCTCGCCTGGTCCCGGAGCTTCATGGTGCCCGCCCCGTGGAAGCACAGCTCCCGCATCCGGGCGTCCATCTCGAACAGCTCGAAGATCCCCACCCGGCCGTGGTAGCCGGTGTTGCGGCACTCGGGGCATCCGACGGCCTTGAAGAGGGTGCGCCCCTCCATCATGGCCTCGGTCAGGCCGACGGAGCGCATCTCCGTGGGCGTGGGCATGTAGGGCGCCCGGCAGGCCGGGCAGAGCTTGCGCACGAGCCGCTGGGCCATCACCGACATCACCGCCGTGGAGACGAGGAACGGCTTCACCCCCATGTCGATGAGGCGCGTGAGGGCCGAGGGGGCGTCGTTGGTGTGCAGGGTGGAGAAGACGAGGTGGCCCGTGAGGGAGGCCTGGATGGCGATCTCGGCCGTCTCCATGTCGCGGATCTCGCCCACGAGGATGATGTTCGGCGCCTGGCGCAGCATGGAGCGCAGGATCCGCGCGAAGGTCAGGCCGATCCCCGCCCGGACCGGGCACTGGTTGATCCCCGAGAGGTAGTACTCCACGGGGTCCTCGGCGGTGAGGATCTTGACGTCGGGCCGGTTCAGTTCGCGCAGCGCCGCGTACAGCGTCGTCGTCTTCCCCGAGCCCGTGGGGCCGGTCACGAGGAACAGCCCGTTGGGCCGCTTGATGAGGCGGTTGAACCGGGCGAAGTCCTCCCCGTCGAAGCCCAGCGCCGGGAGGGTGACGAGGCCCCGCTCCTTGTCGAGGATGCGCATGACGATGGCCTCGCCGTGGTAGGCCGGCAGCACCGAGACGCGCAGGTCGATCTCCCGGTTGTCCACGGTGATGACGATGCGGCCGTCCTGGGGCTTGCGCTTCTCGGCGATGTCCATGCGCGCCATCAGCTTGATGCGGGAGAGCAGCGGGCCCTGGAGGTTCTTCGGGGGCCCGTCCACCTCCTGGCAGTAGCCGTCGATGCGGTAGCGGATGCGCACGCGCTCGCCGAAGGGCTCGACGTGGATGTCCGAGGCGCGCGAGCGCAGCGCGTCGCCGATGATGGACTCGACGAGGCGCACGACGGGGCCGTCCTCCCCCTCGATGTCCCCCTCGGGCGCGGCCGACTCGGCGCCGGCGGCCGGCCGTGCGGGGCCCGCGGCACCGTAGTACTCCTGCAGGGCGCGGGTGATGCCGGCCGGGGTGGTGAGCACGGGCGACGCCTCGACGCCGGCCCGGAAGCGGAGCTGGTCGAGGGCGGCGGCCTTCTCGGGGTCGTCCATGGCCACGAGGAGGAGGCCGCCCGGGCGGGCCACGGGGACGACGCGGAACTCGATGCACAGCTCCGCGGGGACGGCGGCGACGATCTCGGGGGGGATCTTCGACTTGGGGCTCTCGAGGTTGACGAACTTCAGGCCGTTCTGGCGGCAGAGGGCCTTGGCGACGTGCTCCTCCGTGCAGATCTTCAGGGAGACGAGGGCCTCCCCGATCCGGCACTTCTTCTTCTTCTGGAGCTCGAGGCCCCGCTGGACCTGTTCGGCGGTCACGCCCGCGGTCTCGACCAGGATCTCGCCGAGGAGTTTCCGTCCTGCCATGGGCCTCCGGCGGGCAACGTACGGGCGCGGGCCCGCCGGGGCCAAATATAACGGAACCGCCGTCGCGTCCGCTGGCTACCCTCCCGCCATGGAAGGGACGCGGCGATCCTCCGGCTGTGCGGCGGTTCTCCTTGCGGCGGTCCTGGCGCTCGCCGGCTGCTGCGGACTGCAGCGGGCCGAGGCGAAGGGGAACCGGGACACCCCCGAGGCCGCCTTCGAGTTCGTCACCCGGGCCTTCGCCGAGGACCGGACCGGCGACCAGATCGACTCCCTCCACTGGACCTTCCAGAAGGCGCAGGGGATCAACGCCCAGAAGTACACCTTCGCCCGCACCCTGCGGCCGGGCATCTTCCGCAGGGCCGCCGATCTCCTCGGACAGGCGACCCTCGACTCGGTCGAGTACGGCCGCATCGACACGCGGGCCGAGCCCTCCCTCCCCCCCCGGCCGCGGGACGCCGCCCGGGTCAGCCTCACCACCCCGCGGGGAAGCGGGGTCTTCATCCTCGTGGACGAGCCGACCTGGACCCTCTACACCGACGACGGCCCCTTCTCGGGCCACATGCCCGAACTCGGACGGACGGTGCGGGTGGAGGAGGACGGGATCGTGGTCGAACTCCGCCAGCCGCTGGGGGCGCCGCCCCTGGAGGGGGCGAGGATCCTCCGCGTCGAGATCCACCACGACTGGCTCATCTTCGGCGTCGAGTCCCTCGACGGCTTCGACGAGCTCCTCGGCGAGGTGAAGGCGACGGAGGAGAAGGCCAAGGAGGCACCGCAGTGACGGCGAGAGCGAAGGCGGGGCGCATGGTCTGGTCCTTCGGCGGCGGGAAGGCCGACGGGAAGGGGGACGCCAAGTCCGTCCTCGGCGGCAAGGGGGCCGGCCTCGCGGAGATGAGCCGCCTCGGGCTCCCGGTCCCCCCGGGCTTCACCATCGACACCACGGTCTGCGCGGCCTACTGGGCCGCGGGCCGCCGCACGCCGAAGGCCCTGTGGCCCGCGGTCGGGAAGGCGCTGGCGCGCGTGGAGGCCCTCCGCGGCCAGACCTTCGGCCGCGGGCCGAAGCCCCTCCTCGTCTCCGTGCGCTCCGGCGCGGCCGTGTCCATGCCCGGGATGATGGAGACGATCCTCAACGTGGGCCTCACGCGGGAGACGATCCCCGCTCTGGTCGCCGCCTCGGGCAACGCCCGCATGGTGCAGGATTCCCACCGCCGCCTCGTCCACATGTTCGCCAAGGTCGTCCGCGAGGTCCCCAACGACCTCTTCGAGGACGCCCTCCACGACCTCAAGCGCCGCCGCGGGGTGGAGGCCGACACCGACCTCGGGACCGAGGACCTCGCCGCGCTGGCCGAGACCTACCGCGGCATCTACGCGGAGGAGACCGGGGACGACTTCCCCGACGACGCGCTGGAGCAGCTGCGCCTCGCGGTCGAGGCGGTCTTCCGCTCCTGGGAGTGCGACAAGGCGCGGAAGTACCGCCGCATCCAGCGCATCGACGGGCTGCTGGGGACCGCCGTGAACGTCCAGTCGATGGTGTTCGGCAACCGGGGCCCCCGTTCGGGCACGGGGGTCTGCTTCACCCGCGACCCCTCCACCGGGGAGAACGTCTTCTTCGGGGAGTTCCTCATCGACGCCCAGGGGGAGGACGTCGTCGCCGGCATCCGCACCCCGGAGCCCATCGCCGCCATGGGCAAACACCTCCCCGCCGCCTACCGCCGCCTGCTGGCCGCGAAGGAGATGCTGGAGCGCCACTACGGGGACGTGCAGGACATCGAGTTCACCGTGGAGGACGACGACCTGTTCGTCCTCCAGACCCGCACCGGCAAGCGCACCGCCCGCGCGGCGCTGCGCATCGCGGTGGACATGGTGCGGGAGAAGCGGATCCGCCCCGAGGCGGCGGTCCTCCGCGTGGACCCCGCCGCCCTCGACCAGCTCCTCCACCCGACCTTCGACGGGGCGTCCCGCCCCCAGGTGATCGCCACGGGCCTCGGCGCCTCCCCCGGCGCGGCCGTCGGGCGCGTGGTCTTCACCGCGGAGGACGCCGAGGCGTGGAACTCCCGCGGCGAGAAGGTGATCCTCGTCCGCGCCGAGACGAGCCCCGAGGACGTGGGCGGCATGCACGCCGCCGCCGGCATCCTCACCTCCCGCGGCGGCCTGACGAGCCACGCCGCCGTCGTCGCCCGCGGCTGGGGGAAGTGCTGCGTCGTGGGCTGCGGCGGCCTCGACATCGACGCGCGGGCGAGGACCTTCATCGCGGGGATGCACATGGTCCGCGAGGGGGACTGGATCTCCATCGACGGCTCCGGGGGCCGCGTGATGCTGGGCCAGGTCGCCACGGTCCGGCCGACCATGGGCGAGGACTTCGCCACCCTCATGAAGTGGGCCGACCGGTTCCGGCGCCTCGGCGTCAGGACCAACGCCGACTCCCCCGCCGACGCGAGGACGGCCCGGGAATTCGGCGCGGAGGGGATCGGCCTCTGCCGCACGGAGCACATGTTCTTCTCGAGCCCCGAGCGCATCCGGGCGGTGCGGGAGATGATCCTCGCCGACGACGCGGAGGGCCGCGCCCGGGCGCTGGCGAAGCTCCTCCCCTTCCAGCGCGCGGACTTCGAGGGGATCTTCCGGGAGATGGACGGCCTCCCCGTGACCATCCGCCTCCTCGACCCCCCGCTCCACGAGTTCGTCCCCCACGAGGAGGCCCAGCAGGCGGAGATGGCGAAGGAGATGGGCGTCTCCCTCCCCGAGGTCCAGCGCCGCGTGAAGATGCTCCACGAGGCGAACCCGATGCTCGGCCACCGCGGCTGCCGGCTCGGGATCACCTATCCCGAGATCTACGACATGCAGGTCCGCGCCGTCGCCGAGGCCGCGGTGAACATGGCGGCGGGCGGGGTGAAGGTCCTGCCGGAGATCATGATCCCCCTGGTGGGGTTCGTCGCGGAGCTGGCGTTCCTCCGCGAGCGGACCGAGGCGGTGGTGGCCGAGGTCCTGAAGGGATCGCGGAAGCGGGTCGCCTTCAAGATCGGCACGATGATCGAGGTGCCGCGCGCGGCGGTGACCGCCGGCGCCATCGCGGAGAAGGCGGACTTCTTCTCCTTCGGGACGAACGACCTCACGCAGATGACCTGCGGCATCTCCCGCGACGACATGGCCTCCTTCGTCCCCGACTACATCGAGCGGAAGCTCCTCGCCCGCGACCCCTTCCAGGTGCTCGACCGCGGCGGCGTCGGCGAACTCGTGCGCTGGGCGGTGGCGGCCGGGAGGAAGACCCGCAAGGACCTGAAGGTCGGGATCTGCGGCGAGCACGGGGGCGACCCGGAATCCGTGGCCTTCTGCCACGAGGTCGGCCTCGACTACGTCTCCTGCTCCCCCTTCCGCGTCCCCATCGCGCGGCTGGCGGCGGCGCAGGCGGCGCTCCGGGAGAAGGCCCGCTAGGCCCTACGCCGGGACCTCGACCGCCTCGAGGATCCGCCGCACGACGTCCTCGCGCTCGTCCCTCGCGTCGCCGCCCGGGGCGTGGCGGGAGACGAGGCGGTGGGCGAGTACCGGGACCCCCATGCGCTTGACGTCGTCGGGGAGCACGAAGTCCCGGCCCTCCAGCACCGCCGAGGCCTGGGAGGCGCGGTAGAGCATCGCCGATCCGCGGGGGCTCGCCCCGAGGGAGAGGGAGGGGCTGCGCCGCGTCTCCGCCGTGATCCGGAGGATGTAGTCGGCCACGGAGTCCTCGACGCGGACCTTCCGGGTCCTCTCCTGCAGCGCCAGCACCGAGGGGCCGTCCATCGCGGGGACGAGGCGGCCGAGGGCGCCGGGGTCGTCCTGGCCGTGGAGGATGCGGCGCTCCTCCTCGGGCGTGGGGTACCCCAGGCGCAGGCGCAGGAGGAAGCGGTCCATCTCCGACTCCGGCAGCGGGAAGGTCCCCTCGAACTCGTGGGGGTTCTGCGTGGCGACGACGAGGAAGGGCCGGGGGAGTTCGTGGGTGGTCCCGTCCACGGAGACCTGCCCCTCCCCCATCGCCTCCAGCAGCGCCGACTGGGTGCGGGGCGTGGCGCGGTTGATCTCGTCGGCCAGGACGAAGTTGGCGAACACGGGCCCCCGGCGGAACTCGAAGGCGGATCGGCCCGCGTCCCAGATGGAGGCGCCGACCACGTCCGAGGGGAGGAGGTCGGGGGTGAACTGGATCCTCGAGAAGGAGCCCCCGGAGCAGCGCGCGAGCGCCCGGGCGAGCGTCGTCTTCCCCACGCCGGGCACGTCCTCCACGAGGAGGTGGCCGCCGGAGAGCAGGCCCACGAGCACCTGGCGCACCACGGCGGGCTTGCCGACGAAGGCGGTCTCGATGCCGGCGCGCACGGCGGCCAGGCGCGGGTCGGCGGGGGCGTCGGCCGGGGCGGTTCCGCTCACGCCCCGAGACTAACCGGGGGACCGCGCCGCCGCCATCACCTCGTCGGGGATGTCGTAGTTGGCGGCCACCGCCTGCACGTCCTCGTGGTCCTCGAGCTCCTCGACGAGGGAGAGGAGCTTCCGCGCCGCCTCGACGTCCTCCACGGGGACGCGGTTCGTCGGCTCCCAGGTGATCTCGCTGGAAGCGATCTTCAGGCCGATCTTCGTCACCGCCTCGCGCATGGCCGACATCGCCTCGGGGGGGCCGATGACGACGAACACGTCCTTGGTGTACTCGAGATCCTCGGCGCCCGCCTCCATCACCGCCATCAGGATGTCGTCCTCGGACTTCCCCGCCGGGTCCCCGTTGATGATCGCCTTCTTCGTGAACTGCCACGCCACGGAGCCCGGGGTCCCGATGTTCCCGCCGCGCCGGTCGAAGATGTTCTTCACCTCGCCCGCGGTCCGGGCCCGGTTGTTGGTGAGGCCCGAGACGATGAGCGCCACGCCCCCCGGCGCGTACCCCTCGTAGGTCACCTCGTCGTAGACCTCGACGGAGCCCTCCCCGGTGCCCTTCAGGATGGCCCGCTTGATGGAGTCGTTGGTCATGTTGGCGGCGCGGGCCGTCTCGATGACGAACTTCAGGCGGATGTTCCCGTCCGGGTCCCCGCCCCCGGCGCGGGCGGCGACGATGATGAGGCGGGCGATCTTGCTGAAGAGTGCGGCGCGCTTGCGGTCCACCGCCGCCTTCTTGTACATCACGTTCGCTGCGTGGCTGTGGCCTGCCATCGGTCCCTCCGGGTGCGGGCCCCTCATTCTCCGGGAGACGGGCGCCCGCTCCACCTTTTCGCGGAAGCGATTCGGTTCTTGGGGGCCCCCCGTCCTCCCGGACAATGCGGGGCCCATGCGCTTCCTGATCCTCTCCCGCAGCGCCGCCATCTACTCGACCCGGCGGCTCCTCGACGCCTGCGAGATGGAGGAGATCGAGGCGGTCGTGGCCGACCCGCTGGACCTCGCCCTCCTCCTCCCGCGGGACGGGAAGGCCTCCATCCACAGCGCCAGCCACGCGCTCACCGACGTGGACCTCGTCATCCCCCGCATCGGGACGACGATCACGGAGTACGGGCTCGCCGTGATCCACCACTTCGAGCTCATCGGCGTCCCCGTGCTCAACACGTCGGGCGCGGTCTACCGTGCGCGGGACAAGCTCCGCAGCCTCCAGGTGCTCGCCTCCCACGGGGTGCCGATCCCCCCCACCCTCATGGCGCGCAACCCCGAGAGCGTGGAGTGGTGCATCGAGCAGCTCGGCGGCCCGCCGGTGGTGCTGAAGCTGCTCCAGGGGACCCAGGGGGTGGGCGTGATGCTGGCCGAGTCCCTGGCGGCGGCGGAGGCGATCCTCGACGCGATGTGGGGGCTCAACCAGAACATCCTCGTGCAGAAGTTCATCGCCGAGAGCCGCGGCCGGGACGTGCGCTGCATCGTGGTCGGGGACCGCGTGGCGGGCGCCATGCGGCGCAGGGCGCGGCCCGGCTCCTTCCGGTCCAACATCCACCGCGGCGGCAGCGGGGAGGCCGTGGCCCCGGTGCCCCCCGACATCGAGCGGGTCGCGCTCTCGGCGGCGCGCGCCGTGGGCCTGCACATCTCCGGCGTGGACATGCTGGAGTCCGAGGAGGGCCCCCTCGTCACCGAGGTGAACGTCTCCCCGGGCCTCGAGGGAATCGAGGCGGCCACGGGGAAGGACATCGCCCTCGAGATGATCCGCTACGCCCGGGACGTCGCCGTCGCGGCGAAGAAGGCCTAGGGCACCCCGCGGCGGGACTCGGCAGGGGCGGGGCTTGCCCCGCCCGCCGTTCGGAACGTCGTGCGGAAGGTCGCCTGCAGGGGGCTTCCGCGCGGCGTCCGCAGGGTCTTCGGGGTGCCCGTATCGGCCCCGGGGAGGATGACGACGTACGGGGCGCCGGCCTCGAACCCGTAGGGGTTCTGCCGGATCGTCGGCTCCAGGCGGCTGGTCGGGTCGAAGAGGAACCGGTTCCGGTAGGTGCGCTTCGGGACGAAACTGCCGGAGACGGGATCGAACGCCTTCACCGTGTGGCGGTAGAAGGAGCCCCGCGCGGGGATCATCAGCCCGGGAAGGGTCGGGATGCCGATCCGCACGGTCCGGTCGTCCAGGGTGTCGAAGTCGAGGGGGCCGGACAGTTCGAAGTAGAGAACTTCGTCGCGGAGCACCGCCTGCTCGTCCCGGCCGCTCCGGGCGATGAAGCGGTCCGTGTTCGCCTCGAGGCGCCCTACCAGGAACTTGCGGACGCGGAGGTTCTCGAGGCGGCCGCCGGCCAGCTCCTCGAGGAGGGTCGCCCCGGGGGCGGCGGCGGCGAGGAGAGCGAGGGCGAGGAGCGTCGTGCAGGGGCGCATGGGCATCCTCCGGCGCGGGCCGCCCCCGCGGGCCCCCGTCGCGGGCCATGGTACCCCGGAATCGAAGAGGCCGCCGGCCCCTGCAGGCCGACGGCCCCTTGAAGTGCCGTGGTGGAGACTAGCGCTTGCTGAACTGGAAGCCGCGCCGTGCGCCGCGGCGGCCGTACTTCTTGCGCTCCTTCATGCGGGAGTCGCGGGTGAGGAGGCCGGAGACGCGCAGCGGCTCCGTGTAGGCCGCGTCGAACTTGCCCAGCGCGCGGGCCAGTCCCATGCAGATGGCGCCCGACTGCCCCGTCGGCCCGCCGCCGCCGACGCTGACGATGACGTCCACCTTCTCCCGGGCCGCGACGAGGAGGAGGGCCTCCTCGCACTTCATGCGGTCCTGGAGGATGGGGAAGTAGTCGGTGTGCTTCTTCCGGTTGACCTGGAACTTGCCGTCGCCCTTGCGGACGCGGACCCGGGCCACGGAGCTCTTGCGCCGGCCGGTCGCCCAGACGTCCGCCGTCTTGGGGGCGGACTTGCGGGACGCGGGGGCGGGGGCGGGGACCGCCTCCGCCGCCGGGGCCGCGGGCTTCGCCGCCGGCTTCGGGGCGGGCTTCGAGATGATCTTCGTCTCCGTCTTCGTCTCCGTCGTTTCGGCCAAGGCTGCCTCCTGCTTCGGGATCCGCGTCTAGGAGAGGACGAGCGGCCGGGGCCGCTGCGCCTGGTGCGTGTGCTCCGCACCGGGGAAGGTCTTCAACTTGGTGATCATGCCCTTGCCGAGCCTCGACTTGGGCAGCATCCGGCGGATCGCCTGGTGGACGACGATGCCGGGGTCCTTCTCCATGTACTCGGCGAAGGAGTACTCGTTGCGGCCGCCGGGGTAGCCGGTGTAGCGCTGGTACACCTTCGTCTCCGCCTTCTTCCCGGTGAGCCTGATCTTCGCGCAGTTGATGACCACGACGAAGTCCCCGCAGTCCACGTGGGGGGTCCAGTCGGTGCGGTGCTTGCCCTGGAGGACCCGGGCGAGGCGGCTGGCGAGGCGGCCGAGGGGGACGTCGGTGGCGTCCACGAGGTGCCAGGCGTGCTTCACCTCGAGGGGCTTGGCGGATTCGGTACGCATCGGCGTCGGCTCCTGTGCGTGGTGCCCGGGGAGATTCCCGGGCCCCCCCGTGGGGGAAACCGCGGATTGTAGGCGGGGGCGGACCGGGGCCAAGGAATCCCCCGGGTCAGCGGTCCCGGCCCACCCCCCGCTCGTTGCTGGAGGGGGCCTTCCCCTGCCTCCCGGCCTGGGTCCAGGTCCTCCCGTCGCCGGCGAACTCCGCCGGGTAGGCGTCCCTCCCGCCGAGGTCGAGGAAGACCCCGAGGGTGAGCGACCCGTGGCGGAGCGTGGGGGCGTCGGCCGGCGTGGCGACGGAGGCGAAGCCGAGGGTGATCCCCTGGGAGCGGTAGACGTCGTCCCCCCCCGCGTCCACGAGGATGCCCACGCCGTCGGCGTTCCCCCCGCCGAGGGAGAGGTTGGGGGCGGTGTAGGAGTCGTTCCCGGCCCGGTCGAGGAGGACCCCGGTGGAGTAGTCGTGGCCGGCCCCCTGGGCCATGTTCATGGTGGCGAGGTAGGTGTCGTCCCCCCCGCCGTCGTCGAGGATCCCGACGGCGAAGTGGGCGCAGGCCCCCTGGACGTACCAGAGTCCGGAGTAGGCGTCGTTCCCCGCCCCGTCGAGGAGCATCCCGACCCCCATCCAGTAGCCGCCCCCCTGCCCGAACACCGCGCAGGAGTAGCGGTCGTTCCCCTCCCGGTCGGCGAGGATGCCGACCCCCCCGGCCAGCGAGTGCCCGTCGGTGTAGTCGGCCCGCACCCCGAAGCCGAACCCCTGCCCGAGGGAGGAGTTGTGCTCCTTGGACTGGGCCGAGGGGGACTTGATGTCGGTGTCGTTCAGGGTGTAGACGTCGTCGCCGGCCAGATCGGTCAGGACCCCGGCGCCCCGGACGAAGCCGAACCCCTGGGAGTAGAAGTAGGCGTCGTACGTGTCCTTCCCGCCGAGGTCGGTGAGGGTCCCCCACCCCACCGCGCCCGCGCCCTGGCAGAACCCGGTGCCGGAGTAGGTGTCGTCGCCGGCCCGGTCGAGGAGCGCGCCGACCCCGAAGACCCCGGCCCCGAGGCCGAGGGCGCGGTCGCCGCGGAGGGTGTAGCGGTCGTTCCCGGCGAGGTCCACGAGGAGGCCGACTCCGTAGTGCCCTGCTCCGAAGGCGGGCGCGTCGGGGGGGGAATCGTACGCGTCATTCCCCGCGACATCGATGAGCACCGACACACCGCAGTAGGAGGCGGCGGCTCCGGAGGAATAGCGGTCGTTCCCCCCCGTGTCGATTCGCAGCAGGTAGGCTCCCGCGTCGGCATTCGTGTCGGCGTCGTCCCCTCCGCCTCGCAGGAGCACCGCCCCTTGGCGGGTTTCGCATCGGTACTCGAAGGGAGGGGTCTCCTTGAGATCCGCGATCAGCGCCGACGCGCGGTCCGCGGCCATGGCGATCTCCGCGGCGGCCCGGGCGAGGTAGCGGAGATCGACCCCGGCGGCCTTCCCTTCGAAGTCCTTCCGGAGGTCGTCGGTCTCCTCCTTCGCGAGGACCACCGTCGCATCGGCGGCGGTGCCCGGCAGCGTGCCTTCATGGAACGCGAGCATCAGCCACCGGGTGCTCCGGCGCTCGGCGCGCAGAACGAGGGCTGCGGCGGTCCGGACCGGCGCGGGGACCCCCGATGCTGAAGGCGCCTTCGTACCGGGCTCCCCCTGGACTTCCTCCAGCGCCGCCTCGAGCGCCCCCTCCTTCTCCGCCTCCTTCATCTCCGCCTCCATCGGGTCGCCGAGGAGGCCGAGGCGCACGACGGCGTCCACGCGGGCCGCCGCGTAGGACGACATCCCCGCCAGGGAGTCCGCCGCGGCGAAGGCCCCGGCGCGGAGGGTCCGGGCGTAGCGATCGGCCAGGGTCGGGTCGGCCTGGAGGGCCTCGTACAGGGGGAGGGGGAAGCGGCCGCTGGACATGATGGCCAGGTCGGAGGGCGTCACCCGGGCCGTCTCCCGGGTCAGGCCGATCTCGAGGAGGGCCCGGTCGTACTCCTCGCCGAAGACCGACCGGAGCGCCTCCGGAACGGGGGGGACGGAGGGAACCGGGGGAGGTTCGTCGCAGACCGGCGGAGGGGCCGCGCACCCCGCGAGGAGGATCAGGAGCGCCGCCGGCCTCGTTCCCATGGTCTCCAGAGCCTAGGCGACCCCCCCCGGCGTCTTGGAGGATGTACGGGAGGCGTTCCATGCAGGGGCTTGCCGAAGTGACCATTTCTGGTCATAATGGGTTGATGAAGAAGGTCAAGGTCTCCGTCCTCAAGGCGAAGCTCTCCCACTACCTCCGCCTCGTCCGGAAGGGGGAGACGGTCACCGTCTACGACCGGGACAAGCCCGTGGCGGAGATCGTCCCCGTCCGGAAGTCCCGGTTGACCCTCCGACTCCCCTTCCCCGGGTCGCCCGCCCTCGGGAAGATCCCCCGCCTGCCCCCGATGCGGGGGGGCGGCGGGGTCCTGGACCTGCTCCTCGAGGAGAGGCGCAAGGGGCGGGAGGGATGATCTGGTACCTCGACTCCTCGGTGATCCTCCAGCAGGCGTTCGACCAGCCGGGCCCCCTGGATCTCGGCGCCCTGCAGCCCGGCGTGTCGAGCCGGATCACCGAACTGGAGTGCTACCGGGCCATCGACCGGGGGAGGCACCTGGGGAAGATCCCCGCGGACGAACTCCCCCTCCGCCAGGGCTGGGTCACCACCGTGCTGAGCTCCCTGACCCTCGTCGAGATGGACCGCTCCATCCTGGCCCTTGCCGGCGCCCCGATGCCGGTCCCCCTCGGCACCCTGGATGGGATCCACCTCGCGTCCGCCCTGCATTTCCGGGGCGAGCCGGGATGCGACCAGGTGACCTTCGCCACCCACGACAGGGGCCTGGCCGCGGCGGCCCGCGCCTACGGGTTCCCGGTCGTCGGGGCCTGACTCAGCGGGAGTGGATCACCACGGCGTCGGGGCCCTCGGCGGGGACGGCGCAGCGGATCCCGGGCCCGGTCCGGCGGGCCAGAACCGTCAGGAGCCACCCGGCGCGGGCGACGCGCTCGTCCGTGGACCGCTTCCATTCGGCAGGCGTCTCCGTCGTCGCCAGCCACGGCCCCGCCGCCGCCGGGGTCGCGACCCCCGCGACGGAGGCCAGCAGCGCGTACTGCCCGGGCCTCTCCAGGCGGACCGACCCGCCGGCCGCCACCGCGGGCGCCGCGTCGGCGGCGTAGCGGATCTCGACGAAGGAGGGCCCCGGGACGGGATCGATCCCGCCGCGGCGCAGGCGCTCCACCCGCAGGATCTCCACGCGGCGGGCGGAGGACTCCCCCTCGATCCGCTCCTCCACCACGAGCCGGTAGATCCGGAACGGCTCGCCGAGGACCCCCGGCAGGTAGAGGAGCGAACTCCCGACCGCCGCCATCCCGCCGAGGACGAGCATCGACCGGGCCTGGCCGTGCCCGCCACGGCGAAGGACGAACACCGCTCCGGCCAGGGCCAGCGCGAGGAACCCGAGGAAGGCGAGGGTCCGGCCCGGCAGTCGGCGAGGGACGGAGGGGAAGGGGACCCGGAACAGGTCCGGGTCCACCCCCGGCTCCGGCCTGTCCGCGGGATGGCGGATCACGGGGGAGAAGCCCGCGGGGAACTCCCCCGCCCCCGGCCCCAGCACCCGCCCCCCCGCCCTCGCGAAGGGGAGGAGGAGACGGCGCCACTCCCCGGACTCCGCGGGGCTGCGCGCCGGCCGCCCGAGGACCACGACCTCCACCTGCCAGGGGATCGGGTCGGGAAGGACATCCACCTCCTGCCGCGGCTTCCCCTCGAAGGGCGCCAGCAGCGCCGCATAAGCACCGTCCCGCGGGGCTCCGACGACGAGAACCGTGGCGTTGTCCGGCGCCGCGAGGGCGACGAGCACGAGGGCCGCCGCGGGGGCCTTGCGGAGGGCTGCGCCGGACCGCAGCACCGCCGCCGCCGACACGAGGACGAGGGCCGCCGGGCCCACCGCCGCCCAGCCCCCCGCCACGTCCCGGATCGCCAGCAGGGGCGAGGCCCGGAACGCCGCCGCCGCCCCCTCCCATCCGCCGAACTCCGCCAGGCCGTAGGCCGCGATCGGGATCCCGGCCAGCAGCGCCGCCGCCGCCGCCGCGAACAGGGTCCCCCTCCGGCCCGCGGGATCGATCCTCAGGTACGAGGAGGCCGCGAGGTCGCAGGCGAGGAGGAGCGCCCCCGCCGGGAGGAGGTCCGGGGGGTCGAGCCCCCCCGCCGCCGCCAGCGCGACCGCCGCCGCGGCCGCCGCCAGCGCGGCCAGCAACCCGTCGTGGCACTCCGCGGGCCGCCCCGGCTCGTCGGCGAGGAAGGAGGGGGCGACGAGCAGGACGAAGGCCGCGAGGGCCGCCAGGAGTTCGCGCAGAACGAGTTCGGGGGCGCAGGCCGCCGCCAGTCCCGCCGGGAGCGAGGGCGCCGACCACGAAAGGGCCGCCGCCGCGAAGGCCAGCCCCCCCGCCGCGAGGACGAGGCGGGCGCCCCGGCGGGTCACAGGGGGACGACCACCAGGTCGTCGAAGGCCAGGCGCACCGACTTCAACCCCTTCAGCCCCGGGAACCTCCGCACCGCCAGCCGGAGGTGGGCGACCTTGGCCTCGGCCGTGGGGTCGAGGGCCGCCTCGGGGGAGGCGGGCGCGCGGCCCCACTCGACGGACAGCGGCGTCTCCCCCTTCCCGGTCTTCCTGTGGAGCACGATGGCCGTCCCCTTCTCGACGCCGGCGACGTCCACGACGGTCAGGCCGAGGGGGAAGAGGAGGTCCGGCGGGAGGGCGGCGGCGACGGAGGCCCCCTCCACGACGGCGCGGCCGCAGGCCGTACCGGGGGCGGGGAGGTCGCCCCCCCCGCCGCGGATGCGCGGCAGCGGGTGCTTCCCGTAGTTCCCCGGGAGGAGGATCCCGTCCCGGTCCACGGCCGCGGTCCGGCCGCCCGCCTCGACGAGGGCCACGGGGCGGCGGAGTTCGACCATGACCTCGATCCCGTCGGGGTGGCGGCGGCGGGAGCCGAGGACGCGGGCGACGCGGGGGTCCCCGCCCACGCGCGCCTCGGCCGCCTCGAGGATCCCCTCCTGGTGGAAGGGGACGGAGCCCTCCGCCGCCGCGGCGGCGGCGAAGGCCCGGCGCTCCTCCTCGGGGAGCCAGGCCGGGGCCCGGGCGAGCCAGGCGGTGGAGAGGTCCACCCGGAAGTCCTCGAGCCCCCGGACGCGGTCGTTCACCCGGAGGATGCAGAGGACGGCCACGCCGAAGAAGACGGCCACGAGGCCGACGCGGAGGACGGCGTGGATGCGGGGGCGTTCGGGGGCCGCCGGCGCGGGGTCCTCCCGCGCCTCCGGGATCGCGCCGGTCGGAGGGGTGTCCGTCACCGCAGCCCTTCGAACGAAGGACCGGCCCCCGGGTTCGGGCGGGGGCCGGCCGTCCGGTCGGGGTTAGGCCCGGGCGTCCGAGACGTAGGTCGCGGTCCGGTCGGCCACCGGCATGGAGGGCGCGGCGGCCTGGGCGCGGGGGTCGCGGGTGACGAGCTTCTCGTAGTCCTCGATGAAGATCTCGAGCGTGGCCAGGACCGACATCAGCTCCTGGCGGTCGATCTGGACGTTGGAGCCGGAGCCGTGGGTCGCCAGCTCGTGGCGGATGTAGGCGAGGGTCACCTTCGTGGGATGGAGACGGCGGGACACGAAGTCGCTGAGAGACACCTTCTCGGGGGCAATCATCCGGTCTTCCTCCGCGGCATGGGGGTGGACGTCGATGCGGGGCCCCGGCGGCTCCGCCGAGGGATCTATCGGCCGGACAGCGCCACGGCCGCATCCCCCCAGTGGATCACCTCGCGATCGAGGGTGATCCCGGAGGCGTCGTGGACCCGGCGGCGGACCTCGGCCATGAGAGAGAGCACGTCGGCGCACGTCGCCCCGCCCCGGTTCACGATGAAGTTGGCGTGGACCGTGGAGACCTCCGCCCCCCCCACCCGGAGCCCCTTGCACCCGGCGAACTCCACGAGCCGCCCCGCCGCGTCCTCGGGGGGGTTCTTCCACGCGCACCCGGCCGACGGGAGGCTCATCGGCTGGCTGGCCCGCTTCTTCCGGTTGACGGCGTCGCAGCGGGCCACGTAGGCCTCGAGGTCCCCCTCCCGCGGCAGGCGCAGCGCCACCTCCGTGACGACGAGGTCGGAGAGGTCGCTGCCGCGGTAGCGGAATCCACACTCCGCCGCCGGGCGCCGGACGACCCTCCCCGCCCCGTCCACGCCGCGCACCCACTCCACGCGGGCGCCGATGTAGCCCGGCGTTCCCCCCGCGTTCATGCGCACCGCCCCGCCGAGCGTCCCCGGGTAGCCGACGAGGCACTCCAGGCCGCCGAGCCCCCGGTCCCTCGCCGCGATGATCATCCGCGTGTTCGTCACCCCGGCGCCCGCCACCGCGAGATCCCCGTCGAAGGAGACCTCGTCGAGCCCCCGCATCCGCAGCACCAGCCCCGACACCCCCTCGTCGGCCACGAGCAGGTTCGACCCCATCCCCACGCAGCGCACGGGCATCCCCTCCCCGCGGGCCACGCGGAGAATCCCCTCGACCTCCTTCGCCGTGCGCGGACGGGCCGCCCACTCCGCGGGCCCCCCGATGCCGAAGGTCGTCTCGCCGCTAAGCGGGAATCGCCTGGCGACGGAGGTCGTCGAGGCGCTCGGCCAGTTCATGGGAGACTCCCGTGATGTCCCCCGCCCCCATGGTGACGACGACGTCGCCCGGGCGGAGGTCCTCCAGCACCCGCTCCGCGATGGCCGCGAGGGCGGGCTCGTAGACGGCGTCGGCGCCGAGGTTGTTGAGCGTCTTGACGAGGTCGAGGGAGTGGACGTGGGCCCGGTCCTCGGCGGTGTCCCGGGCGAAGTAGATGTCGGGCACGAGGATCCGGTCCGCGCCGCCGAGCGCCGCGGCCATCTCCCGGCGGAACATGCGCAGCCGGCTCGCCTGGTGCGGCTGGAACACCGCGATGATGCGCCGCGTGGCCGGGTCCTCCCGGAGCGTCCGCAGCACCGCCTGCACCTCCGTGGGGTGGTGGGCGTAGTCGTCCACGACGCTGATCCCCCCGCGGTTGAAGCGGACCGAGAGGCGGCGGTCCACGCCGGGGAAGTCCAGGAGCGCGCGGGCCACCTCGGCGCGCTCCAGGCCCACGTGGTTGCCGAGCGCGATGATGCCCAGCGCATTGAGCGTGTTGTGCAGGCCCGGGATGCGGAGCGCGAAGTGGCCCCACTCCTCCCCGCGGCGGAGCACGCGGAACTTGGCCAGCCCGCGGTCCATGCGCCGGTCCACGGCGACCCAGTCGGCGTGGTTGCGAAGGCCCGTCGTCTCCACGCGCGCCTTGACGGCGCCGTCGCGCTTGAAGAGGTTCTCCTGCTCGTTGTTCACGACAAGGAGGCCGTTCTCCGGGAGCAGGCGCGCGAAGTCGAGGAACGCCGAGGAGATGTCCTGCAGGTCGCGGTAGTAGTCGAGGTGGTCGGCGTCGATGTTGTTGACGACGGCGATCTCGGGCGTGAGGTTCAGGAAGGAGCGGTCGTACTCGCAGGCCTCGGCCACGAGGAACTCCCCGCGCCCGTGCTTCCAGTTCCCGCCGAAGACCGGCAGGCTCCCGCCCAGCACGACGGTCGGGTCCCTCCCGCAGCGATCCAGCACGAAGGCCGCCATGCCCGTCGTGGTCGTCTTCCCGTGGCAGCCCGCGATGGCGATCCCGCGGCGGGTGGCCATCAGCGCCCCGAGCGCCTTGGCGTACTTCACCACGTTGACGCCCCGGCGGTCGGCCTCCAGCACCTCGGGGTTGTCCGCGGGGACCGCGGCGCTGGCGACGACGAGGTCGGCGTCCGCGGGGAGGTTCTCCGTCGCGTGGCCCTGGGAGACCGGGATCCCCCGCGCCATGAGGTCCGTGACCGCGGTCCCGCGGCCGGAATCCGACCCCGTGACGGCGTGCCCTTCGGCCGACAGGAGGGCGGCCAGGCCGCTCATCCCCGTCCCGCCGATCCCGACGCAGTGGACGACCCGTCTACGCGAGAACACCGGCTCCCCCTTTCACCGCCGGGGCCGTCTCCGCGGCCCCGGCTTCCTTCCGCTTCCCATCCATCCTCGAGAGCACCAGGCGCGCCACGCGCTCCGCCGCGTCGGGGCGCCCGCAGGCCCTCGCCGCCGAGGCCATCCGCCCCCGCTCCGCCGCGTCGGCGAGCAGCGGGAGCACGACGGCCGCGAAGGCGTCCGGCCCGAGGTCCCCCTCCTCCACCATGCGGGCCGCGCCGCGGCGGACGAGGGCCTCCGCGTTGCGGAACTGCTGGCGGTCGGCGTGGTGGGGATAGGGGACGAACACCGCCGCGACGCCCAGCGCGGCGACCTCGGCCACCATGCCCCCGCCGGAGCGCGCCAGCAGCAGGTCCGCGGTCCCGTAGACCTCCGCCATCGAGGAGGTGAAGGGCAGCACGGCGGCGCGCACGCCGGCCGCCGCCGCCCGCGCCTCCATGGCCGGGGCCTCGTCCCTCCCGGCGATCCAGATCAGCTGGATCCCCGCGAGCCCGAGGTCCGGCAGGGCGGCGGCGACGCGGGCGTTGAGCCCCTTCGCGCCGAGGGACCCGCCCACCACCGCGAGGATCGGGGAGGCCCCGTCGAGGCCGAAGAGCGCCGGATCCCTCCGCTTCGCCAGCACCGCGGCCCTGAGGGGATTGCCCGTGTGGACCGACCGCGGCAGCGCCGCCGCCGTCGCCTCGAAGGAGACGGCCGCGGTCGCGCCGAGGCGGCAGAGCCAGCGGTTGGCCGAGCCGGGGACGACGTTCGCCTCCAGGGTCACGACGGGCCGCCCGGTGGCCAGCGCGGCCAGGCAGGGGCCGACGGATCCGTAGCCGCCGAGGCCCACCACCGCGTCCACGCGCCGGCGGCGCAGTTCCACCGCGGACCGCGCCAGCGAGGACCCGAAGCCGGCGACGAACCCCCCGACCTCGATCACCCCGCGCGGAAGGCGCGGGGAGGCGATGGGGAGCCGCTCCCCGCCGGCCGCCCCGGCCCATGCGGAGGATTCGTCCCGGTCCGTCGTCGCGAACAGGACCGTCGCCCCGGGGGCGAGGGCCTTCAGGCTCTCGGCCGAGGCCGCGCCGGGCAGAAGGTGCCCTCCCGTCCCTCCGCCCGCGAACAGGATCACGGGGCCGCTCACGGGCGCCCCTCGAGGGCGACGGCGGCCTGGTCGGCGCGGCGGGCCGAGGCGTAGAGGATCCCGGTGGCGACGAAGAGCATCACGAGCCCCGACCCCCCGAGGCTCACGAAGGGCAGCGCGATCCCCTTCGTCGGCGCGCAGGCCGTGGTGACGGCGATGTTGATGGCCGCCTGGAGGCCGACCCACAGGGTGACCCCGAGGGACATGAAGAAGGCGAACCGGTCCCGGTCGATGCACTTCAGGCACACGCGCGCGCCGGCGCGGATGAAGGCGGCGTAGAGGAGCACGATGAGGAGCGTTCCGACGAACCCCAGCTCCTCGCCGATGACGGGGAGGATGAAGTCCGAGGAGCCCTCGGGGAGGAAGTAGAGCTTGGCCGTCCCGGCCCCGAGGCCCCGGCCGAGGAGCCCCCCGGAACCCAGCGCCACGAGCCCCTGCTTGACCTGGTAGTGGGCCCCGTCCACCCCGCCGAGGAACTGGAACCGGTCCTTGATGACCTCGATGCGCGTGACGACCGTCCACGCGATGACCGGGACGACGGGGAGCGCCATGAGGGCCAGGTGCCGCATGCGGACACCGCCCACGATGAGGAGCGCGATCCCCAGCGTCCCGATGAACAGCGCGGTGCCGAAGTCCGGCTCCACGAGGACGAGGGCGGCCACGCCCCCCACCGCCCCGGCCGCCGGGAGGAAGCCGCGGCGGAAGTCGGAGAGCCGGTTGCGGGCGTCGCAGAGCCACGCGGAGACGAAGCAGAGGACCGCGAGCTTGGCCATCTCCGACGGCTGGAAGGAGAAGGGGCCGACGCGGAACCAGCGCCGCGCGCCGTTGATGTGGGAGCCGAAGAGGAGGACCCCGACGAGGAGAAGCGCCGAGGCCGCGAGCAGCGCCCGCCCGTTGTTCCTCCAGAAGTCGAGCGGGATGCGCATCGAGAGGACCATCGCCCCGAGGCCGATGCCCGCCCAGGCCACCTGCCGCTTGAGGTAGTAGGTCCCGTCCCCCTCCATCATCGCGGCGCGCACGGAGGAGGAGGAGTAGACCATCAGGATTCCCACCGTCGAGAGGCCCAGCGCGCAGAGGACCGCCGCCCGGCCCCAGGTCTCCGCGGATTCCGGGGCGGGGGCCGCGGCCGTCCCGGCGGGGCGGGAGCGGACGGCCGCGGAGCGGAGAGCGGCCAGGAGGGCGGTCATCGGACCTTCACCACGCTGAGGGTCAGCAGGCCGAGGATCCCCGCGACGATCCAGAGGCGGGTGACGACCTGGGTCTCCTTCCACCCGAGGAACTGCAGGTGGTGGTGGAACGGGGCGCAGCGGAACACGCGCCGCCCGGTGCGCTTGAACCAGGCGACCTGGACGACGACGGACATCACCTCGAGCACGAACACGCCCCCGGCGACGGCCAGGGCCCACTCCTGCCGGGCCGCCAGCGCCGCCACCGCCAGGCCCCCGCCGAGGGCCAGGGAGCCGGTGTTCCCCATGAAGACCGAGGCCGGGTGGCAGTTCCACCAGAGGAAGCCCATGCAGGCCCCGCCCACGGCGGCGAGGTAGACGGTCACCTCCCCGGCCGAGGCGACGTGGGGCATGTGCAGGAAGGCCGACCAGTCGGCCCGGCCGACGGCGTAGGCCACGGGGGCCAGGGCCAGGGCCGCCATCGCGCAGCAGCCCGCGGCCAGCCCGTCGAGGCCGTCGGTGAGGTTCACCGCGTTGGAGGCCCCGACCATCACGAAGGTCCCGGCCAGCACGTAGAAGGCGCCGATGTCGAGCGCCATCGAGCGGGCCAGCGGGATCCCGACGACCCCGGGCCGCTCCGCCGGGGAGGCGTGGACGTAGAGGGCGCCCACGACGACCACCGAGATCGCCCCCTGGAAGGCGAGCTTCGTGCGCGCCGACATCCCCTTGGAGCCGCGGACCGTGAGCTTGCGCCAGTCGTCGGCGGCCCCGAGGACGCCCAGCGCCACCGTGGTCCAGAGGGCCAGGAGCACGGCCATGTTGTCGAGGCGTCCGAAGAGCACGGTCCCCGCCACGACGGCGAGCACGATGAGGAGCCCCCCCATGGTCGGGGTGCCGACCTTGCCCGCGCCGTGGAGGATCCCGTTGAGGCGGTCGGAGTCGGTGCGGATGTGCTCCCCCACCTTCTGCAGGCGGAGCCACCGGATGACCGGGGGCCCGAGCAGTAGGCAGACGAGGAACGCCGTCAGCGCCGCGCAGAGGGCGCGGAACGTGATGTAGCGGAAGGCCCCCAGGCCGGGGAGCGCCTCCTCGAACCCGAGGAGCCAGTGTCCGATCACACGGTCTCCCGGGCCCGCGGACGGAGCCGGGTGCGCAGGGCCTTGGCGAGGAGGTCGAGCTCCACGGCGCGGGAGGCCTTGAGCAGCACGAGGTCCCCCGGCTCCGGCTCGAAGGGGGGCGTCTCGACGGCGGAGCGCACGTCCGGGGAGAGGTGCACGCGGTCCCGGGGCATGCCCGCGGCCAGCGCCTCCTCGGCGGCCGCCCGGGCGGCGGGGCCGACGGCCCACAGGACGTCGGCGGAGGACGCCGCGCGGCGGCCCGCGTGGCGGTGGTGCTCCTCCGTCCGGTCGCCCAGCTCCCCCATGTCCCCGAGCACGAACACCCGCCGGCCGTCGCAGGCGGCCACGGAGATCTCGTCGAGCGCCGCGCCCACGGAGGCGGGGTTGGCGTTGTAGGTGTCGTCCACGAGCACGACGCCGCCGACCCGCTCCCTCTGCAGGCGCAGGCGCGGCGCCTCGACCTCGCGGAGCGCGTCGCGGACGGCCCGCGGGTCGGCCCCGAGGAGCAGGCCCACGGCGACGGCGGCCAGGGCGTTGGAGACGTTGTGCAGGCCCTGCACGGGGACGGTCACCTTCATCTTCCCGTAGAGCCAGAAGCACACGCCCCGGGGCCGCTGGGAGCGGCGCGCGTGGGCGCCCCAGACGTCGATCTCCTCCATCACCGACGGGTCGGCCACGGGATCGACGCGACCGAAGGTGCAGACCCGTGCGCGCGTGCGGGCCGCGAGCAGGGGCGCGAACTCGTCGTTGGCGTTGATGACGGCGAACCCGTCCTCGGGCAGGACGCGCAGGAGCGCGGCCTTCTCCTCGGCGATGGCGCGCAGCGACCCGAAGTGGCCGAGGTGGGCCTCGCCGACGTTCGTCACGACGGCGATGCGGGGGCGGGCCAGGCGCGCCAGGCGGTCGATCTCCCCGGGGTGGTTGGTGCCGATCTCCAGCACCAGGGTCTTCACCGAGGCGTTGGCGCGGAGGATCGACAGGGGGACGCCGAGGTGGTTGTTGTAGGACTTCTCCGAGCGCACGCAGGTCCCCGTCGTCGAGGCGACGGCCCCGGTCATCTCCTTCGTGGTCGTCTTCCCGTTGGATCCCGTGATGCAGACCACGGTGCCCTTGAAGCGCGAGCGGGCGTCCACGGCGAGGTCGAACAGCGCCTGCGCGGGGTCCTCGACGACGAGCAGCGGCAGGCCCCGGGGCGCGGGGAAGTCGGAGCCGCGCCGCACGACGGCGGCGACGGCCCCGGCCTCCGCGGCCCGCGCGAGGTGGCGGTGCCCGTCGGACCGCTCCCCCTTCAGGGCGAAGAAGAGGCAGCCCGGGTCGATGGAACGGGTGTCGATGGAGGCGCCGGTGCAGCGGATCGAGCAGTGCTCCACGGGCAGGGGGTCCGCGCCCATGGCGCGGGCCGCTTCGTCCAGAGTCAGGGGGTCCATGTTCGGCCTTTCCGCGTCCGCCGGCGGCCGTCCGGCCCGCCCCCGGGCCCCGCCGCCGCGCTTCCTTCCGACCTTGTTCCCGACCTGTCCTTGATCGGCCCGCGGCCGCCGGAACTTTCGTGAGGGCCCGAAGTTCCGGCGAGGGGCCGCGAAACGCTCCCATTCACCCGCCCCGCACCTCCCCGAGCGCGCGTCGCGCCTCCTCCCGGTCGTCGAAGGGGACCGTCCGGTCCCCGAGCACCTGGTAGGTCTCGTGGCCCTTGCCGGCGATGAGGACCATGTCCCCCCGCCGCGCCCGGGCCACGATGAGCCGGATCGCCTCGCGCCGGTCGGGCACGACCGTCACGGGGGCGCCCGCGGGGACCCCCGCCGACATCCCGGCGAGGATGGCCGCGGGGTCTTCGCTGCGGGGGTTGTCGGAGGTGAAGACGGCCTCGTCGGCCAGCTCCGCCATGGCGCGGGCCATGAGGGGGCGCTTGGAGCGGTCCCGGTCCCCGCCGCACCCGCCGAGGACGAGGAGGCGGCCCGGCGTCACGGGCCTCAGGAAGCCGAGGACGCGGCGGAGGGAGTCCTCCGTGTGCGCATAATCCACGAGGACGCGGAAGCCGAGGCTCCCGTCGTCCACCCGCTCGAGACGGCCGGGCACGCCGGACAGACGAGCCAGGCCCGGGGCGATCGCGTCCGCCGGGAGCCCCAATCCGTGTGCCGCGGCCGCCGCGGCGAGCATGTTCTCGATGTTATGTCTCCCGAGGAGCGGGCTGCGCACGGCGGCGCGCCCCCCCCCGACGCGGAGGGTGAAGGCGACGCCGTCGGGCCCCGCCTCGGGGTCCTCGGCGGCGACCTCGCAGGCCGGGCCGAAGCCGTAGCGGAGGATCCGCCCCCGGGAGCGGGCGGCGAACCAGGCGGCGCTCGGGTCCCCGTCGTTGATGCAGGCGGCGGCCCCGGCGTCGAGGCCCGAGAACAGCAGGCCCTTGGCCTCGCGGTAGGCCTCGAAGGAACCGTGGTAGTCGAGGTGGTCGCTGGCGACGTTGGTCAGCACGGCGGCGGCGAAGGGAAGGCCCCGGGTGCGGCGCTGCTCCAGGGCGTGGGAGGAGACCTCCATGACCACGGCGCGGCAGCCCTCGGCCACCATGGCGGCGAGGAGTTCCTGGAGTTCGAGGGGGCCCGGGGTGGTGTTGGGGGCCGGGAGGCGCCGCTCCCCCACCCGGTACTCGACGGTCCCGAGGAGGCCCGAGGGCCGTCCCGCCGATTCGAGGACCGCGTGGAGGAGGAAGGCCGTGGTGGTCTTCCCCTTGGTGCCGGTGATCCCGGCGCAGGCGAGGGAGAGGGCGGGGCGCCCGAACCACTCCGCCGCGAGGTCGGCGGCGGCGGCGCGGAGGTCGGGGACGACGACGACGGGGACGGGGAGGTCGAGGGGGTGGGCCGCCACGACCGCCGGCGCGCCGCGCCGCACCGCCTCGGCGGCGTAGCGGGCCCCGTCCTCCTTCGCCCCGGGGACGGCGAGGAAGAGGACGCCGGGGCCGGCCCGGCGGGAGTCCACCGCCAGCCCCTCCACGCGGAGCGCGGGAATCCCGCCGAGGCCGATGCCGGGGATCGCCCGGCCGAGGAACTCCCGGAGGTCGCGGCCGCCGGTGCACTCCGCTCCCACGGGATCCCTCCTCCCCCGTCCCCTCCCCGGCCGGCGGACCGCCGTCGTCACTCCCGGGGCCTCCCCGCGGCGACGGTCTGGTCCACGTCGGGCCGCACCCCGAGGTAGCGGAGCGAGCGGCGCAGCACGTCGGCGCAGTAGGGCGCGGCGACCTTGCTGCCGTAGGGGGTCCCCTCGTTCTTCGCGGGCTCGTCGAGGAGGACGAGGCAGACGAGCCGGGGGTCCTCGACGGGGCCGAACCCGATGAAGGAGGAGACGTACTCCGAGGTCTGCCCGCCCTTCATCTTCTGGGCGGTGCCGGTCTTGCCGGCGAGGCGGTAGCCGGTCTTCCCGATCCCCTTCGCGGTCCCCTCGGTCACCACGGTCTCGAGCATGCGGCGCACCGCGGCGGCGGTCCCGGGGGAGAGCACCCGGACCCGGGGGGAGTCCTCGCCCGGGGCGGCGGGGAGGATGCGGGGCCGGGGCAGGGTCCCGTCCCCGGCGATGGGCAGGTAGGCGGCGGCCAGCTGCATCGGGGTGACGGCGATCTCCTGGCCGAAGGAGACGGAGACCAGGGTGTAGGTCTCGGTCCACTTCGCCGGGTCGGTGATGGTGCCCCCCACCTCGCCCGGGAGGCCGAGGCCCGTGGGCCGGCCGAACCCGAAGGCGCCCAGCGCCGCGAGGGTCCGGCGGATCCCCAGCTTCACGCCGATGCGGGCCATGCCGCAGTTGCTCGAGACCGCCAGCACCGTCTCCACGGGCACCCTCCCGTAGCCGCGGGTCTCGTGCTCGTGGATGGTGCGCTTGCCGATGCGGATCCAGCCCTCCCCGCAGTCGATGACCTCGCTCTCGCGGATGGCCCCCGCCTCGATGGCGGCGGCGACGACGAGGGGCTTGAAGGTCGAGCCCGGCTCGAACTGGTCGGTGACGTAGCGGGCGCGGCGGGACTCGGGGGCGGCGGCGCCGGGGCGGGCCGGGTCGAAGGTCGGGGAGGAGGCGAGCGCGCGGACCTCGCCGGTCCTCGAGTCTAGGACGATGCAGACGGCACCCTTCGGGCGGTGCTTCGCGACGGTCTCCCGCAGCGCGTCCTCGGCGAAGCCCTGGATGACGGCGTCCACGGTCAGGCGCAGGTCCCGGCCCCGGATCGCGGGCTCGGAGTCGGTGCCCGGGATCACGATTCGGCGGAGCCGCGCGTCCTTCACCACCTTCCGCACCCCGTCCACGCCGTGGAGGTCCTTCTCGTGGATCCGCTCGATCCCCTCGAGGCCGCGGCCGTCGATGCCCACGAAGCCGAGGACCTGGGCGGCCACGGGTCCCATGGGGTAGCAGCGCATCATCTCCTGGTCGAGGATGAGCGGGTCATCGTCCGGCTCCCGGGATCTGAGCGTGGGGCGGCCGATATTCAGGGCCCTCACGCGAGACACGACCTCGTGGTCGTCGATGCCTCGGAGGAC
>CAZWGT010000004.1:0-6810 GCA_964633345.1 uncultured Planctomycetota bacterium
CGGCGGCCCGATGATGGAGGTGCGCTCCCACACCGCGACCTGGCCCGTTCCGGCCAGCGAGGCGAAGGCGATCTCGAAGTTCGGACGGCTCGTCCAGGAGACGCGGGTCGGATTGGGGCCGACCTCGCGGACGATGCCCTGCTTCATGGAGATGGCCGCGCCGATGCCGCTGCCGACGACGGTGATGTCCGTGCGGAAGACGTCCTCGCCGGCGGTGTTGCCGACCCAGCAGCTGAGGGCCAGGGGGTCGGAGCTCGGCCTCCCGGGGACGTTGACGTTGTCCTTGAGGGTGGCGATGACGCTGCCCGAATTCGAGGCGAAGAGGCCGATGAGCGTGTTGGAGTTCCACCAAAGGCTGATGGAGCCCTCGGGGTTGGTCTCGCCGCCCTGGTTGACGATGTAGGCGAAGATCCAGCCCTGGAGGGGCAGGTACGGGGAGAAGGCGACGTCGACCGGGTTCTCGCCGACCGTGAACCGCTGGGAGATGGTCCCGACGCCGTTCCCGTTGAGGGTGGTGAGGGTGGCCGGGTCGAAGAGCTGCATCTCGTCGTCGGCCTGGTTCACCACGGCCCCGACCTGGAGCCCGAAGTACTCCAGGGCCACGCCGGCGGGGTTCTTGCCCGCCTGGAGGTAGACGCGCTTCTTGAGGTCATCCTTGAGCTCCTGCACGGCGGTGCAGATCGGCTGGCCGGCCTGGATGGTCCCGATGGGGATGCCGGTGACGGTGCCCTGCCCGTAGTTGGAGACGTAGATCACGGGGCTGAAGCCCGTGGCGCCGGGCCCGGAGATCGAGATGCCCTTGGGCGTGCCGACGCCGAGGAAGTGGCCCTCCACCTTGCCGTTGCCGGAGTTGATGATGGCCACCGACTCGTCCTCCTCGTCGACCTGGTAGATGTAGCTGTGGCCCGTCACGCCGTCGAAGCGCCAGTCCGCCACCGCCTCGCCGGGCTGGCCGAGCTTGGCCTCCCAGTCGCCGCCGTAGGGGCCGACCGCCACGAAACGCCCGAGGCCGGCGTCCCAGCGGACCGTGCCGGTGTTGCCCTGCTTGACCTGCACGGTGAGGGAGGGATCCATCACGAGGGTCGACTGGAAGGTGCGCTGGACGTTGGCCGTGTCGAAGGCGACGGTGGCCTTGTTGGTCACGGCGTAGGCGACCGTGTTCCAGAAGGCGTTCGGGCTCAGGCGCGGCGACCACAGGCCGGGGGTGTTGCCCGGGACCGGCAGGGGCTTGACGCCCTTGGTGTTGAACTGGAACTGGACCTCGTTGGCGTTGTTCGGATCGCCGACGAGGGCGTTGCCGACGCGGTCGCGGATGAAGGAGGTGTTGCCGGCGCCCAGCATGCGCACGACGACGGTCGTGGCCGGGGGCATCCCGGTGCACGGATCCGGCTGGAAGACGAGGTCGAAGGAGTCCCGCTTGAGGAGGAGGGTCCCGTTCAGCTGGGTCGGGGGATTGGTGCCGCCGTCCTGCACGAACACCGTCTGGCCGAGGACCGCGCTGGCCGGATCGAGGGACTCGTTGAAGGTGATGACGATGGGGGTGAACAGCGGCGTCTCGAGCTGGTTGGCCGCCGGGGAGGTGTTGCGGATGACGGGGTTGTAGATGTCCGGACCGACGGTCCAGGAGGCGGAGAAGTCCTCGATGCCGGCGTTCAGGAGGCGGCCGGAGGGGGTGCCGACGAACCGGGAGACCGTCAGCGTGTACTGGTTGGGCGTCAGCAGTCCGCCGGCCGGGGTGAAGGTGAAGGCCCGGGCCTGCTTGTCCACGGAGGGCGTCCCCTGGACGCGGACGAACCCCTGGTTGAGGACCTGCACGTAGGGGGTGAGGCCGTTGAAGGCGTTCGTCGTGTCGATCATGAGGTCCGCGTCGGGGACCTCGGAGAACTTCACCGTCACCTGACCCCCGAGCTCCGGGTCGGACAGGTCGGAGAAGGTCTCCTGTCCGTTGGTGGGGGTCACGGCGACGACGACCATGTCGCCCTCGCCGCCGCCCTCGCCTCCGCCTCCGCCGCAGGCGGCGAGCAGCCCCGCCAGCGGAACCACGCCGAGGAACATCGCGCCCAGGCGGCTCCCCCTGCCGGACCCGGCCGCGCCCTTCGAAAGTTCGGACATCTGTGTTCCTCCCGCAGGACCTCTAGGAAGCCGCCTCGCGTCGCCCTTCGGGCGGACTCGCCGGCTTCCGGGACCAGATTTGCAATGCCCGTGCCACTGCCCGGGGCTCGATCATGCCCACCAACAGGGGGGAGTGCAAGAAGTTAGGGCTCCCTGGAGCCCTCCCCCGGCCCCCCCTTCCCGGCCCCCGTGCGATACCGCACGGAAACGGAGGATGCGGTCGTTGTCAGCCTCGGGATCCCCCTGCGGCGGCGCCGGACCGCCGGCGGCCATCCTAGCGGGAATCCGCACCGCGCGTGGCCGCGATCCTCGCCTCCAGCCGGCGGAGGGCGGCGACGAGGTCGTTCGCCCGGAAGGGCTTCGGGAGGAAGTCGTCCACCCCCTGGGCGAGGAAGTCGCCGATGTCGGCGCTGCGGGGGAAGCCGGTCAGGACGACGATGTGCACCGCGGGGTACTGCCGGCGCACCTGCTTCACGAGTTCGAGGCCGTCCATCCCCGGCATGATCACGTCGGTCACGACGATGTCGAAGCGCTCCCGGGACAGCACGTCGAGGGCCTCGGCTCCGTTGGCCGCCGTCGCGGCGACGTAGTTCCGGGAGCGGAGGGTGTCCCGGATGAGGTCGCGGATGTACCCCTCGTCGTCCACGACGAGGACGCGGGTGGCGGGTGGCGCGGCCATGTCCAGAGTGTCCCTCCGCGGCGGATTCCTGTCCATAATCTGGATATCGGTCCGCCGTGCGGCGTGGAACATGGCCCCCGCGGCAGAAACCGGGCCGCGGCGCGGGGGTTGAACGGGAAACCCGGAGGACGGACCATGAGGATGCGGACCTGGTCGGCGGCGTGCGGCGTCCTGGCGTTGGCGGCGGCGGCTCCCGCCCCGGCCGGCGAGGACGAGGGCATGGGCGGCCCCCCCGCCGTGGCGGCCCCGGCCGCCGGGGAGGACGTCCTCCTCCTGAAGGACGGGACGGAGATCCGAGGCCGCATCACCGCCGAGGACGACGCCGGCTACGCCGTGAAGGTCGGCGGTTCCCTCCGCGTGGTCGAGAAGTCGGCCGTCTCCGAGGTCCAGCGTGGCGCCCCGGGGCCCGCTCCCGGCGCGGAGACCGAGGCCCCGACGGAGGGAAAGGGGGAGGACGGGAAGCCCGGCAGGCAGCGCAAGCGCGAGAAGAAGGGGGAGGCCGCCGCTCCCGCCCCGGCCCCTCTCACCGAGGAGGGCCAGGCCTGGGCCCGCACCTGCATCGAGCGGCGCC
Organism: uncultured Planctomycetota bacterium; assembly: GCA_964633345.1. Classification (GTDB taxonomy): domain Bacteria; phylum Planctomycetota; class JAJSAM01; order JAJSAM01; family JAKLKS01; genus CAZWGT01. The sequence goes on from CAZWGT010000004.1 coordinate 3,363, forward strand.
TCGGCGCCGACCCGGCGCTCCAGCGCAGCGCCGCCGAGGCCCTGCGCGCCCTCGGGCCACCGGTCCTCCCCGTGCTCCGCAAGGCGGCGGAGGGGGCCGACGACGTCGTCCGCCAGCGGATCGAGCGGGTCGCGGGGATGATCGCGAAGGCCCCGGGGCCGGACGGTCCGGCGAAGCCCGGGGAGAAGCCGGCGGGGGGCCGCGCCCCCGCGCGCGGCGCGGGCATCCTCGAGCGGGTGAGGAACGACCTCGCCCTCGACGAGGCCCGATCCCGGACCGTCGGCGAGGCCCTCCTCGTCTTCGGGAGGGAGACCCGGGTGGTCCTCGAGGACGCCCGCGACGGCCTCATCACCTACGAGGACGCGAGGACGAAGATCTCCGGGATGCGGGGGAAGCTCCGCGAGGACCTGAAGTCCACGCTGACCGAGGAGCAGCTCGTGAAGCTCGACGGGATCCTCGACGAGATGGGCCGCGGCATGGGCCGGGGGGGCCCGCCGAAAAAGGACGCCCCGAAGCCCGCGCCGGATCCCGCCAGGCCCGGGAACCCCCTGTAGGGGCGACCCTCCGGGTCGCCCGGCCGTTCCCCGGCCGTTCCCCGGCCCCCGTCCTACGCGATCCGTCCGTCCCGCATCTCGACGCGCCGCCCGGCGCGGGCCGCGACCGCGGGCTCGTGGGTGACGACGACGAGGGTCATCCCCCGCCCGTGGAGTCCGCCGAGGAGATCGAGGATCCTCTCCCCCGTGGCGGAGTCGAGGTTCCCCGTGGGCTCGTCTGCCAGGACGAGGAGCGGGTCCTTCACCAGGGCCCTGGCGATGGCGACCCGCTGCTGCTCCCCTCCCGACAGCTCGGCGGGGCGGTGGTCGGCGCGGTCCGCGAGTCCCACGGACCCGAGGGCCGCCCGCGCCCTCCCCGCCGCCCCCGGCGCCCCGGCGTAGAGGAGCGGCAGCATCACGTTGCGCAGCGCCGTCTCCTCGGGGAGGAGGTGGAAGTCCTGGAAGACGAACCCGATCGACCGCCCGCGCAGGCGCGACGCCTCGGCGTCGGGAAGGGCCGTGGCGTCGGTCCCCTTCACCAGCACGCGGCCCGCCGTCGGCCGATCGAGCAGGCCCAGCATGTGGAGGAGGGTGGACTTCCCCGACCCCGAGGGCCCCGTCACCGAGACCCACTCGCCGCGGCGGACCTCGAGGTCCACCCCGTCGAGGGCCCGGACCTCGGCGATCCCCCGCCGGTAGACCTTCGCGACCCCCTCGAGGCGCACCAGGACGTCGTCCTCAGTTCCCACGGCGAAGGCCCTCCACCACGCTCCACCTCGAGGCGCGCCACGCCGGCAGCGCCGCCGCCAGCAGCCCCACCACGACGCCCGTGGCGACGGCGAAGGCCCCCTCCCCCGCGGAATGGTACGGGGGCCACGTCAGGAGGAGGGACAGCAGGCGCGCGGCGAGGAGCCCGAGGGGAATTCCGGCCAGCCCCCCGGCCAGGGAGAGGAGCCCCCCCTCGGCCAGGAACTGCCCCACCACCTGGCCCCGCGTCGCCCCCTCCGCGCGGCGCACCGCCACCTCCCCGGTCCGCTCCCGCACCCCCACCAGCGTGACCGTGGCGATCATGACGAGGGCCACGGCCAGCACCACGCCCCACACGACGTTGGCGAGGACCGCCTGCTCGGCGGTGGCCTCGAGGATCCCCCGCACCCACGTGCCCCGGGACCAGACGTCGAGGCCGCGCGCCTCGGCCCGGAGCGCGGCGACGAGGGCGTCGTGGGCCTTCGAGGCCTCCCCGCGGCGGGCGACGACGGCGAAGAGGATCATCAGGCCCGGCGGCTCCCCGTCCGGCCGACGCGGGACGTACACGTTGAGGAAGTCGAGGACCTGGTGGATCGGCCGGCGCGCCGAGGAGGTGAGGTCGGGGGCGAAGGTCGTGATCCGCAGGCGGAAGGGGTCGGCGAGGATCCCGCAGACCGTCATCGCCCGGGATCCCGACCCGTCGGCGAGCACGACCTCGGCCCCGGTCCCCACGCCGCCGAGGAGGCGGGCGGTCTCCGCGTCGAGAACGCAGACCGGCGGCGCGCCGGGGGCGAGATCCCCCTCCTCGAGGAATCGCCCCGACACCAGTTCCGCCTCGAAGGTGCGGGCGTAGGCGGGCCCGGTCTCGACCACGGGGACGGGGAGGACCTTCCCCCCCGCCGCGGCGCGCAGGGTGCCGAGGGGGACCCACGCGCCGAGGGTCTCCGCCTCCACCCCGGCCGCGGCGAGCGCGGACCGCGCGGTCCCGAGGTCCCCCGCACCGAGGGGCTCCTTCCGGCCCCCCGACGCGCCGTCCATCGCCTGGAGGGTGCGCACGCCGAGGCGGTGGAGGTCGGCCTCGAGGGCGGCCTCGCTGCCGCGGAGGATCCCCCTCGTCGCGAACACGGTCGCCACGGCCACGGCGGCGGTGAGCGCGGTGAGGATCGACCGGGCCGTCCTCCCGCGCAGGGAGCGGAGCGCCAGCCCGACCGGGGCGCCGGGGCTCACGCCTCCCTCAGGGCGGCGGCGGGGTCGAGGGCGGCCGCGCGCCTCGCCGGGAGGACGCCGGCGAGGACCGCGGTGGCGGTCCCCACGCCGCAGGCGATCGCCACGGTCCCCCACGGGAAGGCGACGGCGAACAGGGAGAAGGGGCCGAACTGCAACCGCACCCAGGCCAGCGCCATGCCGAGGGGGACGCCGAGGAGGGAGCCGCCGATCCCCAGGGCCGCCGCCTCGGCGAGGAACTGGACGAGGATGTCCCCGCGGGTGGCCCCCTCGGTCCGGCGGACGGCGATCTCCTCCGTGCGCTCGAGGAGGGTGAGCAGCATGACGTTGGCGATGACGACGCCCCCCATGGCGAGGCAGGCGACGACGAGGGCGTCCTTGAGCAGCAGGAACCGCTCGATGGACTTCGAGGCGAGCACCGGCCACACGAGGTTGGCGTAGGCCAGGGGCGAGGCCCCGCGGGCGACGAGGACGGAGCGCATCGCGTCGGCCAGGGACGGCGCCTCCGACGGCACGGCGCGGACGAGGAGCCCCTCGACCGCCCCGCCGTCGCGGGGGAGGAGGCGGAGGGGGACGTGGACGCACCGCTCGGAGCGCTTCCACGCGTCGTCGGGCTTCAACACCCCGAAGGAGGAGAGCATCTTCCACATGCGCTTCTCCATCAGGTGGTCGACCTCGAGTCCGAGGTCGTCGGTGCGGAGCGCCCGCTCCGAGCGCGGGGCGAGGACGCCGACGACCTCCGCCTCCACTCCCTCGCCAAGGAGGATCCGCTGCCCGACGGCGGTGCCGGGGGCCGCCCCGGGCTCCAGCACGCAGACCGGGGGAGCCCCCTCGGCGGCGTCGCGCTCCTCGAGGTAGCGGCCGCGGGCGACCTTCTGGTAGCGGTTGCGGAGCGCCGTGTCGTCGGTGCCGAGGAGGTGGACGCCCGGGGCGGCCCCCTTCTC
>CAZWGT010000004.1:6910-29905 GCA_964633345.1 uncultured Planctomycetota bacterium
GTCTTCAGCAGCGACCGGAACGCGGACCGCACGTCGGCGCCGAGGATCACGGACCACCCCCAGGGAAACCCCCAGGGACTGTCCCCAAGGACGCGCTTCGCGCGTCCTTGGGGGCTGTCCCCGGTTCCGCCTTCATCGCATCGCCAGCCACGCCGCCGCGAGTGCGGCGGCCCCCGCCAGCAGCAGCGCGAACGCGTACGACACCCGCGACGCCGGGTCGGGGCGGCTCGCCTCTTCGATGGCCAAGCGGAGATCCCCGAAGGTCTCCCCCTCGGCCGCCTCGCGGGTCTCGCGCGGGTTCTGGACCGCCTCGGCGATCAGGCGCGGCGGCCCCAGAGCGGCGTACTCGACCACGTTCCTCGCGAACACCACGAAGGACGGATCCCGCTCGACCCAGGAGCCCCCGGGAACGAAGCCGAACCGCACGGACACGCCGCCCGGCCGGTCCGCCAGCCACGCGAGGGGCCCCTCCCCATCGGAGAGGAGCACGCGTGCCGAGGAGGGACCGCCATCGCCGCGCCGTCCCATCGTGACGGAAGGATCGATCCGCACGTCCTTCACGAGTTCCTCGCCGGTCGAGACGACCTCGCGTCCCATCGCATCGGCCCCGTCTGCCGCGGCCGGAATCGAGAGATCGACCTCCCCCTGGGGAGCCAGGTCGAACGCATCGGGTCCGCTCCGCCGCAGGTAGAGACCGGGAGGCCCCGACCGGACCCGCCCGCCCTCCGCCCCCGCCGCGAGGAGGGCACGGGCGAGGGCATCCAGCCGGGGATCGGGGTCCCGATCCAGGACCACCCGCGCCCCGCCGAACGGGGAGACGGAGGCGATGTCGTCCTTCGCCAGGACATCCCCCGGGAAGTCCAACCCGGCGAGGAACTCGCCCTTCGGCACCTCGCGGACGACCTCCAGCGGGCGCCCCGGCGTCAGGGTGATCGCCGTCTCCTTCCCGTCGATCCGCAGCGTCCCCCCGGCGACGGAACCGCCGCCGTGGGCCTCTATGGCAAGGAACAGGCGCCACTTGCCGTCGGCGAGGGGGACGCCCGAGATCGCCGTGATCCCCGCGTTGAAGCCGCGGTCCCCGAGGCCGACGACGCGCAGCCGCGGCGGGTCATCCCCGTGGTTCGGGAGCCGGCGGTCGGTGACGACCACGACGGGCGGGCCGCCGGCGGTCCAGATCGCCAGTTCCGACGCGGGGTCCTCCGACTCGCGGACCTCCACGTGTACGGCCGTATGATACTCAGCGACAATCGCGCGGGCCGTTTCGATCCGGGTCCGTCCGTCGGGCCGCTTCGCCGACATCGACGCCGAGGTGTCGAGGAGCACCCTGACCGTCGCGGGCCCCTCCCCCGCCGGCCCCCTCGGCCCCGCCATCCCCAGGACGAGGAGCGCCGCGCCCGCGGCCTCGATCCAAGCGGCCAGCGGCGGCTGCGGCCGCTCAGGCACCGTATCGACCGGTGATACTCTCTGCCAGACGAGGAGCGAGGACGCCTCGGCGTCCCGCGGCCGGGCGGCGCGGGCGCGGAGCCAGAGGAGGACGGCGGGGACGGCCAGCAGGACGAGGGCGAGGGGGTGCTCGAGGCTCACCGCCGCCCCCCTCCCGCCGCCGCCAGGGGGGCGAGGACCTCCGCCGCGGGGATCTCGGTGCGGGCGAGGATCCACGTCGCGCGCAGGCGCCGGGCCAGCGCCGCGTGCTCCTCGAGCCGCCGCCGCACCTCGGCCGCGAAGGCCCGCGCCTCCCGCTCCCCCACCGACAGCGTGGCCGAGCGGCCCGACTCCGGGTCGCGCAGCACCAGCGTCCCCCGCCCCCGCGGCGCCCGCTCCTCCGGCGCCAGCACCTCGAGGATCACCGCCTCCTCCCCGCGGGCCGCCCGGGCGAGCAGCGGCGGGCCGAGGTCCCCGGGTTCGAGGAGATCGCTCACCAGGACCAGCGAGGCCCCCCTCCCCGCGGGACGCGGCAGCGAGAGCAGGGCGCGCGGCAGGTCCGCCGCCCCCCGCGCCTCCATCCCCGAGAGCGCCTCGAGCAGGCGCGGCATCCCCCCGCGCCCCCGGAACGCCGCCACGCGCCGGGCGGCCCCCTCCTGGAGCAGGGCCAGGTCCACCCGGGCCCCGCCGGCCAGCGCCAGCATCCCCGCCGCCGCCGCGAGCCGGCGCGCCGCCGTCCACTTGCCGAAGGAGGCCATCGAGGCGGACCCGTCGAGCGCCACCGTCACCCGGTCCGAGGCCTCCCGCGCCCGCTCCTTCACGAAGAGCCGCCCCGTGCGGGCGGACGCGGCCCAGTCGACGTCCCGGATCTCGTCCCCGGGACCGTACGCCCGGTGGCCCGCGAACTCCGTGCGTCCCCCGCGGAGCCCCGTCGTCCGATCCCCGGCGCGGTCGGCGGCCCGGGCCCGGCGGCGACGCAGCCTCAGGCCGCGGAGCGAGGCGAGGAACGCGGCGTCGAAGACCCCCGCGTCCCGGGGACTCACGCGGGCTCCACGAAGTCCGTGGGGAGGCCCCAGTGCAGCCGGTCCCGGAGCACCGCGAAGTAGTCCCGCTTCCCCGTCCCCTGCAGGAGGGCCGGACGGCGGGCGCGCCGGAGGAGGACCCGGTTCCCGGGCCTCACCTCGAAGGACTGCTGCCCGTCCGCCACGCACAGCGCCGGGCCCCCCTCCGAGTCCAGGGTGAGGGCGATGCGCGACTCCGGCGGGAGCACGAGGGGCCGGTTGGCCAGCGTGTGGGGGCACATCGGGGTCAGCACGAACGCCTCCATCGAGGGTTCGAGGAGGGGGCCGCCGGCGGCGAGGGAGTGGGCCGTGGATCCGACCGGCGTCGAGGAGATGACCCCGTCCCCGCGGTAGGTGGTGGCGTAGCGCCCGTTCACCTCGAGGTGGATCACGACCGTGCGGGGCCCCATGCGCTCGAAGACGACGTCGTTGAGCGCCAGCGCCTCCCCGTCGCGGCCGGGGCGCTCGACGGCGCAGCGGATCCGCATCCGGGGACGGGGCGGCGGCAGGTCCCCGGCGAGCCAGCGCTCGAGCACCGGCTCGATCTCGTTCTCCCGGAGCTCCGTCAGGAACCCCAGGCGCCCGAACTTCACCCCCAGGATGGGGATCGGCCGCTCCCCCATGCGCCGGGCGGCGGCGAGGATCGCCCCGTCCCCGCCGAGCACGACGGCGAGGTCGGCCCGGACCGAGGCGAGGTCGCGCCTCCCGAGGAGGTCCACGGCGACGACGCGGGCGCGGCGCCGGAGGAACTCCCGGACCCGGGCGGCGGCGGCGGCCACCCCGGGCTTGAGGGCGTCACCGAGGACGAGGACGCGCCGCATCGGCGTGGGCCTCCCTCTGGCGGATCACCGCGGCCGCGATCCCGTCGGCGTCGATCCCGAAGCGGGCCAGGAGCCGGTCCCTCTCGGCGTGGTCGAGGTACTCGTCGGGGAGGCCGAGGCAGGTCACGCGCGGACCCTCGCCCGCCGCCGCCAGCGCCTCGAGCACGGCCGAGCCGAAGCCCCCCTGCACCGCGTGATCCTCCACGGTCACCAGGAAGGGCAGCGCGCGGTGCAGTCGCACGAGGAGGGCCGCGTCCACGGGCTTGGCGAAGCGCGCGTTCACCACCGTCACCCGGACCCCCTGGCGCTCCAGCGCCTTCGCGGCGCACCACGCCGGGTAGACCGAGGCCCCGTAGGCCACGATGCCGGCGTCGGGGCCCTCGAGGAGGACCTCCGCCTTCCCCGTCTCCAGCGGCGGCGCCTTGCCGCCGCGGATGGCGGGGGGGACCTCGTCCCGGGGGTAGCGGATCGCGAACACGCCGGGCTCCGCCGCGGCGAAGCGCAGCATTTCGCGCAGCTCCGGCGCGTCCTTGGGGGCCATGAGCACGATCCCCGGCAGCGTGCGGAGGTAGGCGATGTCGAAGGCCCCGGTGTGGGAGACCCCGTCGCTGCCGACGACGCCGGCCCGATCCAGGGCGAAGATCACCTTGCGCCCCTGGAGGGTCACCTCGTGGAAGACCTGGTCGTAGCCGCGCTGCAGGAAGGTCGAGTAGATGGCCGCCACGGGGAGCAGGCCCGACGCCGCCAGCCCGCTCGACAGCCCCACGGCGTGCTGCTCGCAGATCCCCACGTCGAAGGTCCGCTCCGGGAACCTCTCCGCGAAGAAGTTCAGGCCCGTCCCGTCGGGCATGGCGGCGGTGACCGCCACGACGTCGGGGCGCTCGGCCGCCAGCTCGCAGAGGGCGTCGGCGAAGGCCTTCGTCCACGAGGGCTGGGGGGTGTGGGCCGGGGGGACCTTGACGTCGGGGACCGCGGCCGGCTTCTTCGGCCCCGGCTTGATCCCGTGGAACTTCACGGGGTCGTCGAGGGCGGGCTTGTACCCGTGGCCCTTCTCCGTCACCACGTGGAGGAGGATCGGCCCCTTCACGTCCCGGAGGTCGTTCATCTCCCGCACGAGGACCTCGACGTCGTGCCCGTCCACGGGGCCGAAGTAGTGGAAGCCCAGCTCCTCGAAGAGGTGGCCGCGCACCATGGCGTAGCGCAGCGTGTGGTAGGCGTGCTCGGCGGCCTCGCGGGCCCGGTCCCCGAAGAGCGTGGCCAGGGCGTCGGCGAAGTCGTGCTTGGCCTTGCGGTAGGAGGGGTTGGTGCGCAGGCGGGTGAAGTAGTGGACGAGGGCCCCGTTGCTCGGCGCGATCGACATGCGGTTGTCGTTGAGGACGACGAGGAGGTCGCGCTTGACCTCGCCGGCCATGTTGAGGGCCTCCAGCGCCATGCCCGCCCCGATGCCCGCGTCCCCGATGACCGCCACCGTGCGCCGCCCGGTCCCGCGGAGGTGCTCCCCGCAGGCGAGGCCGAGGGCCGTCGAGAGCGCCGTCCCCGCGTGGCCCGTCGTGTAGAGGTCGTGGGGGGACTCCTCCCGGTTCGTGAACCCCGAGAGCCCCCCCTCCTGGCGGAGCGTCGCGAAGCGGGCCTTGCGGCCCGTGAGGATCTTGTGGGCGTAGGCCTGGTGGCCGACGTCGAGGACGAGGTGGTCGTCGGGGAAGTCGTACACGTAGTGGAGCGCCGTCGTCAGCTCGACGGCGCCGAGGTTGGTCGCGAGATGGCCCCCGGTCTGGAGGACCGTGTCGAGGATGAGCGCCCGGATCTCCCCGCAGAGCGCGGGCAGGTCCTTCGGCGCGAGCTTCTTCAGATCCCCGGGGGAGTCGATCCCGTCCAGCAGTCCGGCCATGGGTCTCCTGACGAGCCTCAGCCCTTGCGGTTCACGACGAAATCGGCCAGATCCCGGAGGAGGTCCCCCCCCGCCAGGCCCGCGGCCCCCGCGGCCGCCTCGGCCGCGAGGCCGGCGGCCCTCGCCCGGGAGGCCTCCATGCCGACGGCGGCGGGGTAGGTCATCTTCCCCCGCTGCCGGTCCTTCCCCGGGGTCTTCCCGAGGTCGGCCCGCGCCCCCTCCTCGTCCAGGAGATCATCGACGATCTGGAACGCCATCCCCAGCCGTTCCCCGAACTCCGTCAGGCGCGCGAGCACCGCCGACGGCGCCCCCGCCCCCACGGCGCCGATGCGCAGGCTCGCCACGAGGAGGGCGCCGGTCTTGCGGCGGTGGATCGACTCGACGACCGGGAGGGAGGGCGCCATCCCCTCCGCCTCGAGATCGGCCGCCTGCCCCCCCACCATGCCCCGGGTCCCGCAGGCCCGGGACAGCTCGCGGACGAGGGCCGCCGCGCGCGCCGGGTCGGGGAAGGCGCCGAGGATCTCGAAGGCCAGGGTGTGGAGGGCGTCGCCGGCCAGGATGGCGCTGGCCTCGCCGAACTGCCTGTGGCAGGAGGGGCGCCCGCGGCGCAGGTCGTCGTCGTCCATGGCCGGCAGGTCGTCGTGGATGAGGCTGTAGGTGTGGACCATCTCGACGGCGGCGGCCGGCTCGAGGACCTCCGCGTCCGCGCCGCCGGCGGCCCGCGCGCCGAGGATCACGAGGGCGGGGCGCAGGCGCTTCCCCCCGGCGAAGACCGAGTACCGCATGGCGCGGTGGATGGTGCGGGGCTCCTCGGACTCGGGGGGGAGCAGCCGGTCGAGGGCGGCGTCCACCCCGGCCGTCGCGGACCGCAGGAACTCCGCCAGCGCGGTCGCCGCCGCGGGCTTCGGGGTCGTCGCTGGGGTCAAGGGGTTCCGGCCTCCCGTCCACGCGCTCCCGCCGGAGCCGCGGCGCAGGGAGCCGATTCTACGCTCCCCCGCCCCCGCGCCAACTTCCCCGACGGACCCATGGGGCCGGTTCTTCGAGGCGCTCGACCGGGGCCGGTCGTAGGCGTTTCCTTGACGGTCCCGGGGACGTGCCCCAGAATGCCCGGTCTTCCGGCCGCCCCGCTGCGGGATCGTCCAACGGCAGGACACCAGACTCTGGATCTGGTTATCTAGGTTCGAATCCTAGTCCCGCAGCCACGCTCCTGTTTCCCCGGGACCTTCGCCCCCGCCCTTCGCCCATCGATGACGGGACGGCGGATCACTTCTCCTTCTCCTTCTCCTTCTCCTTCGGCTCCTTCATCCGCTCGCGGATCCGGGCGATGACCGCCCGCAGGCGCGCCGCGGAGTCCGCGTCGAGGGCGTCGAGGAGGACGGCGCTCCCCTCCGCGTCCTCGAGCTGCCCCGCCATGGCCTGCAGGCGGCCGAGGAACTCCCGCGCGTCGGCCGACGCGGCGTCCCGCTCCGCGGACCGCTCGGCCCACTCGTAGGCCTCCCCGAACTCCCCCGCGGAGAACTTCGCCTTGGCCAGGGCCACGAGGGGGCGGGCGTCGGAGCCGGGGAGCCGGGACGCCGCCTCCAGCACGGGGATGGCCTCCCTCACCTTCCCGGAGCGGGCGAGGGCGAGCCCCCGGCCGAGGGCGGCCTCGACGGAGGCGGGGTCGAGTTCCAGGGCCTTCGCGAAGGCGACCTCCGCGTCGGGGTTCCGCTTCAGGTCGAGGAGGACGGCACCCCGCACCCGGTGGGCCTCGGAGAGCGCGCCGTCCGCCTTCACCGCCTCGTCGGCGAGGGCGAGGGCGTCCGCCAGGCTCCCGGCCCGGCGCCGGCACTCGGCGGCGGCGGCCCGCGAGAAGGGGGCCCCCTCCGCCTGGAACCCCTTCGCCGCGTCCTCCCACCGCCCCTCGAGGAACGCGGCGACGGCGGCCGCGAAGGCGGGACCGTGGGGGGACGGGGCCGCCGTCCGCTTCGCCCAGGTCCGCAGGCCCGTGGGGGCGAGCCGGCGGACCGAGGCGGCGGGGAGGACGAACCCGGGGGCCGCGCCCGCCTCCCCCGCCCAAGCGTCCGCCACGCCGAGGACCACGAGCCCCGCGGTGACGATCGGGGCGCCGGCCTCGCCGGCCCGCGGGGCGGGCGCCGCCGAGAACACGCCGGGGATCCCGGGGAAGGACGCGGGGGGCGAGGCGGTCACCTCCCGGGGCTCGCACTTCCCGTCCGCCCCCCGCGCGAGGAGCCACCCCTTCTCCCCGCCCCGCGGCGCCCGTTCGGCGACCGCGAGGTGGTGGCGCTCCTCCTCGGGGACCTCGGTGAACAGGAGGGCGAGATCGGAGGCGGGGTCCTCGGCCACGACCCCCGTCGCCGGGAACTCCTTCCCCGACGCGGCGACGACGGCGACCTGCCGGGCCCCGTCGAGGAGGTGGCGCGCGGTGACGAGGTTCCCCGAGCGGAGGAAGAAGCCCTGCCCGGCGCGGACCACGGCGCCGGAGGCGTCCCTGACCTTCACGAGGGCCACGGCGCGGCGGGCCTCGTAGAAGTCGGGCGGCTTCTCCTGCGCGGCGGCGGCGCCGGCGATGAACGCGGAGAGCAGCACGGCGACCGCCGCCCGCAGGTGTCCCGCCATGGCTCCCCCCTCCCGACCGGCGGCCCAACCTACCACCGCGGCGTACACTTCCTCCATGCGCTTCCGCGCCGTCGCGGCCGCCGCGGTCCTCCTGGCCGGGTGCTCGACGCCCTTCGATTCCATGGGACCGGAGACCGGCCCGCCGGAGGACCCGGAGTCCCTCGGCGCGGGGATCCACGGCTGGCCGTGGCTCCAGCACGCCTGGCACGGGCCGGCGGAGCGGACCGACGTGCTGTGGCCCCTCGTCTCGGTGCGCGAGTCCCTCTCCGGCGACCCCCCGAAGACGGACTCCTTCCTCCCCCTCTTCGTCCACTCCTCCTCCCCCGCCGGGACGCGCTGGGGCCTCCGCCCGCTGTTCGACGTCGAATCGCGCGTGACGGACGAGGGCCCCGTCTCCGACACCGACCTCCTCTTCCCCGTCTTCAAGAGTCGCACGGCGCCGGGGGACGTGCGCCTGGAGATCCGGCCGATCTGGTGGCAGGGGCGGCGCGGGGAGCGCTCCTGGCTCGACGTGTTCCCCGTGTACTGGTCGGAATCCGGCGCGGAGTCCTCCTCGACCCTCGTCCTCCCGTCCTACTACCGGCGCGAGGAGGAGGGGGAGGTGCGCGATCTCCACCTCTGGCCCTTCTGGGGGATGCACGCCGAGGGGACCCTGCGGCGGGACTGGACGCTGTTCCCCTTCTTCTCCATCGCCCGCGACCCGGAGAAGGAGCTGCTGGAGTGGGACGCCCCCTTCCCGCTGATCCACTACGGAAGGTCGAAGGACTCCTCGTCGGTGCGGGTGATCCCGCTGTACGTCCGCGAGGCCTCGCCGGGGAAGTCCCTGACGGTGGTCGTCCCCTTCTGGGCCCACGGAGAGGAGGGGATGGACGAGGAGTGGACGTCGTGGCTGGGGCCCATGTGGATCGGCATCCGCGACGGGAAGAGGACCTCGACGGACGTCCTCTGGCCGCTGTTCCGCACGGAGTCCGATCCGAAGGGCTGGTCGGCCCACCTCTTCCCCGTGCTCTGGCTCGACCGCCGCGGGGAGGAGGACGCGTACACCCACGTCTGGCCGCTGTTCGGGACGTCGGTGAACGGAAAGTGGCGGGAGGTCTCGACGGCCTTCCCGTTCTTCACCTACGGCTGGGACGGGGGCTCGTGGAGCCTCGACGCCCCCTTCCCGATCGTCCACGCCGCCTCGCGGCCGAAGGGGTGGGACGCCCGCGTCTGGCCGCTGTTCGACATCGAGGAGCGGGAGAAGCGGTCCGAGGGGAGCGTGCTCCTCCTCCTCGCGCGGTGGGACTCCTCGGAGAAGGCGAGCGACTTCCGCGTCCTGTGGAAGCTCTTCGAGCGGGAGCGCACGGCGGAGCGGACGAAGACCGCCCTCAACCCCCTCTTCCGCATCGAGACCAACGCGCGCGGCGACACCCACTGGTCGGTGCTCTTCGGGCTGCTGGCCGCGACCACCGAGGAGGACGCGACCCGCTGGCGGATCCTCTGGTTCCTGTGAATCCCGCCGGGGGAGACCCCCCCCCGGCGTCTGGGTCTGTAGACGAAGGCCCGGGAGGGAAGGCAGGATGTGGTACGATCTTCTGATGGCCCACAAACTGGAGAATGGCCGCTGTTCCCTCACCCTCGGAGCCAGGGGCCGCCTCGTTCTGCCGGCGGAGGTCTGCAGGCTCCTGAAGTTGAAGGAAGGGGACGGAATCGTCCTCACGGTGGAGAAGGACGGGAGTCTGACCCTGATCTCCGTGGCCGCCGCGGTGAAGTCCCTGCGCGGGATGTACAAGCACCTCAACTCCGAGGGGAGCATGGCGGACGAACTCATCCGGGAGCGCAGGGAGGAGGTCGCTCGAGAGGAGCGGGAGGCGTGACCTCCCGCTGCATCCTCGACGCCTCGGCCCTCCTGGCGCTGTGCCAGGACGAAGAGGGGGCCTCCCAGGTGGAACAGGCCATCCTGTCCGGGGCCGCCATGAGCGCCGTGAACCTGGCGGAAGTCCTCGCGAAACTCTCGGACAAGGGTGAAGACCCCTCGGCGTTCAGCACGCGACTCGCGGATCGAGGACTGGACCTTGCCGCACTGCAGATCCTCCCGTTCGACGGGGATTCCGCCCGCGAGACCGCATGGCTCCGGAGGGCGACGACCGGCGTCGGACTCTCCCTGGGGGACCGGGCCTGCCTGGCGCTGGGCAGGGCCCTCGATGCCCCCGTCCTCACCACGGACGGCGCCTGGGCCCGCCTCCGCGTCGGCGTCCGCGTCCGGTTGATCCGTTGAAGCGCCCCCGCGGCTCCCGCGCCGCCGTGCCCCTCCCCCGCGCCCTCTCGCGGGCCGGGGCGGCCACGCGGACCGGGGCGCTGGCCCTGCTGGCCGCGGGCCGGGTGCGGGTGAACGGGAAGGTCGCCCGGGACCCCGGGATGCGCGTGGACCCGGAGCGGGACGCCGTCGAGGTGGACGGCGCGCCCCTCGGCCGGCCCCCCACCGCCGCGGAGGCGGTCGTCGTCGCGCTCAACAAGCCGCGCGGCGTCCTCGTCACCCGGAGCGACCCCGGGGGGCGCCCCACCGTCTACGACCTGCTGCCGAAGGATGCGGGGCTCCTGCGCTGCGTCGGGAGGCTCGACGGGGCGAGCGCGGGGCTCCTCCTGGCGACGACGGACACGGCGCTCGCCGCCGCGCTGGAGGGCCCGGAGGCGGGCGTCGAGCGGGTGTACCGGGTGAAGGTCCACCCCCGCCTCGACGAACGCGCCCGGGTCCTGCTCCTCGACGGGACGCGCATCGACGGGAAGCCGGCGAGGCCGGAGGAGGTCGCCGTGGAGTCCCACGGCCCCCGCTCCTCCTGGGTCCGGTTCACCCTCCGCGAGGGGCGCAACCGCGAGATCCGCCGCCTCTGCGCCGGGGCGGGCCTCGAGGTGGAGCACCTCATCCGGATCGCCTACGGTCCCGTGGGCCTGGCGGACCTCGCCCCCGGGACGTTCCGCGTCCTCGACGGCGGGGAGGCGAGGGGACTGCGGGCGGCGGCGGGGATTCCCTGACCCGCCCGTTCCCCCCGCCCCCCCTCCTCCCCTACAATGCGCCCGCCCGGGGACGGGCAGGGAAGGCCGGTGCGTCATGAAGATCGAGGCGCTGAGCAGGGACGGCATCACCACCATCGTCGTGGCCGGGGACGTGGACACCGCCGAGAAGGCGGCCGTGGGGAGGATGGTCCGGGATCTCCTCGACCGGGGGGAGTCCCGCCTGATCTTCGACTTCGAGAAGGTGACCTTCCTCGGGTCCTCGGGGGTGAGCTGCCTCATCGCGGCCCGCAAGGACGCGCTGGCGAAGTCCGGCGGCGTGGCCCTCGTCAACCCGCCGAAGATGATCCGCAAGGTGCTCAAGACCCTCGGATTCGAGGGGGAGTTCCCGGTCTACCCGAGCCGGGAGGCCGCCGCGAAGGCCCTCGCCTCCGGTCCGCCCCGTTCCTGACGGATCCGGGGTCCTCGAAACCCGCCCCGGCGGCGCGGCCGTGGCGCGAAGGGGGGTGGAGGGCATCGTGGCGCCGTGCTACCCTGCCCCGGTGATCGGGGCGCCCGGACGGCGACCCGGCCGTCCCGGAGGAAGGCACCGGACCATGGCCCTCACCGCCGCCGACATCATGACCCGCGAAGTGATCGCCGTGACCCCGGCCACCCCCGTCGCGGAGTTCGCCCGGCTGTGCGCGGAGGACCGGATCTCCGGCGCCCCCGTCGTCACCGTGGACGGGCGCCTCGTCGGCGTGGTCTCCCGCACCGACCTCCTCCCGGCGCTGCTGGAATCGGGCGCCGGATCCCCGGGGGAGGGGGGCGGGGCGGAGGGGTTCGGGGGGGACGACGACGACTTCGACGGCCTGCCCGATCCGGAGGGCGAGTCCGTCGCGGAGCGCATGGGGACCGTGGACGAGATCATGCAGACCGACCCGGTCACCGTCCCCCCGGCGATGCCCGTGGCCGACGTGGCCCGCCGCATGGCGAAGGAGCGGATCCACCGGGTCCTCGTGACGGAGAAGGGGCGGATCCTCGGGATCATCACCAGCCTCGACCTGCTCGGCCACTTCCCCGGGGGGCCGAAGGGGCGGCCGGTTCCGAAGCCGAAGCCGAAGCCGAAGCGGAAGTAGCCTACTCCCGGGGCTTCACCGAATCCCTGCCGCCGACGGCCTTCGCGGCGACGGCCGCCTTCCCGAGCCGGAAGGAGGCCTCCTTCTGCTTCTTCGTCAGCTCCGAAAGCTCCGTGATCTCCTTCCCGAGGGCCGCGGGGATCCGGATCTCCTCCGGCTCCCTCTTCCCGTCCTCGTGCCCCTTCGGGCGCGCGGCGAGCTGCTCCTCGAGGGTCCCCTCGAAGACGTGCATCCGGGGGAACTCCTTCCCCTCCGCGTCCCGCTCCCACACCACCTGCGCCACGAGCTTCCTGTCGGGCAGGAAGAGCACGTCGTGCCAGCTCCCCCCGCCGTGGAGGTAGTCCATGCCGCCCTCCACGATGAGCTGGCGGTAGCGCAGGGCCCTGACGGTCTCCTCGCCGGGGGCGAGGGTGGTCGCCGCAAGCAGGGCGAGGACGCACGGGATCTTCATGGTGGCCTCCTGCACCCTCGACGAACGGCGGGGCCGGGCTGTTACGGGAATCCGGTCAGAGGACCATGTTGAAGAGGTACCCCACGACGAGGATCCCGAAGGCCATCACCCCCGCGAAGGTGAGGATGAGGGGGATCTTCAGGACCCTGCGCAGGATGATCATCTCGGGCAGCGACAGCCCGATCACCGACATCATGAAGGCCAGCACCGTGCCCAGCGCCGCCCCCTTCCCGAGCAGCGCCTGCACCACGGGGATGATCCCGGCCGCGTTGGAGTACATGGGGATCCCGATCACGACGGCCAGGGGAACCGCCCACCACGCCTCCTTCCCCATGAGGGAGGCCATGAAGTCCTCGGGGACGTAGCCGTGGATGCCGGCCCCGGCGGCGATGCCGGCCATCACGTACGGCCACACCCGGCCGACGATGTCCTTCACGGCGTCCCGGCCGAGGGCCGCCCGGTCGCTCCAGGAGAGCGGAGCGTCCTCGCCGGACGCTCCCGTCGGCGTCCTGTAGACCCACTCCTCGACCCACCGCTCGACGCGCAAGCGACCGATGACCCAGCCGGCGGCGATGGCGATGACGAGCCCCGTGCCCGCGTAGAGGGCCGCGACCTTCCAGCCGAAGAGGCCGAAGAGGAGGACGAGGGCGACCTCGTTGATCATCGGGGCGGCGATGAGGAAGGAGAACGTCACCCCCAGCGGCACCCCCGACGCCACGAAGCCGATGAAGAGCGGGACGGCGGAGCAGGAGCAGAACGGCGTCACGACGCCGAGCAGCGCGGCCAGCACGTTGCCCGCCGATTCCCGCCGGCCCGCGAGGATGCGGCGCGTCCGCTCCGGCGTGAAGAACGAGCGCACGACCCCCACGCCGAAGACCACCAGGGTCAGCAGCATCAGCACCTTGGGGACCTCGAAGACGAAGAACTCCACGGCCAGGGAGAGGTGGGTGCCGGCCTCCATTCCCAGCAGGTCGTAGGTGAACAGGCGGGCCGCCGGCTCGAGCGCGCGGTACGCCAGCCACCAGGCCGCCCCGCCGAGGAGCGGGAGCAGGACCCGGGATGCGATGCGCCTCGACCGGGAAGGTTCGGACATGGTTCAGGACCTCGAGAGGAACACCCAGACGCCGACGGCGGCGATGAGGACCCCGGCTCCCCGGCGGCACCACTGCCCGGCGCGGGCCAGGCGGGGGCTCTCCAGCAGGGTGCGCGCCGCGCCGGCCGACGCCCCGACCGCGAGGAGAAGGACGCTGTGGCCGAGCGCGTAGACGAAGAGCAGGAAGGCCCCCCAGGCCACGCTCGCCCCCGAGGAGGCCACGTAGGCGACGACCACGACGAGGACGGGCGTGGCGCACGGAGTCGAGACCACCCCGAACAGCGCCCCCAGGGCGGCGGCCCCGGGCACCCCCTTCCAGCGCGGGCGCACCTCCCGGTTCGGGAGCGGGACCTCGAGGAGCCCCGCCAGGTGGGCCCCCATCGCCAGGCACACGACGAGGACCGCGTAGTCCCAGAACACCCCCACGTCCCCCAGCAGCCGCCCGGTCAGGGCGGCGGCGACCCCCAGCGCCGCGAAGGAGACCGAGAGTCCCCCGACGAAGGCGAGGGTGAGGGCGATGCCCCGGCCCGCGGACGTCACGTCCTTCCGACCGCCGACGAAGGCCACGACGAGGGGCAGGGTGGCCAGCACGCAGGGGTTGAGCGCCGTGAGCACGCCGCCGAGGAACACCGCCCCGGGGGCGAGCCACGGGGACTCCGCCAGCAGCCGGCGGACCGTCCCCGCCAGCCCCTCCTCCGAGGCGAGGACGAGGAGGTTCAGCGGGTCCATCCCAGCCTCGCGATCTCGGATTCCAGGTCCGCCAGGGGGAGGAAGCCCTCGTTGCGGAAGCGCTCCTTCCCCTCGGCGTCGAGAAGGACCTGCGTCGGGATGAGATTCACCCGGTGGGCTTCGCCGAGCCTCGCCCCCTCGGGATCGCGCATGTCCACGATCCGGACCGCGACCTTCCCCGCGTGCCGTTCCGCCAGTTCCTCCAGAACCGGCTTCATCCTCCTGCAGGAGGCTCAGGTGTCCCGCCCGAAGTCCAGGACCTGGGGGAGCGCGACGGGGGCCGAGGGGGCGGACGGCTCCGTCCTGCGGGCGAACCTCGCGGCGGAAAGCCCCGCCACCAGGAGGACGATTGCCGCCAGCGTGACGGCCGTGCGGGCCGTCACCGCGCCGCCTCGGGGTGGCGCAGCAGCCACGCGTCGAGGTCCGACTCCCGGAGGATGCGCCCCCGGACGACGGTCTCCTCGCCGATGACGACCGTGGGGGTCGAGAGGATCCCCCGGGAGGCCATGGCGGCGACGTCCTTGAACTTGACGACCTCGCCCGGGATCCTCCGGTCGGCGAGGAACTTCGCCGCGACCTCCGCCGACTTCTCGCACTTCGTGCAGCCGGGGCCGAACACCTCGATGTAGACGGACACGGGGCCTCCTCTCCCGGACGATGCCGGGGCACGCCATCGGAGAGCACCCTCCGCCGGGAGGTCGGTTGCGGCCTGCAGATCGAGTTCAGGGTCGGAACAGGGCGGCGATGCGGAGCCGGAGATCGTCGCGGACGGACCGGAAGGACGCGGCGCCGGTGGCCGGGTCGGGCAGGGGCCAGTGCAGCCTCTCCACGCGCCCCGGGAACGCCGGGCAGACCTCGTCCGCGCAGAGGGTGACGACCGCGTCCACGGTCGCGGGGTCCACGTCCTTCACGGACTTCGAGCGGTGGGCGGAGATGTCGATGCCGATCTCCGCCAGCGCCTCGACGGCCTCGGGGCGGACGCTCGTCGGCGCGGAGCCCGCCGAGGACACCCGGACCCCGGGCGGCGCCAGGGAGCGGGCGATCCCCTCGGCCATCTGGCTCCGCGCCGAGTTCGCCACGCACAGGAAGAGGATGTGCCGGGGCTTCGGGGCCCCGAACCACCTCCGCCCGATCCAGAGGGAGACGCCCACGAGCCCGATGAGCACGGGCACCTCGACCAGGGGGCCGATGACCGCGGCGAAGGCCGCCCCGTGGTGGATGCCGAAGGTCGCCACCGCCACGGCGATGGCCAGTTCGAAGTTGTTCGAGGCGGCCGTGAACGAGAGCGTCGCCGACCGCGGGTAGTCCGCGCCGGCCCTCCGGCTCAGGAAGAACGAGAGGAAGAACATCACGACGAAGTAGACGCAGAGGGGGATCGCGATCCGCACGACGTCGAGGGGCAGGGCCACGATGGCCTCCCCCTTGAGGCTGAACATCACGACGATGGTGAACAGGAGCGCCACCAGAGTGATCGGCGAGACCCGGGGCAGGAACCGCGTCCGGTACCACTCGTCCCCCTTCCGGGACCGCAGCCAGGAGCGGGTGGCCATCCCCGCGAGGAAGGGGATGCCGAGGTAGATGAACACGGCCGTGGCGATCTCCCCGATGGTGACGTGCACCTCGACGCCGGTCAGGCCCAGGCGGGGCGGCAGCCACGTCAGGTAGAACCACGCGAAGACGGAGAAGAAGAGCACCTGGAAGACGGAGTTGAAGGCCACCAGCCCCGCGCAGTACTCGGGGTCCCCGCCCGCCAGATCGTTCCAGACGATGACCATGGCGATGCAGCGGGCCAGGCCGATGAGGATGAGCCCCGTCATGTACTCCGGCCGGTCGCGGAGGAACACCACGGCGATGCCGAACATCAGCGACGGGCCGAGGATCCAGTTCTGGAAGAGGGACAGGACGAGCACCCTCCGGTCGCGGAAGACCCGCCCCATCTCCTCGTAGCGCACCTTCGCCAGGGGAGGGTACATCATGAGGATGAGACCGGCCGCGATGGGGAGAGAGGTCGTTCCGACGCTCATCCCCTCGATCCACCTCGAGACCCCCGGAAGCGCCCACCCCAGGCCGACCCCGAGGCCCATGGCGAGGAAGATCCACAGGGTCAGGAACCGGTCGAGGGTGGAGAGCTTCTTCACGGGGCCGGCTTCCTCGCGCGGACGAAGGCGGCGACGAAGCGGCCCGCGCCGCGCGCCGACGCGGGGACGTCCGCCGGGTCGTACGCGCGGGTGACCCGGACCTCGATCCCCTCGAATCCCGCGGCGCGGAGCGCCTGCCGGACCTCCCCCTCCTCCATGGCCCCGGCGATGCACCCGGCCCAGGACTCCATGTCGCGGCGCGCCTCCGGCGGGATCGTCCCCTGCACGAGGACGTCGGAGACCGCGAGCCGCCCCCCGGGCCGGAGAACACGGAAGGCCTCGGCGATGACGCGCCCCTTGTCCCCGGAGAGGTTGATGACGCAGTTGGAGATGACGACGTCGACGGAGGACGGCGGAAGCGGGATCTCCTCGATGGTCCCCTTCAGGAACTCCACGTTCGCGGCCCCCGCGGCGGCCCGGTTGCGCTCCGCCAGCGCCAGCATCTCGTCGGTCATGTCGAGGCCGTAGGCGAAGCCCGCGGGGCCCACGCGGCGCGCGGAGAGGAGCACGTCGATCCCGCCGCCGCTGCCGAGATCGAGCACCGTCTCGCCGGGCTTGAGGTCCGCCAGGGCCGTGGGGTTCCCGCAGCCGAGCGACGCCGCCAGGGCGTCGGCCGGGACCGAGCCGGATTCCGATTCGCCGTAGAGCCCGGAACTGATGGGATCGCAGGAGCCTCCCGCGCAGCAGCCGCCGCCGGCGACCTTCAGCGCCCGCTTCGCGTAGGACTCCCGCACCGCCTCGCGGATCGCCTCGACCTTCGGTTCCGTCATCGCTTTCCGCCCCTCTTCATGAGGGCCTTCAGCACGTCCAGGCCCCCCGGCGCGGCCTCGAAGTAGGACCACGTCCCCCGCCGCTCGACGGTGACGAGCCCCGCCTCGCGGAGGACCCGGAGGTGGTGGGAGACGGTGGGCTGGCTCACGGGGAAGCGGTCCACGAGCTTGCAGACGCACACCGGGCCCTTCCCCGCCGCGATGCGGCGGTAGATGTCGAGGCGGGTGCGGTCGGCCAGCGCCTTCAGCACGGCGTGGGTCCTGTCCTTCATGCCGCCATGGTCCGCCGAGCATCGATGTCTGTCAATCAATTGCGCCCGCCCCGGTCACACGCTATCCTCCGGCCCCCATGACCACGATCGCCCTCGCCCTCCTGCTGCTGGCCGCCGACCCCGTCCCCCTCGACGCCTCCACCCGCGACTACGACCAGACCCACCTCGTGGTCCGGGTGGCGCCCCGCATCGCCGAGGGGGTGATCGACGGGGAGACGACGGTCTCCTTCACCTCGCTCGCGGACCCGCTGAAGGTCCTGCGTCTCCACTGCGAGGAGACGGCGGTGACCTCCGTGAGGGACGACGGCGGGGCTGCCCTGGAGCACTCGCTGGCCGGCGGCGTCCTCTCCGTCACGCTGGCCTCCCCCCTCGCCCGCGGGGCGGCGGGATCGGTGACCGTGGCCTACCGGTCCCGGCCGACGCAGGGGATGTTCTTCCACGCGCCCACCGCGGAGAGCCCCTCGACGCCGCTGGAGATGTACAGCCAGGGCGAGGGGACCGACAACCGCCGCTGGTTCCCCTGCTACGACGAGCCCGACGACCGCTCGACGGTGGAGGTCTTCGCCACGGTTCCCTCGGATCTCACGACCGTCTCCAATGGGACGCTGCTCGGCAGCACGGCGGTCCCCGGCAACCTCCGCCGGGACCATTGGAAGCTCGACCGGACCATCCCCTCCTACCTCGTGTCGCTGATCGCCGGGCGGTTCGACTCGGCGACGGAGAAAGCCGGCGGGGTGCTCCTCGAGTTCCACTCCCAGAAGGGCCGCATGGAGGAGCTGCGGAACGGGTGCGCGAACACCGCCTCGATGATGGAGTTCTTCGTCTCCTACACGGGGCAGCCCTATCCCTACCCGCGCTACGCCCAGACCACGGTGTGGGACTTCGTCTACGGGGGCATGGAGAACGCCTCGGCGACGACGATGAACATGCGCCTCCTCCACCCGAAGGATGCGCTGCCCAACTACTCGGGCGACGGGCTCGTCGCCCACGAACTCGCCCACCAGTGGTTCGGCGACCTCCTGACCTGCCGCACCTTCGACCACATCTGGCTGAACGAGGGGTTCGCGACCTACTTCACGGATCTCTACTTCGAGCACCGGGACGGGCAGGAGCGGTTCTCCCTGGAACGGCGGGAGCAGAACCGCCGCTACATGGACGGGACGAAGGAGCCGGAGACGCTGGGCCTCAAGCCCTCGCCCCGCGGGGACCTGCCGCTCGAGCTGTTCGGCGGCAAGCAGTACAACCGCGGCGCGGCCATCCTCCACCAGCTCCGGATCGAACTGGGCGACGAGGCGTTCCGGGCCGGGATCCGGACGTGGGTGAAGGAGAACGCCGACCGCGCGGTCACGAGCGAGGAGTTCCGCCGGGCGATGGAGAAGGCCGCGGGCCGCGACCTGCGGTGGTTCTTCTCCCAGTGGGTGTACGGGGCGGGGTACCCGGTGCTGGACGTGAAGGTCGAGGAGCCGGGCCGCCTCGTCGTCGAGCAGGCGCAGGTCGAGGGCGGGGGCCAGCCGGCGGAGTTCCGGCTGACGGTCCCGGTCCGGGTCCTCCACCAGGGCGGCCCCTTCGAGATGAGGCTCGACGTGCGGCGGCGCCGGCAGGTCTTCGACCTCCCCTCGACGAACATGCTCCGCGTCGGCGCGGGCGGCGGGACCTTCGCCCGGATCCGCGTGCACCGGGACCGGGACGCGTGGGCGGAGTCGCTGCGCCTGGACCCCGACGTGACGGGGCGCATGGACGCCGCCGAGGCGCTCGGGGAGTGGCCCGACTTCGCCGCCCCCCTCCTCGCCGACGCCCTGTCCAAGGACCCCTGCTGGGCGGTGAGGAGGACGTGCGCGGAGGCCCTCGGCCGGATCGGCGAGAGGGAGAGCCTGGAGGCGCTGCTGGCGGCGGCCGACGACCCGGACTCCCGGGTGCGGGAGACGGTGGCCGAGGCCCTCGGCGGCCGGGAGCGGGGCGAGGTCGCGGAGGCCCTCTCGAAGACGGCACGCGAGGATGCCAACCCCTACGTCCGCTCCCAGGCCGCGCGATCCCTCGGCAAGGTCCACGCCGAGGGGGCCTTCGATCTCCTGGCCGGCCTCCTGAAGGTCGATTCCCACCGCGAGACGATCCGCCAGGGGGCCCTCGACGGCCTCACCGCCCTCGGCGATCCCCGCGCCGCGGATCTCGCCCGCCCGCTGCTGCGCTACGACTGGCCCCGCGGGGACAACTTCCCGATGCGCGAGGCGGCGCTGCGCCTCGTGCTCGCCTTCGCCCCCGACGCCCCGGAGACCCGCGCGGCCGTCGTGACCCTCCTCTCCGACCCGTTCCACCGCATGCGCCAGAGGGCGGCGGAGACCGCGGGGGACTTCGTCGTGCGCGAGGCGGAGCCGGTCCTCAGGACGATGGCGTCGTCGGAGCCCTTCGAGGGCGTGAGGAACGCGGCGAAGGGGGCGCTGGAGAGGATCGCGAAGGCCCCGAAGGCGGACCCGGGGGACTAGGCGAACGACCGCGCCGCGAGGACGCCCAGGCGCACCGCCCCGAGCCCGAGCACGACGCTGCCCGCCGCGTAGGCCGCCGCCCGCCCCCACGCGTCGGAGCGGACGAGGTCGTGGACCTCCCAGCCGAACGTGGAGAAGGTCGTGTAGGCGCCGAGGAAGCCCACCGCCACGAGCGCCCGCCACGCGCGGCTCTCCGGCAGGCGCTCGTCCAGCACGGTGAGCACGAACCCCAGCGCCAGGCACCCGGTGAGGTTGACGACGAGGGTGCCCCAGGGGAACCGCGAGCCCTCGCGCGCGAACAGCCCGCCGACGAGGTAGCGGGCGACCGCCCCGAGGGCCCCGCCCGCCGCGAGAAGCGAGAGGGTCCGGAGCCGGTCCACTACCTGTAGACCCGGTCGAAGAGCCGGTGGGAGAGGTCCTCGTCGATGTCCTTGAGGACCTTGTACTCCTCCAGCGCCGCCCCCCGGTTCCCCTTGGCGAGGTAGAACTGCCCGAGGTGGTAGTGGGCGCGGGCGCAGCCGGGATCGGCGCGGAGCGCCTCGAGGAACTCCTTCCGGGCGTCCTCGTCGCGGCCAGCGCGCCGGTAGAGCAGGGCGAGGGAGGTGCGCGCGTCGGCGTTGCCCGGGTCCCTCGCCACCGATTCCTCGTAGGCGCGGGTCGCCTCGTCGGGCCTGCCGAGCTTGATGTAGGCGTAGGCCACGTTGGCCCAGGCCTGCCCGTAGCGGGGCTTCAGGCGCAGCGCCTCCTTGTAGGAGGCCAGCGCCTCCTCCGTCCGCCCCATCGCCTGGTACACCGCGCCCAGGTTGTTGTGCGCCCGCGAGTAGCCCGGCCGCGCCCGGATGGCCTCGAGGTTCGCCTCCACCGCCTCCTCCATCTTCCCGAGGCGGTAGCAGACGAGGCCGAGGTCCTTCCACGCCCGCTCGAAGTCGGGGGACAGCCGCACCGCCTCGCGCAGGGAGTCCGCGGCGTCGGGCAGCCGCCCGAGGGCCAGCAGGACGACGCCGAGGTTCTTGTGGATCCGCGCGTCGTCGGGCTTGAGGCGGATCGACTCCCGCAGCGCCTTGGCCGCCTCCTCGTGCCGCTTCGCCGCGTGGCAGGCGACGCCGAGGCGGTTCCAGGCCCGGGGGTCCTTGTCCCTGAGGCGCACCACCGTCCGGCAGGCGTCGGCGGCCTCCGCGGACATCCCCGCCTCGAGGAACGCCGCACCCAGGGTCTCCGCGCAGGCGGCGTCGTCGGGGTCGAGGTTCACCGCGGCGCGCGCCGCCTCCACCGCCTCGCGCCCCCGGCCGAGGGCGACGAGGCAGTCCGCCGCCGCCTTCCAGGCCGCCCCGTCCCCGGGGTCGTCCTCGGCCAGCGCCCGGAAGCGGGCGTAGGCCCCCTCGTGGTCCTCCTGCATCAGGCAGCGCAGGCCCCCCAGGAGGCGCGCCGGGTCCTCCTCCACCTCGGTGCGGGGGCGGTCGGCGATCTTCACGAAGGCCGAGGCGGCCATGGCGTCGATGCGCGCGGCGGGGATGACGCACTGCAGGAGGCCCCCGTCCACGGGGCGCGCGAGGGAGATCCCGAGGACCTCCCCGTCCATGCCCACCACCGGGGCGCCGGAGCCCCCCTTCTCCGCGGGGCAGGTGACGAGGAACACGGAGCCGAGGAAGGGCACCTCCCGGATGAGGGTCACGACGCCCTCGAGCCCGGAGCGCTCCACGGACAGCTTCCCGCCGAGCACGGCGACGCGCTCCCCCGGCGCGGGGAGGGCCCTGGCGAGGGGCACCGGCGCGACGGTGCGGTCGGGGAGATCCACGGCCACGAGGACGACGTCGGCCACGGGGTCCTCGGCCAGCACGCCGAGGACGTCGTGGACCTTCCCGTCGGCGAGCAGGATGCGTGCGGCGTGGGCGCCGTTGAGGATGTGGCGGCTGGCGGCGACGCGGCCCTCCGCGACGAAGAAGCCGGCCCCCTCCGCGAGGGTGTTGTACTTCTCGTCGTAGGCCACGAAGGAGACCACGGACGGGGAGACCCTGCCCGAGATCGCGCGCAGCGCCGCGGCGCTGTTGCTTCCGTAGGCCATGACGCTCCTCGCTGTCCTCCGGGCCCTGCCGCCCGGTCCACCCCGGCGGGGAATCCTACAACGGACCGGGGGCGGGACGGCGCCGGAAGACGGCCAGTCCCGCCAGGGTCATGGCCCCGAGGGCCGCGAGCCACGGGGAGAGGAGCAGGGGGCGGCCCGATCCCCCCCGCTGGAGCGGCGTCAGGGAGGGCCGCCCGATGGACTCCCGCAGCTCCTCCTCCCCGGCCTCCCTTGCCAGGCCCGCCTCCTCGTCCCCGTCGAGGAACGCCACGAACCGCAGCGGCGGCTCCGGGAGCGCCCGCCCCTCGTCCCACAGGCGCACGATGGCCAGCGCCGGCAGGGTCCGCCGCCCCATGATCTCCTCCAGGGGGAAGCGGACGGTCCCCTCGTAGGCCTGGTACACGACCTCCGTGCAGACGAGCCGGTCCGTCGAGAAGAAGTCGAAATCGAAGTCGTAGGGCTTGCCCTGCTGGAGGAGGGCGCGGCGCACCGCCTCGGCGACCCGCTCCGGGGGGGCGTTCGCGCGGAAGGCGCAGACGGCGTCGGCCCCGCCGATGGACTCCTCGAGGGAGGTGAGGAGCACCCCTTCGCTGATGGCCTCGACGACCTCGCGGCGGTGGCCCCGGTGGTCGGGCTCCGCGAGGATCCCCATGGCCTCCGCCAGCTCCGGCTCCCCGCCGACGCCGAGGGATCGAACCCCCTCGGCGCCGCCGAGGTAGATGGCCGCGTGCTTCCAGAAGCCCGGCAGGAAGGCGTTCGAGAGGAACCAGTTCCGCCGCTCGACGAGGATGTCGCCGGGGCGGAGCCTCGCCCGGAAGGCCTCCACCTGGGCCGGGGAGACGAGGCCGGACTCCCCCGGCCGCGCCCGCACGCGGGCGTCGCCGATCCACGAGGAGATCACCGAGGAGGCCCGGTAGCGCCCCTCGTCCCCGGTGGTCCACGCCCGGGACACCGCCTTCTCCCACTTGTAGGTCCAGAGGCGGTCCGCGAGCGCCGCCGCCACCTTCGCCCCCCCCTCGGCCCGGGCGGCGATCCGCGGCCACGGGTCCCCGCGCGAGAGGAGGCCGGCGTCGCGCTCCC
>CAZWGT010000005.1:0-28371 GCA_964633345.1 uncultured Planctomycetota bacterium
GGGCTCGAACCGTCGACTTCCACCTTGGCAAGGTGGCGCTCTACCACTGAGCTACACCCGCTCGGTCGTCCGCGGAGACAGGGGAAAGGTACGGCCCGCCGGGGGGAGGAGGGAAACAAAACGGGGCCCCCCCGGGGGAGCGGCTTGAACGCGCGGCCCGCCCGGCGGTTGTAGACTCGGGGTTTCGGGCGCGCCCACCGGAGGAAGCGATGGCCATCTCCCTCGTCGTCGTGATCGGCGTCGTCGTCCTGCTCGGCCTCGCCCTGCTCTTCGCCGGCGGCCGGGGCGGGGGGATCCTGGTGGGCCTGCTCGCGCTCCTCGTCGTCGGCGGCGCGGGGGTCTTCCTCCTCGCCGGGAGGCGGGCCACGGTCGTCGCCGTCCGGCCCGTTCCCGTCGCCGCGCCCGCGGTCGTCGCGGTCGAGATCCCGGTCGAGGCCGGGCCCTCCCGCGCCCTCCGCGGACGCGTCCTGAAGGGCGCCGAGGGAGAGGTCCCCTTCGAGGGGGCGGTCGTCGCGGGGCCCGCGGACGCCACCGCCACGGCGGGCGCCGACGGCCGGTTCACGATCGAGGGACTCCCCCCCGGCGACCTCCGCCTCCGCGCGGCCGCCCCCGGGTTCGCCGGCGCCTCGGTCAAGGTGCCCGCCGACCAGGCCGACGACGTCACCCTGCGCCTCGTGCCCGGCGCGTGGGCGGCGGGGAAGGTCCTCGACCGCGAGACCCGCGCCCCCGTCGCCGGGGCGGCGGTCTCCTGGGCGGACTCCTCGACGGCCGTCTCGGGGCCCGACGGCGCCTTCCGCGTCGAGCCCGTGCCCTCGGGCACGGCGGAGCTCGTCGTCAAGGCGAAGGGCTTCGCGCGGAAGAGGGAGACGATCAAGGTCCCCGCCGCCGGGCGGGAGGGGATCGAGATCCTCCTGCGCCCCGGGACCGCGGCCACCGGCACGGTGTTCGGCCCCGACGGCCGGCCCCACGCCGGCGCGGCCGTCGAGGCCGCCACGCTCGTGGACGCCCCCGTCGTCGGCACCGTCCCCGTCCCCTTCGAGACCGAGGGCATCCTCTCCGGAGCCGACGGGACCTACCGGATCGAGGGGCTCCCCGTGGGCCGGAAGATCCGGGTCACGGCCTCCACCGCGGAGATGCTCTCCGAGGCCGTCGAGGCCGGCCCCCTCGAGCGGAGCCTCGTCCTCGAGGGCGTGGACCTCCGCCTCGCCCCCGCGGCCGCCGTCCTCGCCACGGTGCTGGACGAGAAGGGGGCCCCCGTCGCCGGGGCGGCGGTCCGCGTGACGCCGGCCAACGAGGACGAGGGCCAGCGGAACCTCGGGATGATGCGGATGGCCGTGCGCCGGGACGAGGGGGCCCGCATCACCGACGAGCGCGGCGTCGTGCGGGTGCGGCCCGTGGCCCCCGGCCCCCTGCGCGTGCGGGCCGACAAGGACGACTACCGGCGGGCAGAGGCCGTGGTCCCCGCGGGGCCCGGGCCCGACACGCCGGTGACCCTCACCCTCGACGCCGGGCAGGCCGTCGCGGGGAAGGTCGCGGACCCCGCGGGCGCGGCGGTGGCCGGCGCGACGGTCACCGTCCAGAGGCTCGGCGCCGCGAACTTCCTCTCCGAGACGAGAACCACCGGGGAGGACGGCTCCTTCCGGATCGGCGGCCTCGACGGCAAGGGCCTCATGCTCCGCGCCGAGAAGGCGGGCTTCGTGACCACGAGCCTCAACGGGATCGAGGCGGGCCGGGAGCCGATGGTCGTCACCCTCCAGCCCGGCGGCGCCATCGCCGGCGTGGTCACCGATCCCTCGGGGGCGCCGGCGACCTCCTTCCGCATCCTCGCCCACCGCCAGGGGGACAAGGCCGCCAACCCCATGGACTGGCAGCGCTTCGCCGCCGCCCAGGGCGGGAGGGAGTTCGAGGACGCGGGGGGGCGCTTCCGGATCGAGGGCCTGGAGCCGGGGACCTACGAGGTCGAGGCGCGCGCCGCCGACCACGCCCCCGGGCGCGCCGCCGGCGTGGCCGTCGTCCCGGGGAAGGACGCCGAGGTGGCGGTCCAGCTCTCCGCCGGCCTGACGGTCTCGGGGATCGTCCTCCGCCGCTCCGACGGGAACCCCGTCGAGGGGGCCCGCGTCAAGCTCCCCGCCGACGGGATGTTCGGCGAGTTCGACATGGGGGACTTCGACCTCGGCGGGATCGAGGACGAGGTCGGCGGCGCCGAGCAGGCCCGTCAGGTCATGTCCGGTTTCGCCAAGGGACAGGCGTTCACGGGGGCCGACGGGCGGTTCGCGCTGAAGGGCCTGGAGCCCGGGAAGATCAAGCTCATGGTCTCGGTCAAGGGGCTCGCGCCCGCCTCGGTCCGCGGGATCCAGGTCCCCTCCGAGGGGGACGTCCGCGTGGAGCTGGCCGAGGAGTCCGCCGTCGAGGGGGTCGTCACCGATGCCCGGGGGGCCCCGAAGCAGGGGGCCATGGTCATGCTGCAGCGCCTTCCCGTGTTCATGCGCTTCGCGACGACCGACGCCGAGGGGCGCTACCGCATCGGCGGCGTCGGCGCGGGCAGCTACCTCTTCTACGTGATGGAGGGGGCCCAGGGCGGCGCCCCCAACCTCAACATGAAGTCGGACAACGTGACCCTCGAGGAGGGGAAGACCACCCGCAAGGACCACCGTCTCGGCGAGGGGACGAAGGTCGTCGGCAAGGTGACGCGGAGCCGCCGGCCGGTCGGCGGGCTGATGGTCCTGCTCATGCCGGCGGCGCGTTCCGGCGGGCCCATGGGGATGCTCACCGGCGGCGGGGGCGGCGGCTTCGCCATGGGCTCCACGAAGGAGGACGGGACCTACGAGATCTCCGGCGTCGGCCCCGGGCGCTACACCGCCTCGGTGCAGACCGGGATGGGCGGCGCCCCCAGCGGCGGAGAGCCCCTCGAGGTGCCGAAGGGGGCTGTCGAGGTCCGCCACGACATCGTCCTGCCCGACACGGGCATCCGGGGGCAGGTCGTGGACGAGGAGGGGAGGCCCGTCACCGGGGCGACCGTGCTGGCCCTGGCGGCGGGCGGCGGGAAGCTCACGGACATCGGCTCGGCCATGGAGGGGATCGGCGGCCAGTCCTTCACAGACGACGAGGGGCGCTTCTCCCTCACCGGGATGAAGGCCGGCGCCTGGACCCTGCGCGTGCAGGCCTCCGGATTCGGCACCGAGGTGGTGGAGAACGTGAACGCCGCGGAGGGAGCGTCCGGCGATGTGCGCGTCGTCCTCCGCCGCGGCACGGAGGTGACGGTCCGCGTGGTCGGCCCCGACGGCTCCCCCGTGGCGGGGGCGAACATCTTCCTCGCCGACTCCTCGGGGCGCGAGATCACCAACATCAGCCAGTTCGACGCGGTCAAGACCGGGGAGGACGGCCGCGCCGTCGTCCGCGCTCCGCCGGGGACAATCCAGTTCGAGGCCGCCGCGGCCGGCTTCTCCCCCGGCGAGGTGCAGGCCGAGGTGCCCGGCGGCGAGGTCGTGATCCGCCTGGCGAAGGGGGCCGCCGTGAAGGTCGTCGTGACCGGGGCCAACGGCTCCCCCGTGGCCGGCGCCGGGGTCGAGGTCCTCGACGCCGCGGGCAACCCCTACGGACGGCGGTTCTCGATGGAGGCCTTCGCCGACCTCCTGGGGGGCGCGGCCACCGGGGCCGACGGGACCTGGACCCGCAGGGACCTGCCCGCCGGCACGTGGAGGGTCCGCGCCGCGCTCCCCGACGGCCGATCGGGCGAGGGGAAGGCGGTCCTCGTCGAGGGGGAGACCGCGACGGTGAACGTCGCGATCCGGTAGGCGCCAGGGACTGTCCCTGCGGACGAGCGAAGCGAGGCCGCGGGGACTGTCCCCGGTTCCCGCCTCCGAACCGGGGACAGCCCCCAGGCAGGAAGAACCGGGGACCGTCCCCGGCGAGAACCGAGCAGTCCCCGGCGAGAACCGGGGGCAGTCCCCGGGCTACCGGTCCCTGAGGTCCCCCGACAGCGGGTCCTTCTTCGGGGGGATCTCGAGGCGGAAGGCGCGGCCGAGGGCGTTGTTCCACAGCTCGACCTCGCGCTCGGCCATGCGCGGGTTGACGACGGCGAGGACCTCGTACACCCCGTTCTCGGCGGCGACGTCGGGGGGGATCTTCCCGTCGATCTTCAGTTCGACCGTCGCGCCGGGCTCGAGGGCGGGGACCTGGGCGAAGCCGATGCGCTTCCCCTGCCTCTTCCCGCGGGGCGCCGCCAGCAGATCGAGGTCCACCTCCTTCGTCGCCCGCGCGCCGCAGTTCTCCACGACCACGACCGCGTGGACCTCGGTCCCCGGCTTGAGGGTCGGGTTCTCGATGCGGTCGGGGATGTACTCGCGGCCGATGACCGGCTTCGGGTCGAAGCCCGGGAGCATCAGGGACTTCACGCGCAGGTCCCTCACGAGGAGGGGATCGCCGCGGCAGGTGAACTCCAGGCGCAGGGATCGCGGATAGGCCCCGCCGGCCGCCTGGCGCACCGACCACTCGCCGGCGGGGGAGCCGCCGAGGAGGGCCGCCGCGTCTGCCGGGGCGGACGCCCGGGCCGTCAGCCGGAGGTCCCGGTTCGCGGCGGGGATCGGGGTCCAGGGGCCCGCGCCGCGCTTCACCTCGTACACGATGCCCGGCATGGCGGACCGCTTCGCGTCCCCGACCCGCGGGTCCCCGGGGCCGTCCCACCAGTCGGCGGCGACGGCGACCCCGGCCAGCTCCTCGGCGCCGATGCCCGGAGGGAGCTTGCCCGTCCAGGTGCCCGCCTCCTTCGGGACGGGCTCCAGCACGCGGACGAACTCGAAGGGGTCGGCGGCGGGGGCGGCCCCGGCGGCGGCCAGGAGGACCACGGCCATGGCGAGGGGTCTCATGCCCCCCATTCTATGGAGGATCGGACCGTAGAATGAGGTTCCCATGCGGATCCGCCTCCCGGCCCCGGCCCTGCTCCTTCTCCTCGCCCTCGCCCTGCCGGGCGCGGTCCGGGCCGACATCCTCCCCGTGGGCGGCCGCCCGGTGCGGTGCACGTGGTGGGAGGACGGGAACGAGGTCGTCGTGAACCCGTACAACTCGACCAACCGCGCCATGACCTGGGGCGTGGAGCGCCACCCGAAGTCGAAGGTGAACGTCGCGAAGGCGAGGTCCTCGGAGACGCCGGAGGAGGAGTACTGCCGGCGCGCCTTCGGGATCCGCGAGGGGGGCGCCGCGGACCACGCGGCGCTGGCGAAGTGGTGCGAGGGGGAGAAGCTGAAGGACCTCGCGGCCCGGGAGTGGGAGCGCGTCCTGGAGGCGGAGCCGGAGGACGAGGAGGCGCGGAAGGCCCTCGGCCCGGCGGCGGTGAAGGAGATCCTCCGGCGGAACGGGAGGGCGAACCCGCCCCTCGGCGAACTCCTGAAGCAGTACCTGGGGTCGGACAACGCCTCGACCCGCAGGGTCCTCCTCGAGCGGATGCGGAAGGAGCACGACCTCGCCCTGCCCCCGTACTACGTCGAGAGGGCCTTCCGATCGACGAAGCGGCCCGGCGGACGCACCGACGACGTCGCCCTCACCTTCCGCTCCGGCAAGGTCAAGGGGGAGGAGGGGGCGAAGTACACGATGTTCGTCCCGCCGAACTACGACCCGCTGCGCCCGACCCCGCTCCTGGTCGGCCTCCACGGCGGGGGCGCCGGCGGCAAGAAGGGGGAGAAGGTCGTCGGCTCCGGACCGTCGGCCATGAACTTCTACACCGGCGTCGCGGAGGCGCGGGGCTGGCTCGTGGTCTGCCCGACCGCCATCCAGGCGCCGTGGGGACAGCCGGTCAACGGGGAGTTCCTCGAGGCCTGCCTCGCCGAGGTCCAGCTCCTCTACAACGTGGACCTGAACCGCGTCTACCTCACCGGCCACTCGATGGGCGGCTTCGGCACCTGGGAGTGGGGGCCGAAGTGGGCCGAACGGTGGGCGGCCATCGCCCCCATGGCGGGAGGCGGCGGCCCGGGGCTCCCGCGCCTCAGGGACACCCAGACCTTCTGCTTCATCTTCCACGGGGCCGACGACGCCGTGGTCGGGGTGGACTCCGACCGGGCGGCGGCGAAGTCCCTGCTCGACTCCGGGGCCGACTTCGCCTACACGGAGCTCAACGGCGTCGGCCACGGCTGTCCGCAGGAGGTGCTGCAGGAGATGGCCGAGCACTTCGAGAAGAAGAGGCTCGCCGTCGGCCGCGGGAAGTCCTTCCGGCGCTCCGACGAGATCCGCTCCTCGTTCCTCGAGAAGCCCGGGCCCGAGGAGAGGAAGTACCTCGGCGACCCGGAGCCGCCGGACCCGGACGCGAAGGCGGAATCGGCCGAGGCGAAGCGCAAGAGGCTGCTCGCCGACGTCGACCTCGGGGGCGGGAAGGCCGGGGAGGCCGCGGCGGCCTACGCGGAGTTCAGGGACGCGGAGTCCGTGAAGACCCTCGCCGTGCGCCTGCTCAACCCGAAGTCCCCCGACGACGTGCGGGCCGCGGCGGCGAAGGCCCTCGGGAACATCGGCCTTCCGGAGTGCCTGCCCCACCTCGAGAAGGGGCTCGGCGACGAGAACGACCCGGTCTTCCACTCCGTCCTCGGGGCCCTCGTGGCGATGGGCGACCGGAAGGCGGGGCCGGCGCTTCTCCGGGCCCTCGACGTGCAGGCGAAGGCCTTCGACGGGAAGCGCCAGGGCGCCGCCATGGACTTCCCCGACTTCGAGGCCCGCTGCGCCGCCCTCGGCGCGGCGTGCGGCGCGGCGGCGGCGCTGGCCGATCCGAAGGAGGCCGTCGCCCGGATCCGCGAGAAGGTCGTGAAGACGGTCTTCGAGAATCCCCCCCGCGTCGAGGAGCTCGCCCGCGCCGGGATGTTCCCCGCCGAAATCCGCGCGAGGCTGGCGAAGGAGATCTGCGCGGCGCTCGGGAAGACCGGCCACGCCGCCGCGAAGGACGCGATCCTCGCCCTGAAGGGGGCCGCGAAGGGGGAGGCGGGGGTCGTGTCCGCCTGCGACGAGGCGCTCTCCGGCCTGCCCGCGGGCGGGCAGTGAAGCCCGGGCGGCGGCGCGTCCTCCTCCTCTCCCCCTCGCTCCGCAGCGGAGGCAACGCCACCGACGCCCGCCGCCTGGCGCGGGGCCTGCGCGCCGAAGGGGCCCTCGTCCGGGCCCTCGCCACCGGGGAGCCGGGGTTCGGTCGGCGCCTGCGGCGGATCCTCCGGGAGTTCCGGCCCGACGTCGTCCACGCCTTCCACGCGCGCAAGGGCGGGGCGCCGTACGCGGACGTCGCGGGGCCCGAGGACCCGCCCCTCGTCGTCACCCTCACGGGGACGGAGATCCACCTCGATCTGGCGGACCCCGCCGACGCGCGCGCGGTGCGACGGACCCTCGAGCGCTCCTGCCTCGTGCTGAGCCACGGGCGGGCCCTGGCGGCAGCGGCGGAGCGGGAGGTCCCCGCGATCCGCGGGCGGACGGTGATCGTCCCGCGGGCCGTCGAACTCCCCCCGGCCGACCCGCGATTCGACCTCCGCCGCGCCGCGGGCCTCCCCCCGGACGCCCTCGTGTTCCTCCTCCCCTGCGGACTCCGCCGCGTGAAGGACCCGCTCTTCGCCCTGGCGCCGCTGGCGCGCCTGCGGCGGCGGTTCCCGGCCGTCGCCTTCGTCCATGCCGGCCACTCCCTCGACCCCTCGCTGCGATCCGCCGTGGCGGCCGCGGCGCGGGGGTCGCCCTGGATCCGATCCCTCGGCGAGGTCCCCCACGGGCGCATGGGCTCCCTCCTCGCGGGGGCGGACGTCGTGCTCAACACGTCGCTCTCGGAGGGGCTCTCCAACGCGGTGCTCGAGGCGATGGCCGCGGGCCGGCCGGTCCTCGCGTCGGACATCCCCTCCAACAGGGAGATCGTCCGGCACGGGCGGACGGGCCTGCTCTACGCGCCGGGATCGGAGCGGTCCTTCCTCCGGGCCGCGGCGCGGCTGGCGGGCGACCCGGCGTTCCGCCGGCGCCTCGGCCGGGCGGGACGGGCCGGGGTCGCGGGGCTGGTGGACGGGCGGGAGGAGGCCCGCGCGGTGCTCGCGGCCTACGGGAGGGCCTGCTCCGGCCCTACCCCAGTTCGAGCTGGCGCTTGGCGTCCACGACGTCGCGGTTGATGGAGGCGATGGCGCGGTTCAGGCGCTCCTCGAGGTCCTTGGCGCCGACGTGGTGGAGCGCGTTGCGGACGTTGCGCATCACCTGGATCGCCTGGCGGAAGGTGCGCACGAGGTCCCCGTCGCTCACCGTGGTCCTCTCGATCAGCTCCTCCCAGGTGCAGCCGCGGGACCACTGCAGCGCGGGGCCGGACATCTTCCAGTCGAGCTCCTTGGAGAGCTGCTCGAGGCCGTGGTCGGCCTCCTCCTTGCGGAAGCGCGCCACCGCCCGCTCCGCGCGGCGGCGGATCCCGTCGAGCATCCCGGTCTCGACCTGCTCCGAGGCGTCGCCGCGCCGCTCCTCGAAGACGACCGCGCAGAACAGCAGCGCCAGCCGCTCCGGGTCGCACTCCTGGAGCAGGCCGTCCTGGACGAACTCGGCGGCGTGGACCTCGAAGCCCGCCACGGCGGCGGCGAACCGCCCCTTGGCCGTGAGGCCGCCGTCCCGGACGTAGCCGAGCCCCTTCATGACCGCCAGCCGCCGCTTCAGCGTCTCCGCCTCCCGCGGCGGCCCGGGGCGGCGGACCCCGCCGCCGGCCTCGCGCCGCTCCTTCTGGAAGCGGGCGAAGGACTTCTCGTAGGCCTCGCCGATGCGCTCCCCGACCAGCGCGTAGAGGTTGAGCATCGTGGCGTAGTCGATGTTGAAGCGGCTCTCCACGCGCTCGATGCGCCCCTCGAAGAGGTGCTCGATGGCGTGGACGTCGAGGTCCCGGTCGTCCACGATGGAGTAGACGTAGCCCACGGGGTCGATGCCCTGGCGCCCCGCGCGGCCGGCCATCTGCCCGTACTCGCGCGCCAGCAGCCAGTCGAGGCGGACCCCGTCGAACTTCTTGAGCGACGCGAAGGCCACGGTCCGCGCCGGCATGTTGACGCCCAGCGCGAAGGTCTCGGTCGTGAAGAGGAGCTTGACGAGGCCCGTCGTGAACAGGCGCTCGACGATCTCCTTGTGGACCGGGAGCAGCCCCGCGTGGTGGTAGAAGATCCCGTGCCCGGCGAGCACGCGCAGGTGGTCCGTCGCCGCCGAGGGCTCGAGCTGGTAGAGGCGCACGAGGTCGTCGAAGCGCCGCAGCAGCTCCTCCTTCTCGACCGGCGTGAGCAGGGAGCGGAAGGCGTTCTCGTCGGCCCGCTCCCCGCACTCGCGGCGGTTGAAGGAGAAGTACAGGCACGGCAGCAGGTCGTGCTTCTGGAGGTAGTCCACGAGCCGCTTGTGGTCCCGCCCGCGCTTGGCCCGGTGGTCGCCGAACCCGCCCCGCCCGCGGCTCCGGGGGTTCGCGCGGCGGAGTTCCTTCGCGGTCTTGACGCCGAGCTCCGAGTGGAAGACGAAGTGGCGCAGCGGCACGGGGCGCTCCTCGCGGATCACGACCTCGACGCTCGTGCCCCGCACCTCTCGCATCCACTCCGCCAGCTCGTCGATGTTGGGGATCGTGGCCGAGAGGCCGACGATGCGGATGTGCTTCGGGGCGAAGATGATGCTCTCCTCCCAGACCGTGCCCCGCTCCTTGTCGTCGAGGTAGTGGATCTCGTCGAAGATCACGGCGTGGCCGTCGTCGAGGTTCCTCGGATCCTCGAAGATCGTGTTGCGGAAGACCTCCGTCGTCATGATGAGCAGCGGCGCGCCCGCGTTGATGGTGACGTCGCCGGTCATGATGCCGACGCGGTCGTCCCCGAGGACGCCGCGGAAGTCGCGGTACTTCTGGTTGCTCAGCGCCTTGACCGGAGCCGTGTAGAAGATGCGCCGCCCCTCCGCCATGGCCTGCTCGATGGCGAAGTCGGCCACCATGGTCTTCCCGGCGCCCGTGGGCGCGGCCACGAGCACCGAGGAGCCGCGGCGGATGGCGTCGAGGGCCTTCTGCTGGAAGGGGTGGAGGCGCAGGCCCCGGTACATCTCGGTGGTCGGGGCCGCCTCCTCGACGGGCGGGGGCGGGACCTCGACCGGGGGCGGGGCGAGGTCCGGCGCGGGGCCGTCGTGGACGGGGCGGTGGGGGTGGTGGGGGCGGTCCCCCTTCTTGCCCTTTCGCTGCTGGTTCCGCCGTCCCCTGTGCCTCGTCATCGGCGCATCCTACGCGGCGGGGACCCCGGTGACCCCCTTCCGGAAAGGCCGAACTCCCGGGGGGCCCATCGGTTAAACCTCGGAGTCCGGGCGCACGGGCTCCCGGCGTCGGGGCGCGGAGGCGGGCCATGGAAGTCCTCGAGAACGTCTTCCTCGGCATGTTCCTGCTGGGATTCCTCTTCACCGTCATCAGCGCGCTGATGTCCGGCGCCTTCGGCCACGCCTTCGGCGAGGGCTCCGCCATGGACGCCCACGGCGCCCACGTCGGCCACATGGGGGGCGACGTCGGCCCCACGGCCGGCGAGGGCCAGCCGGAGGTCGGCTGGGCCCAGCACAACCTCGCCACGTTCTCCCCCCTGTCCCCGACCACGATCTCCGCCTTCCTCGCCGCGGGGGGCGCCATGGGATACATCTGCGTCCACTCCTGGGAGTGGGGGTTCTGGCCCTCGATCCTCGCGGCCTCCGTCGCGGGGGTGCTCTTCGCCGGGGCGATCTTCCTCTTCATCGCCTGGGTGTTCCGCGTCACCCAGGGCACGAGCATGGTCAGCCAGAGCGACCTGGTCGGCCTCCAGGGGGACGTGAGCATCGCCATCCCCTCGGGAGGCCTCGGCGAGGTCGCCTACGTCAAGGCGGGCCAGAGGGCCGTGAGGCCGGCCCGCTGCGCCGACGCCGCCTCCGTTCCCCAGGGGGCGAGAGTCGTCATCAAGTCGGTGTCCACCAACGAGTTCATCGTCGAGGAGACGCGCGAATCCTGGCTCGCCAGGACCAAGGGACGCGGCGCACCGGCAGCGTCCTGACAACCCGCAAGGAGAGTCCATGAACCCCGTGCTCGCCGCGCCCGACCCGCTGATCCTCGGAGGAGCCGCCGCCCTCCTCTTCATGGCCTTCATCTTCGTCATCGTCTTCGCCAGCCGCTACACGAAGGTCGGCCCCAACCAGGTGCTCGTCATCTCCGGCATCAAGCGGAAGATCGAGACCGGCGAGGTCGTCGGCTACCGCATCGTGCGCGGCGGCGGCGTCTTCGTCTGGCCCGTGCTCGAGAAGGTGGACTTCCTCTCCCTCGAGCTGATGACCATCGACGTCAAGACGCCCGAGGTCTACACCATCAAGGGCGTCCCGGTCCTCGTGGACGGCGTCGCGCAGGTGAAGGTCCGCGGCGACGACGTCAGCGTGCGCACCGCCGCCGAGCAGTTCCTGTCCAAGGACTCCGTCGAGATCCAGCGCGTCGCCCTGCAGACCCTCGAGGGCCACCTGCGCGCCATCCTCGGCACCCTGACCGTCGAGGAGATCTACCAGAACCGCGACGCCTTCGCCGTCAAGGTGCAGGAGGTGGCGTCGGGCGACATGGCCAACATGGGCCTGCAGATCGTCTCCTTCACCATCCGCGACATCCGCGACAACCAGGGCTACCTCGACGCGTTGGGCAAGCCGCGCACGGCGCAGGTCAAGCGCGACGCCATCATCGCCCAGGCCGAGGCGGACCGCGACTCCACCATCAAGTCCGCCCAGGCCAACCAGGCCGGCGCGACGGCGAAGTTCGAGGCCGACACCGTGGTGGCCTCCTCCAACCGCGACTACCAGATGCGGCTGGCCGAGTACCAGGCCTCCGTCAACCTCAAGAAGGCCGAGGCGGACCTGGCCTACGACCTCCAGCGGTTCAAGACCGGGCAGTCGGTGAAGAAGGAGGAGGTGCAGGTCGAGTTCGTCGAGAAGCAGTCCCGCATCCAGGTGCAGGAGCAGGAAATCCTCCGGCGCCAGAAGGAACTCGAGGCGACCATCCAGAAGCCCGCCGAGGCCGAGCGCTCCCGCGTGCAGACCCTGGCCGAGGCCGAGAAGTTCAAGCTCGAGACCGAGGCGGCCGGCTTCGCGTCGGCCACCAAGGCCAAGGGCTTCGCCGAGGCCGACGTCGTCAAGGCCAAGGGCATCGCGGCCGCCGAGGCGAGCAAGGCCCAGGGTCTCGCCCAGGCCGAGGTCATCAAGGCCCAGGGTCTCGCCGAGGCCGAGGCCATGGCCCGCAAGGCCGAATCGTGGCGCATGTACGGCGAGGCCGCCATCACCCAGATGTTCATCGAGATGATGCCGGAGCTGGCGGGGAAGATCGCGGAGCCCCTGTCCAAGACCGAGAAGATCGTCATCGTCAGCACCGGCGGCGAGAGCGCCGGGGCGAGCAAGGTCACCAAGGACATCACCAACATCATGGCCCAGCTCCCGCCCGCCCTCGAGGCGGTGTCGGGCATCGACGTCAAGACGATCCTCGAGAAGCTGACGGACAAGATGTCCGGCAAGGGCGGCGACGCCGGGAAGAAGACGTAGCCGATGGCCGGGGCGACGCTGCTGGACGCGGTGCTCCGGGCCAACGAGGCCCGGGCCCGGGGGGAGGAGGCCACCGCGGACCTCCCCCCCGGCGCGTACCCCTTCGTGATCACCTGCATGGACCCGCGCCTGTCGGGGGTCCTCCTGCCCGCCATCGGGCTCGGCGGGACCCCGACGCCCCAGGCGAGGTTCGCCGGCGGGATCGTGCGCCAGGGGGACACCTCGGGCGCGCGGAGCGTGCTCTCGGCGGCCATCTTCAACATGGCCACGGAGATCCTCCTCGTCGGCCACACCGACTGCCGCATGGGGAAGACCTCGGCCATGGAGATTCGCAACGGGCTCGCGCGCCTCGGGGTCCGGCCCGACGCCTTCGACGGGCAGGACCCGCCGGCGTGGCTGGGGACCTTCGTGAGCGAGCGGCAGTCCGTGGAGGCCTCCGTCGCGGTGCTCCGCGCCGACCGGAGGATCCCCCCCGCGATGCCGGTCCACGGTCTCCTCTACAACCTCGAGACGCGCCGGCTCGAGGTGGTCGTCCGCGGCTACGACGCCGCCCGCTCCGCGCCCGCCCTCGGCGGCGGGTCCGATTCCGGGTACCGTCCCGGCCCCGCCTCCCTCGAGGCGCCCCCGGGCCCGGTGTTCGGCGGGACCCCCGTCCCGGTCGCCGGCTTCGAGGCGGCCCCCGCCATGGGGCAGCGCGGTCCGGTCTCCTTCGGATCGGCGCCCTCCATCGGCGCCCCGCCGCCCCCGCTCCTCCCGCCCGGGGGGATGCAGCCGCCCTCCTTCCCCGCGCCGCCCCCGATGCTCGTCCCCCAGGCCCCCGCGCCGGTGGAGATCCGCCCCGCCACGCCGTCGCCGCCGCTGCCGCCCCCCGCCGACCCCCCCGCCGCGGCGGATGACGCCCCGCGCGCGGCCCGGCCGCCCCCGCCCGGCCGCAGGCGGACCCGCGGCACCTCCCCCTTCGACCGGGCGCAGGAGACCCTCGACCGCCTCCGCAGGGACAAGGACCGCTGACCTCCGCCGTCGTACAATCCGGCCCCATGCCCCCCGCCGCCCTCCCCCCCTTCGCCGATCGGCTGCGCGATTCCGTCCTCGTCCTCGACGGCGGGATGGGCAGCATGATCTACGCCCGCGGGGTCCCCCTCGACGCGTGCTACGACGGGCTGAACCTCGCCGACCCCGGCCTCGTCCGCGCGATCCACGCGGAGTACGTCGCCGCGGGCGCCCAGGTCGTGGAGACCAACACCTTCGGCGCCAACCGCTCCCGCCTCAAGCCCCACGGGCTCGAGGGGAGGGTCGCCGCGGTCAACGAGGCGGGGGCCCGCATCGCCCGCGAGGCGGCGGCGGGGCGGGCCTGGGTGGCCGGCTCCGTGGGCCCCCTCGGCCGGCCCGCCGACGGGGAGCAGGACCCCCCGATCGCGGAGAAGGAGGCGATCTTCCGCGAGCAGGTCGCCGCGCTGGCGGCGGGGGGCGTGGACCTCTTCCTCCTCGAGACCTTCCTCGACCTCGAGGAGCTGCTGGCGGCGGTGCGCGCGGTGCGCGGGGTCTCGGACCGGCCCGTCGTCGCGTCGCTGGCCTTCTTCGACGTGACGGGCACGACCGGCGGCGTCCCCCTCCTGCGCGCGGTCCGGGCCATCGAGGCCTCCGGCGCCCAGGCCGTGGGCGTGAACTGCGGGCGCGGCTTCGCCGACGCCCTCAAGGTGGTGCAGGAGCTCGTCCGCCGCACCGACCTCCCCGTGCTCGCGATGCCCAACGCCGGCCTGCCGGACTTCGTGGACGGGCGCTACGTCTACCGTTCGACCTCCAGCTACATGGCCGCCATGGCCGCGAAGATGGCCGACCTCGGGGCGGGACTCATCGGGGGCTGCTGCGGGACGACCCCCGCCGACATCGCCGCCATCGCCGGGGCGCTGAAGGGCCGCACCCCCGCGAAGCGCCCCCCGCGCCTGCCCGACCCGCCGGCCGCGGTCGCCCGCACGGCCCAGCGCGTCCCCGACCGGCCGCCGGGCTTCCTCGACGCCATGAAGAGGGGCGAGCCGCTCATCGTGGTCGAGCTGGACACGCCGAAGACCCTCTCCACGGAGAAGGTCGTGGCCCACGGGAGGCGGCTGGCCGCCGAGGGGGTGCACCTCGTCTCGATGGCGGAGAACCCGCTGGCGACGGTGCGCATGGGCAACGTGGCGATGGCCTGGATCATGAAGCGCGACGCGGGGATCGAGCCCCTCGTCCACTTCACCTGCCGGGACCGCAACCTCATCGGCCTGCAGTCCGACATCATGGGCGCGGCGGCCCTGGGGATCCGCCACGTGCTGGCCATCACCGGGGACCCCGCGGGCACCGGCGACTCCATGGGCGCCAAGAGCGTGTTCGACGTCAACTCCGTCGGCCTCGTCTCCCTCGTGGACGCGATGAACCGGGGGGAGCTGAAGACCGGCTCGCCCATCGGTCGGCCCGCGGGCCTGACGGTGGGCGTCGCCTTCAACCCCAACGTGAAGCGCCTCGACACCCAGCTCCGCCGGCTCGAGTCGAAGATCGAGGCGGGGGCCCACTTCGCCATGAGCCAGATCGTCTTCGACCCGGACAAGGTGCGCGCGATGTACGAGGCGGTCGGGCCCATGGACTTCCCCGTGCTCGTCGGGGTGATGCCGCTGCGCTCGCTGCGCAACGCGGAGTTCGTGGCCAACGAGGTGCCGGGGGTCACGGTCCCCCCGCTGGTCCTCGACCGCATGCGGGAGAAGGGGCCGGAGGAGTCGCGCCAGGAGGGGCTGCGCGTCGCGAAGGAGATCGTGGACGTGGCCCTCTCCTGCGGGGCGCCGGGCGTCTACATCGTCCCCCCGTTCAACGACACCGACGCCGCCCTGGAGCTCGTCCGTCACGCCCGGGCGCGCTGGGCCGCGCGGAAGGGGTGACGCCGCCGGGCGGGGCGGCGCGATACTGGGGCGCCGGCACCCCGGAGCCATCCCATGAGCGCGCTCCCCGCGCACCTCGCCCTCCTCCTCGCCCTCGCCGCCGCCCCGGCGGAGTCCCTCGCCCCCCTCAAGGTGAACCCCCTCCGCAAGGGCCTCGACGGGTGGGAGCGCACCGGGGGCGACAAGGCGTTCGCGTGGAACGCCTCCGAGTCCGTCCTCGTCGTCAAGGGGCAGAGCGCCAAGGAGCCCCCGCGGTTCGTCTACACGAAGGTCCAGTGGGACGGCGGCTCCCTCCGCTTCCAGGCCAAGAAGGGGGCGCGGAAGATCCGCGTCCTCCTCCAGCCGGTCCCCAAGGCCCCGCCCGTCGTCCTGGAGTTCCCGAAGGACGCCGTGAAGACGGCGATGTGGACCGATCTGGCCGTCGCGCTCCGCGGCGGCAAGGCGGTCCTCCTCGCCCCCGGCGCCGACGGGAACGAGGCGGAGGTCGGCGCGGCGCCTCTCCCCGCGGGGTCGGTCTTCCGCTTCGGCTTCGAGGCCCCCTCCGGCACCGAGGCGGTGCTCACGGGCATCACCCTGCAGCGCGACTACGAGGACGCGCCCCCGTTCGCCGAGGAGGGGTTCGTGTCCGTCTTCGACGGGAAGTCCCTGGGCGACTGGCGGCCGACGCGGCCCGAGTACGCATCCATGTTCACCGTGGAGAACGGGCTCCTCGTCGGCGTGGCCCGCCACGAGGGCGGGGGGTGGATCCTCTACGGAGGGAGGATGTTCAAGGCCTACGAGCTGCGCATGCGGGCCTACTGGGGGACCAGCCACCTCTTCGTCCGGGCGGTGGAGTTCCCCGGGGCCGACGGGATGATCAACAAGTTCGACACGATCCAGGTGAACCTCGGGGACAACATCGATCCCGAGGATCTCAACGACATCGCCATCCGGGTCGCCGACGGCCTGTGCACCATGACGGTGAACGGGAAGAAGGTCCGCGAGGACAAGGTCAAGCCCATCACCGCGACCCCCATCGCGTTCCAGATCGACCAGGGGAAGACGTTCCTCCTCCGCGACATCCGGATCAAGGACCTCGCCCCCGGCGAGGCGGCGGAGGCCCCCGAGGAGCCGGAGCCGAAGGAGCCGGCGGAGAAGGCGGCGGTCCCGTGGACCCCCGTCGGCGGCTTCGCCGAGGAGGCGGGGACGTGGTCGGTCGCCGATCCCGGGGAGATCGCGGGCCTCCTCTGCCGGGCCGGCAACGCGGCGTCCTACGTGCTGCGGTTCAAGGTGGGCAGGGGGGCGACGGGACTGAGCGTGCTGCCGCGGGCGACCCGCGGCGTGGACCGCTCCGGCGGGATCCGCCTCGCCGATTCCCTCTTCCTCGACGCGGACTGGACCGAGGTGGTCCTGCGCATGGACCTCCTCAAGGCCACGGTCACCGCGGGCGGGGCGGCGGCGGGCTCCCTCGAGGTGGACACGGCGGTCGGGCCCCCCGGCATCCGCGTGGCCGTCGCGGGAAAGGCGACGATCAAGGACCTCCGGATCGAGCCGCTCAAGAAGTAGGTCGCCGCGGCACCCGCTCCCAGAATCCCGGGATGCTTCCGCGCCTGGCGTTCGGCCGCGACCCGCGGTCCGTCCCTCCCGGCACCCTGGTGATCTTCCCGGTCCGGCGGGCGACGCTCCACTGCGGCCTCGCGGGGTTCATCGAGATCGCCCGGCCCGCTCCCTTCTCCGCCCCCGACCCGGCGGAGATCCTGCGCCTCGCCGCCGAGGCCGCCGCCCACCCCGTACGCGACCTCCTCGCCGATCCCTCCCGCGCGGAGGCCTTCGCCGGCGGGGAGCGGGTGCCCGCGGCGCTTCTGGCCCTCGGCCACGCGCTGCGCCGTCCGGCCGCCCTCGACCTGGGCGACCGGCTCGCACCGCTGGAGGCCGCGGCGGCGGAGGCGGCCCGGTCGGTGCGCGCCTTCTGCGACGGGGAGGAGGCCGCCCTCGAGGAGATCGCCGCCGCGCTCCCGGGCCCGGCCCTCGAGACGGTGGCGGCGCGGCTCGTGGCGCTGCGCGACGCGGCGTGGAGCCTCGACGCCGAGTTCCTCGGCATGCTCGCGCGCGCCCGCGACCTCGCCGGCTCCGGGGCGCCGCCGAAGCTGCTGCGCGAGATGCGCACGATCACCTCCTCCCTCGACGCCATCGACCGGATCGAGGTCCGAGGGCGCGACTCCGCGGGCATCGTCGTCATGACCGTGTTCCCCTCGGCCCGCGAGGCGGACGCCTTCCGCGGGGAGCACGCCGCGGAGTTCGCCGCGCGCGGCGCGGGCGGGGACCTCCTCGACGGGGCGGTGACGGTGGCGGAGACCGGGGACCCCGCGAAGCCCGTGGCGATCTCCTTCATCCGCAAGGTCGCCGAGGAGGTCGGGAAGCTCGGGGACAACGTGGCCGCGCTCCGCGCGAAGTTCCGGGGCGACGGGCTCCTCAAGGCCGCCCTCTCCCACCCGGCCACGCGGTCCTGCGTCCTGGCCCACACCCGCTGGGCGAGCAACGGGATCATCCATCCCGCCAACGCCCACCCCGTGGACAACGCCACGGTCCCCGC
This sequence comes from uncultured Planctomycetota bacterium, assembly GCA_964633345.1. GTDB lineage: Bacteria > Planctomycetota > JAJSAM01 > JAJSAM01 > JAKLKS01 > CAZWGT01. Next base: position 17,986 of record CAZWGT010000005.1, read on the forward strand.
GGACCGCGCCGGCGAGGCGGACCGGGTCCGCGCCCAGGGGGAGCCCCACCCGGTCTACGGGAAGGCCCGGGGCCGCGTCTTCGTCGCTCTCAACGGGGACGTGGACAACCACCTCGCGCTCCACGGCGCCTACGAGAAGGCGACGGGGCTCCGCGGTTCGCCGCGCGTCACCACGGACACGAAGGTCATCGCGCTCCAGGTGGACAGGAAGCTCCGCGAGGGGATGGACCTCGAGCACGCCTTCCGCGCCGCCGTCGCCGATCTCGAGGGCTCCGCCGCCGTCGCGATGGTGAGCGACCTCGAGCCCGGGCGCGTCTTCCTCTCGCTGCGCGGGAGCGGGCAGGCCCTCCACGTGGGGCAGGCCCCGGACGGGTGGGTGATCGCCTCGGAGGTCTACGGGCTCGTGCACGAGACGTCCGGCTACGTCTCCCTCGAGGGCGGGAGCGCCCCGGGCGTCGCGGTGCTCGACGCCGGTTTCGCTCCGGGGGAGCTCCGCCGGGCCGCCATCACGACGCGCGACGTGGACCGCGGCGCCTTCCCGCACTTCTTCCGCAAGGAGATCGGGCAGTCCCCCGTCTCCGTCGGCCGGACCCTCCGCGGGAAGTTCGCGCTGGAGGGCGAGGGGGGGAGGAAGCTGCGGATGAACCTGGGCGAGGAGGTCCTCCCCGCCGCCCTGGCGGAGCGGGTGCGGTCGGGGAAGATCCGCCGACTCCTCTGCATCGGTCAGGGGACCGCCTCCGTCGCCGCCTCCGCCGTCGCGGAGATCCTCGACGCCGATCTCTCCCCCGCGGGGATCGCGGTGCGGGCCTGCAAGGCCTCGGAGCTCTCGGGGTTCGGCCTGCGCGACGACATGTCGGACACGCTGGTCCTCGCGGTGACGCAGTCCGGCTCCACGGCGGACACGAACCGGGCCGTGGACCTCGCGCGCCGCCGCGGGGCCGCGGTGATCGCGATCGTCAACCGCCGCGCCAGCGACATCACCCGCCGCGCCGACGGGGTGTACTACACCTCCGACGGGCGGGACGTGGAGATGAGCGTCGCCTCGACGAAGGCCTTCCACTCGCAGGTGGCGGCGGGGGCGGTGCTCTCCATCGCGCTCGCCCGGATCGCGGGGGTCCTCGGGGAGGCGGAGGCCGCGGAGCGGGCCCGGGAGCTGAAGGGGATCCCCGCGCTGCTGCGCGAGGTCCACGCCCTCGACCCTGTGATCGCGGCCGTCGCCGCGGAGCACGCCCCGACGCGCCGGCACTGGACGGTGATCGGGAGCGGCCTCAACCGCGTCGCGGCGGAGGAGGTCCGGATCAAGTGCAGCGAGCTCTGCTACAAGTCGATCTCCGCCGACACCGTCGAGGACAAGAAGCACATCGATCTCTCGGCGGAGGCGCTCATGCTGGTCTTCGCCGCGGGGAACCCGCCCTCGGTGCAGGGGGACCTCGCCAAGGACGTGGCGATCTTCCAGGCGCACCGGGCGCTCCCCGTGGTCTTCGCGGAGCGGGGGGACCGGCGGTTCGACGCCTACGCGGCCGCGGTGATCCCGATCCCGCCCGCCCCGCCGCGGCTGGCGATGCTCGCGAACGTGATGGCGGGCCACCTCTTCGCCTACCACGCGGCGCGGGCCATCGACGAGGGGGCCCGGTTCTTCTCCCGCATCCGGGCCGGGGTGGTGGCGGGGATGACGGGGGGCGGTGTATCTTTGCAGGATACAATTGAGGACGGGGCGCGGCAGGCGGCGGAACGCATGGCGCAGGGGAGGTTCGAGGCGGCGCTGGGCGCGGGCCGCGCGGCGGACCTGGTCCTGCGCCTCCGCGACGGCGCGGTGGAGCCGCTCATCGCCTCCCTCTCCGACGCGGTCCGGGAGCTGGAGCGGCCCGTGGACGCCATCCGGCACCAGGCGAAGATCGTCACCGTCGGGACGAGCCGCACGGCGGAGCGGCCGGCGGGAATCCTCTTCGACGCGCTGGAGGAGGCGGGCGCGGCCCTCGACGAGGCCCCCGACGCGGCGGTGGCGGCGCTGCGCGCGGTGGACCCGGCGGTTGCCCGCGTGGAGGGCTGGGCGCGCTACCGGGTGGAGGGGCTGTCGGGGGACGGCGCGCCGACGGGGGCGTCGCGGATCGTGGTGGAGAAGCGCGGCGGCGTGTCCGCGAAGCTCAGGAGCCGCGCCGAGGGCGGCGCGCCGCTGAAGGGGACGAAGCGCGGGGTCGTGGGGTCGAAGCGGGTCTTCGTCGGGATCGGGAACAAGGACAAGCGGACCATCGTCCTCGTGCCGCTGCTCGACTCGCGCCTGCACTGCACCGGGATCGCGCTGCTGCACGTGGAGTTCCGGGACGCGCTGCCCGTCGAGGGGAAGATCGCGCTGCTCGGCCACCGCCGCCTCGAGGAGATCGTGAACGGGGTGACGGAGGCCGACGTCCCGTGGATCGACGCCCTTCTCGCCCCCGTCCCGCCGAAGCACCTCGCCTGCTTCACCGTCGAGAAGATCGTCGAGGAGATCGTGGCGGGGGCGAAACGTCAGGCCGCGCCGTAGGTCCGGATCTCCGCCGCGCGCAGCGCCTCCTCCAGCAGCCCTCCCCACGCGACCGCCTTCTCCATCTCCTCGACCTCGCGGAGGTCGGCCCTGGTCGCGGGATGCTCGGAGATGAGGAACGAGCAGCAGTCCTGGTGGGGGAGGATCGACGCCTCGTAGGTGCCGATGAGGCGGGCCCGGGCGACGATTTCCTCCTTCTCCGCGGCGCAGAGGGGGGCGAGGACCGGGCCCGGCACCGCGGCGTAGGCGCAGGCGAGGTTGTCCAGCGTCTGGGACGCGACCTGGCCGACGGAATCGCCGGTGACGAGGGCCTTGCCCTTCTCCACCACGCGGATCCGCTCGGCGATGCGGAGCATGGTCCGGCGGTAGACGATCATCCGGTGGTCCCCCGGCACCGCGGCCACGATGGCGCGCTGGAGCGGCTCGAAGGGGACGATGCGCAGCGTGAATCTCCCCTGCCACCGCGCCAGGGCCGCGCCGAGGAGGTCGAGCTTCTCGATCACCCCGTCCCCGCCGATGGAGGCGTTCAGGAAGTGCACCCCGAGAACGCGGCAGCCGCGGCGCATCATCCGCCACGCCGCCACCGGGGAATCGATCCCCCCCGAGAAGAGCGCCAACACCTTCCCCGCGGTCCCCGTCGGCAGGCCGCCCGGCCCCTCGAGGCGCTCGTGGAACACGAAGGCCCGCTTCGCGTCGATCTCGACGCCGATCACCGTCTCCGGCTCCCCGAGGTCCACCTTCCGGCCCGTGGCCGCCACCACCGCGCCGCCGATCCGCTGGTTCACCTGCATCGAGTTCATCGGGAACGACTTGTCGGCGCGGCGCGTCTCCACCTTGAAGGTCCCGGCCGACTCCCGGCCCCGCCGCACGCACTCCGCCTCGATGTCCTCGATGGCGAGCGGGACCGCCCGGGCCGCGGAGAACCACGCGATGCCCGGCGTCCGCGCGAGCCGCTCGAGGGCGCCCGCCACGGCCTCCGGCGGCGCGTCCTCGAAGGCCACCACGATCCGCCCCCGCTCCCGCCGCACCTTCGCCCGGGGGATGCCGGCGACGCGGGAGGCGATGTCGTCCCTGAGGCGCGCCTCGAACCAGGCGCGGTTGCCGCCCTTGAGGGCGATCTCGTTGTAGTGCACGACGATGACGGTGGCGGACACCCCTACAGGATACGCGTCCCCACGAAAACACCGTCGCGGATGGGGAGGATGGTGCCGACGAGGCGCTCGTCGTCCATGGCCATCTCGTTGTGCTCCCGCATCGCCCGCGTGGCCCGGTCCCGCGCACGGCCGTCGGTGACCCGGCCCGACCAGAGCACGTTGTCGGCGACGTAGAGGCCGCCCATGCGGAGCCGGGGCACCGCCGCCTTGATCGCCCGCGGGTACCCCTCCTTGTCGATGTCGTTGAAGATCAGGTCGAATTCGCCGGGCGTGACGTTCAGCGCGTCCAGCGCGTCGGGGACGGGGTGGAAGCGCACCTTGGAGGCGAAGCCGGCGCGCTCGATGTAGACACGGGCCTCCTCGCAGAACGCCTCGGAGCGGTCGGTGTAGTGGATGCGCGCCCGGGGGTGGGAGCCGAGGCAGAGCCAGAGCGTCGAGTACCCGATGGCCGAGCCGAGCTCGAAGACGCGGCGCGCGCCGACGGCGGCCGCCAGTCCCGCCAGCAGCCGGCCGACCTGGGGGCCGACGACGGGGATGTCGCGGCGGAGCGCCTCCCTCTCCATGGCGGCCAGCACGTCCCCCCGGGCCGGGGTGATCGACTCGATGTACTTCTCGACGCGGGAGGAGACGATCTCGGACACGTCAGACCTCCACGATGAGGGCCCCGCCCTCGTCCCGGGCGGTGAAGCGGGCCTGGGACTTCCCGGGGACGTTCACGCAGGCGCCGGTCCTCGCCTCGAACCGCCAGCCGTGCCACGGGCAGGTGAGGACGCCGTCCGCCAGCGTCCCCTCCCCGAGCGGTCCGCCCCGGTGGGGGCAGGTGCCGTCCATGGCGAAGAGGGCCCCGCCGATGCGCGCCACGGCCACCTTCCGCCCCCCCGCGTCGAAGGAGCGCACGCCGCCCTCGGGAACGTCCGCCGACACGCCGACCTTCACCGCCGTCGCCAAGGGTCACCTCCGCCGTGGAACGCCGCGCCGGACCGGAGCCTACCATTCCCCCCCGTCACCGGGGCGGGGGCGCGCCGGCGCCGCCGACGAGCCGGAGGCAGGCGCGGACGTCCTCCTCCTCCGGGAACCCGGCGAACCGGCGCTTCGCGTCCTCGAGGAGGGCGAGGGCCTCCTCCGGCCGCCCGCCCCGCGCGGCCCCCTCGGCGGCGCGGACGACGGCCAGCGCGCGCTTCGAGACCTCCGCCAGGCCCTCGGCCCCGGATCTCCGCCAGGCGGCGTCGTAGCGCAGCGCCGCCAGGAGGCGGAGCGACGGGAGGGCGCGGAACTCCTCCTCGTCGGCGAGGGCCTGGAGGATTCGCAGGCGGTGGGGGCCCGCCAGGCGGGCCGCCGCCTCCGGGGCGCAGAGCCACAGGCCGTCGATCGCCCCGGCGAGGATGACGGGGTCCTTCGTCCGCCCGGCGGCCTCCTCGAGGGTCCTCGGGGCGTCGGGGAACGCCGTCTGCCCGACGCGCCGCCACGCGGCCGCCCTCTCCTCGGGGGTCGAGGCCCCGGCGACGGCCGCGCGCAGCGCCGCCCGCTCCCTCTCCAGGGTCGCCTCGGCCGCGGGGTCGTTCACCTGGATGAAGACGAGGGCCGCGAAGGCCTGGCGCGGCTGCCCGGGCGGGGGGGGCCCCGGCTCGACGTCCCGGGCGGCGGACTCGCCCGCGGAGGCCTTGTCCCCGTAGAAGCGCCACGTCGCCGCCCCCGCGGCGTGGGTGGTCCACTCCGAGAGCATCGGGGCGCGGAGATCGCTCTTGCGCAGGAAGACCTGCTCGAACTTCCGCTCGAGGGACTCGTCGGCCGACGCGAGGGACTCGCTGACGTAGTTGGGGTTCCCGCGGCCCCGCTCCGGGACCGCGCGCGGGAGCCGCGGCACGACGATGGGCCAGGCGAGATCGACGCGGACGCGATCGGCCAGGGACGGCCCCTCGGAGCCGCCGGGTCCCGCGCCGGGGACCCGGTGGAGGAGGAGCCCGTAGCCCAGGCGCGCGTCGAAGGTCCGCTCCCAGTGGCGCGCGGCCTCGGCCAGCATGGCGCGGGCCGGGCGGGCGACGCCCTCGTGCCAGGGCAGGGCGGGGAGGCCCTGGCGGCGGCGGAGCGCGTTCATCCGGTGGAAGAAGAAGCGCTCCAGCCGCAGGGGGTGCTCCTCGGGGTCGAGGGCGGGGTACTTCGTGTCCGCCGGGGGGAGATCGACGTCGCGGTCCACCTCCCTCCCGTCCCGCGACAGCGCGCGGACGAGGAACTTCGCCGCCACGCGCTCGCCGCTCCCGTCGTAGCCGACCAGCGTGACGCGGTGGGTCCCCCCGATGCGGTCGAGGAGGAAGGGGATCTCGTGCTCGTTGGCGCGGGAGACGTCGGGCCGGACGTAGGCGGCGTTCCCGTCGGGGAAGACGACCACGAGGACCGGGGTGCGCAGGCCGGACTTCAGGCGGAACTTCAGCCGGAACTCCGACCCGGCGGGGGCGCTGCGCGCGAAGGGCTCCAGGGAGACGAGGGCGGGGTAGACCTCCTCCCGGTCCGGGTCCTCCTTCGGCCCGGGGGGACCGGGGCCGCCTCCCTCCGCGGAGGCGCGCGGCGCCCCCCCGGCGAGGAGGGCCGCGGCCGCGACGAGCCACGAAGCGAGGGCGCGGGGACGGGGCACGGGCCTATGATAGCCGCGGCCGCCGGCCGGGCGGCCGGGAGGGGACATGGGACGCCGGGGGGCGGTCGTGGTCCTGCTCCTGGCGATCCTCGCGCGGGCGGCCGTGCTGCTCGCCTTCGACGGGGGCCCCTCGCGGCCCCTCGAGGGGGACGAGCGGGGATACGCCGCGGTGGCGGGTTCCCTCGCCCGCGGGGAAGGGTGCGGCTTCACGATCGAGGGCATGACGACGGGCGGCGTCCTCGTCGAGAAGAGGCTGCTCGCCTTCCGCGCGCCGCTGCTCCCCCTCGTCCTCGCGCCGGTCCACCTCGCCTCGGACGGATCCCCGGCCGCCCTGCGCTGGGCGTGCGTACTCCTCGGCGCCCTGGCGGCCCCCCTGGCCTTCGCCGCCGCGGCCCGGATCGGGGGGGGCCGCGCCGCCTGGATCGCCGGCGTCGCCGTCGCCCTGTGGCCCTCCCACGCGTGGCTCTCGGCGAGGGTCCTGTCGGAGCCCCTGGACTCCGTCCTCCTCCTCGCCGGCGCGGACCTCCTGCTGCGCCACCGCCCGCTGGCGGGCGGGGGGGCGCTGGGCCTGGCGGTCCTCTGCCGGCCGGGGGGGATCCTCGCCGCCGTCCTGGCGGCCGCGGCCGCGGCCCTGGCGGGGACGAAGGGGAGGCGCACCGGGCCGCTGCTCCTGGCGTTCCTCGGGATGGCCGCCGTCGTCGGCCCGTGGCTGTGGCGCAACCACGCCGTCCTCGGGCGCCCCGTCCTGGCGACGACCTCGGGCGTCACCCTCCTCGGCGGGAACTGCGACGCGTCCCTGGCCGCCGACCACCCGGGCAAGTGGGTCCCCCCGGACCGCGCCTGGCGGGGCCTCGGCGCCCCGGACCTCGGCATGTACGGCTGGAGCACGACGGGGGAGGCGGCGTCGAGCGCGCGGTTCGCGGAGCGTGCCCGCGACTGGGCCGTCGAGGACCCGCTGCGGTGGGCCGCTCTCGCGGGGTTCAAGGTCGTGCGGTTCCTCGACCCCGACACCCGGTCCGCGAAGGACGACGCGCTCCTCAAGTCCGCCGCCGGCTGGCTGTCGTGGGGGCCGGCCCTCGTCCTGCTCCTGGCGGCGCTCTGGGCGGGACGGAAGCTCCGGGAGCCCCAGTGGAGGGTAGGCCTCGCCCTCCTCGCGGGCCACCTCCTCTCCGCCGTCGCCGCGTACGGGGACGCGCGGATGCGGGCGCCGATCGAGCCCGTCCTCCTCGCCCTCCTCGTCGCCCCCTTCGCCGCGGAAGGCGTCTCCAAGTGGGTCTCCCGGCGCGCGGCGGCTACCGTGGCGCCATGATCGAGTTCGCTTCCGACGCCCCGGGCCAGGTCCGCCAGCTCCGGGCCCAGCGCGCCGCCCGCGGGGAGGCCCCCCTTCCGCCCGGGGAGGAGTGGTGCGTCGCGGCCCACCGGCTCGAGGCGGCGGGCTTCCCGCGGGGCGCCGCCGACGCGTGGCGCGAGGCCCTCGGCGTCCTCCCGGGGCTGCCGCGGGCCCACCTGGGCCTCGCCCGGGCGCTCCTCGCCCTCGGGGACGGGAACGGCGCGGCCGCAGCCGCCCTGGCCGCCCTCGACGCGCACTCCTCCGCCGCGGAGCGCGGCGTCGAGGCCCTCCTCGACGATCCCGACGAGGACCCCTGGTACCTCCTCGGGCAGGCGGAGCACCTGCGCGGCCGCCTCCCCGAGGCGGTGGCCGCCTACGGGAAGTCCGCCGGCACCTACCCCTGGTTCGCCGAGCCCCTCGTCGAGATGGCCCGCGCCGAGATGGCCCGCGGAGACGCACGCCGCGCCGCCGACGCCGCGCGCCGGGCGCTGGCGGTCCTGAAGTGGAAGCCCGAGATGGCGCGCGAGGTCCGGGCGATCCTCGACGAGGCGGAACGGCGCCCGTAGGGGCGACCCTTCGGGTCGCCCGGCCGTGGCCGTCCACGTGCACGGCCTTCCACGTCCACGGCCGTCCACGTCAAGGGCCGGGCGACCCGGAGGGTCGCCCCTACACGGCCGGCCCTTGGGCCGCCGCGGCGATCGCCTCCGCGGCGCGGTCCACCTCCTCCTCCGTCGTGAATCGCGACAGCGAGACCCGCAGGGCGCCCCGCGCCTCCCGCTTCGGGATCCCCATGGCCAGCAGCACGTGGCTGGGTTCGGCGCTCCCGGTCGTGCAGGCCGAGCCGGTGGAGACCGCCACGCCCGCGGCGTCGAGGCGCAGCACCAGGCTCTCCCCCTCGGCGCCGGGGAACAGGAGGCAGGAGGTGTTCGGCACGCGCGGCGCGCCCCGCGAGGCCCGCCGCGCGCCGGGAACGGCGGCGAGCACCCGCTCCTCGAGCCGGTCGCGGAGCCGGCCCACGCGCTCCTCCTCCGGCAGGAGCCGCCTCGCCTCCTCCGCCGCCGCGCCGAAGCCGACGATGCCCGGCACGTTCTCCGTCCCCGGGCGCCTCCCCCCCTCGTGGCGGGAGGGCGCGGGCCACGGCAGCCAGCGGGCCCCCCGCCGCACGACCAGCGCCCCGGCTCCCTTCGGCCCGTGGATCGTGTGGGCGGAGAGGGCCAGCAGCGGGACGGCCGCGGGGTCGAGGGGGACCTTGCCCGCGGCCTGCACCGCGTCGGCGAGGAGGGGGACGCCCTTCGCGCGGCAGCCCTCCGCTACGGCCCCGATCGGGTGGATCACGCCGGTCTCGTTGTTCGCCCACATGACCGCGACGAGGGCGGTGTCCTCCCGGATCGCGCCGAGGACGCGCCCCGCGTCGAGGGAGCCGTCGCCGCCGACGGGGACCTCGGAGAGTTCGATGCGGCCGCGCTGTCGGAGGGCGTGGAGGAGATCGCGCACGGCCGGGTGCTCCACGGTGGTGGCGACCACGTGGCGCCTCCCCTCGCCCGCGGCCTCGAGGGCGCCGAGGATCCCGAGTTGATCGGCCTCGGTGCCCCCCGAGGTGAAGACGACCTCCGACGGGGCCGCGCCGGCGAGCGCGGCGACCTGCCCCCGGGCGCGGACGACCGCCGCCCTCGCGCGGCGGCCGGCGGCGTGGAGCGAGGAGGGGTTCCCGCACTCCTCCCCGAGGAACGGCAGCATCGCCTCCCGCGCAGCGGCGGAGACCGCGGTCGTGGCGTTGTTGTCGAGGTAGGCGGCGGGGCCGGCCATCGCCGGATCCTACTTCGCTGCCCCCGGGGACCGGGCCTTCCGCGCCGCCGCCTCCGCCAGCAGCGCCTCGATGTCGGGCCGGCAGGTCTGGCACCCGCGGCAGGCGCCCGTGGCGGCGGCGACGTCCTCCACCGTGGTGCATCGATGGTCGTCGATGACACTCCGGATGGACGACGCGGTCAGGCGGAAGCAGGCGCAGAGGATCGGGGCGGACGGGGCGCCGGACGGACCCGAGGCCGGGCGACCCGGAGGGTCGCCCCTACTTGGCGGGCGCGAGGAGCTGATCGAGCTGGTCCTTGATCACGGCCTTGGGGCGGAGGCCGGTGATCTTGGCCTGCTCCCTGCCGCCCTTGAAGAAGATGAGCGTCGGGACGGCCATGACGTCGAAGCGGGTCGGGGTCTCGCGGTCCTCGTCGATGTCGAGCTTGCCGATCTTCACGCGGCCCGCGTACTCCTTGGCCAGCTCCTCGACGAGGGGGGCGAGGGTCTTGCACGGCCCGCACCACACCGCCGAGAAGTCCACGAGGACCGGGACCTGGGCGTCCAGGACCTCGGCTTTGAAGTTCTGATCCGTGAACTTGAGGAGATCGCTCATCGTCGCCGCCTCCTGCCGTGCCGAATTCGGGCCTGCGGCGCCCGAGGGGAAAGGGGCGTTTCTAACGGTCCCTCCCCGGCCCTCCAACGTTTTCACCCGCGTTCCGGACGTGGGTGATGCCGTTCCGCGCCGCCTTCGGCGTCGCGGTCGCGCCCGGAGGGACATCGTCCGGAACGGACCGGACGATGTCCCTCCGGGCGCGATGAGAGGCAGGGCGGGCGTACGATTCCCGTACACGGGGTACACCGCTCGAACAGCCCCAGCCCCTCACCCCGTTTGTGGAGAGTCCTTTCCCTCCCCCCCGCCGTTCATCGCTCCCGGATCGCGATCGTCCGATCCGTTCCGGACGAT
>CAZWGT010000006.1:0-28221 GCA_964633345.1 uncultured Planctomycetota bacterium
GTTTCGTCTTCGTCTGCCCCTCGAACTGCGGATCCGGGACCTTCACCGAGATGACCGCGGTCAGCCCCTCGCGGTAGTCCTCGCCCTGGGGGAGGTCGTCCTCCTTCACGCCGGCCCGGTTGCGCGCGTACTGGTTGAAGGTGCGTGTCAGGGCCGTGCGGAATCCGGACAGGTGGGTTCCGCCCTCGATGGTGTTGATGTTGTTCACGAAGGCGAAGATCACCTCCGTGTACCCGTCGTTGTACTGGAGCGCCACCTCGATGGGGTGCCCCTCCACCTCCTTGCCGAAGTGGATGACGTCCTCGTGGACCGGGGTGCGCGTCGCGTTGAGGTGGGCGACGAACTCCCGGATCCCTCCCTCGTAGAAGAAGGTCTCGTCCTCGGCGTTCCGCTCGTCCACGAGGCGGATGCGCAGCCCGCTGTTGAGGTAGGCCAGCTCCCGGAGGCGCTTGGAGAGGGTCTCGTGGTGGAAGACCGTCTCCTCGAAGATCCCCGCGTCGGGGAGGAAGGTCACGATGGAACCTCGCTTCGCCGTGGGGCCGATCTCCCGCAGCCGCTGCTTGAGCTTCCCCCCCTTCTCGAACTCGATGTCCCAGGCCTTCCCGTCGCGGTGCACCTCCACGCGGAACGAGGAGCAGAGGGCGTTGACCACCGAGGCGCCGACGCCGTGCAGCCCCCCGGACACCTTGTAGGAGTCGTGGTCGAACTTCCCGCCGGAGTGCAGCGTCGTGAGGACGAGTTCGACCCCGGGCTTCCCGGACTTCTTGTGGATGTCCACGGGGAACCCGCGCCCGTCGTCCTCGACCGTGACGCGGTTGTCCTCGTCCACGGTCACGGTGATGTTCCGGCAGTGCCCCCCCATGGCCTCGTCCACGGAGTTGTCCACGATCTCCCAGACCAGGTGGTGGAGGCCGCGCACGGAGGTGTCGCCGATGTACATGCCGGGCCGCTTGCGCACCGCCTCGAGGCCTTCGAGGAGCTGGAGGGAATCGGCGTCGTAGCCCTTCGGGGCCCCGTCGGGCCCCCGGTCCTTCGCGTCCCCGCTCACTCGCCACCTCCCGTGCGCCCCGAGGGAACGAACCTCAGCTCCCTCACCTTCTCCCCGCCCGGCAGGGACTTCAGGGCCGCCAGCAGCGGGCGGGCCCGGAACCCCCGTACCTCCTGCAGCAGCGCGGCCCCCTCGACCTCCACCGTCAGGAGCCCGGACCGGAAGGCGACCGGCCGCGCCTTCGGGGCCAGGTCCGGTCCCGCCGCGCGGTCCCAGGCCGCCGCCAGCGCCCCCTCCCGGCTCCGCTCCTCGATGCGGAGGTCCTTGAGGAGGCGCCCGAGCACCGGTCCCAGGGCCTCGGGCCCGGGGGCCCTCGGGGGCTCCTGGACCGACGGAGGACGCGGGGCCCTCCTCTTCCCGGGAGGCCCCGACCGGGCGATCACTCGAGCGTCACCGGCATCACCACGTACGTGAACCGCTCCCCGTCCGAGAGCTTGCCGGGGCTCTGCCTGGAGTTGAACTCGAACGAGACCTCCTCGCTGGTCGCCACTCCCAGGGCGTCGAGGAGGAAGTTCGCGTTGTAGCCGACCTCCTCGCCCTTGCCCGTGAACGTGCAGGGGATGGAGACCACCGCCTCTCCCACGTCGGCCACGGTGGCGGAGACGACGAGGTCCTTGCCCTCCTCGAACTTCAGGCGCACGGAACTCCCCGCGGGCCCCTCCCGGTTCGCGAAGAGCACGGCCGCCCGGCGCAGGCCGGCGGCGAGGTCCTCGCGACGGAGGACGGACTTCTTCTCGCAGTTCACCGGGATGACCTCCTCGAAGTTGGGGAAGGTCCCTTCCACGAGGCGGGCCATGACCACCGCGCGGCCGGTCGCCGCGGCCACCTGGCTCTCCGAGAACGCCAGCTTCACGGACTCGTCGTCGTCCCTCAGCACCCGCACCAGCTGCGTCATCGCCCTCGTGGGGACGATGGCCCGGCTCTCCTGCTTCCCCGGGTTGCGGCACTTCGCCGACACGTGGGCGAGGCGGCGTCCGTCCGTGGAGACCCCCTGGAGGTGGTCCCCCTTCGCCAGGAGGAGGATCCCGTTGAGGGCGTAGCGCATCTTCTCGCGGGCCGCGGCGAACGACGTCCTCTCGACGAGATCCTTCAGCACGTCACGATCGACCTGGATCCCGGCGCCGGTGTCGGGGACCTCGATGGCGGGGAAGTCGGCGGGGTCGCCGGCGCTGATCCGGAAGCTGCCGGAGGCCGACTTGATCGTGCAGTTCCCCTTCGAGAAGCCCAGGGTGACCGGCTCCTCGGGGAGTTCGTGGAGGATGGCGGTGAGACGCCGGGCCGGGGCGAGGAGCATGCCCTCCTCGGACACGTCGAGGCCGTCGCCGGGAGGGATGGAGTAGCGCATCGACACCTCGAGATCGGTGCCGAGGAGCGTCAGGCCCCCCTTCCGGGAAGCCTCGATGCGGACGCTCTCGAAGACCTCCTTGATGCCTCGGGTGGGGACGACCCCGGAGACCGCCTGCAGGGCCTCGACGAGTCGTGCGCGTGGGCAGGTGAGCTTCACGGTGCTTCCTCCGGGGAGGGGCTCCCCCAAGACTGGAAGTGATTCTGTTCTCTTCTTCTCAGGGGGTGTGGACGGCGGGGACAACCGAGACCTTCGCTGACGCAACTCCTTCTTGTAGAGACCGTTGCGGCGACGGCGCACGACCCGCAGCCGGTGGAGTCCGGGGCCGGAAACTCTGGACAACGTCCGGGTTGCCCCCGGGCGCCCCGCAGGGGGCCGGAAACGTGCACGGATCGTACGCGGGCCCCCACCATCGCCCAAGACCATTTGCACAGGTTCCGGGGGGGGAATCCACCGGCCGGGAGGGCGGTGCGCACAGGGATTCCACAGCGACTCCGCACGACGTCCCCGACCCTATCCGCCGGCGCGGATCTCCCGGATCATCGAGTCCAGGAGTTCCTTGAGGGAGGAGTCGGTCTGGCATCCGGCGTCGACCTTCTCGAGGGCGTACAGGACCGTCGTGTGATCCCGGCCCCCGAAGTAGCCGCCGATCTCGACGAGGGAATGGTCGGTGAGGCGGCGGGCCAGCCACATGCAGACCTGCCGGGGGTGGGCGATGGACCGGGTGCGCTTCTTCGACTGCAGGTCGACGGCCTTCACGCCGAAGTGCGCGGTGACCACGCGGGCGATGCTCTCGATGGTGATCTGGCGGCGCGCCCCCGCCAGGGAGTCCCGGAGCGCCTCCCTGGCCAGGGCCAGGTCGATGGGCCGGTGCATGAGCTCCGAGAGGGAGGCGACCTTGTGGATGGCCCCCTCGACCTCGCGGATGTTGGAGGTGATCTGGTTGGCCAGGAACTCGCAGACCTCGTCGGGGAAGCGGATGCCCCGCTGCTCCGACTTCATCCGCACGATGTGGAGCCGGGTCTCGAAGCCCGGGGGCTCGATCTCCGTCACGAGGCCCCACTTGAACCGGGAGACCAGGCGCTCCTCCATGGCGGGGATGTCCCGCGGGTGGGAATCGGAGGAGAGGATGATCTGGCGGCGGGAGTGGTAGAGCTGGTTGAAGGTGTGGAAGAACTCCTCCTGCGTCCGCTCCTTGTTGGCGAGGAAGTGGATGTCGTCGATGACCAGGACGTCCACCTCGCGGTAGCGGTAGCGGAAGTTCTTGAGGTCGCCGCTCTGCACGGCCTGGATGAACTGGTTCGCGAAGGTCTCGCAGGAGAGGTAGAGGATGCGCATGTCCGGCCGCCGGTCGAGGACGGAGCGGCAGGCCGCCTGCAGGAGGTGGGTCTTGCCGAGGCCGACGGATCCGTGCAGGAAGAGCGGGTTGTAGGAGAGGGCCGGCTTCTCGGCGACCGCCAGGGCGGCGGCGTGGGCGAGGCCGTTGGTGGGCCCGACGACGAACCGCTCGAACGTGTACTCGTCGTTCAGCGGGACGTCGCTGAAGAAGTTCGTGTAGCGGGGATCGGGGACCAGCGTCCCGCTCCGGGCCGACTCCCCTCGGTGGGCATCGGTCCGCGCCCGCGGGGCCACGGCCGCCGACGCGGCGGCCGCGGGAGCGCCGGGGGCCGCCGGCGCGTCGGAGGAGGAGACGGACAGGACCACCTCGGGGCTTCCCCCGAAGACCTCCCCGACGGAGGACCGGAGGACGTCGAGGTAGTAGGTCTGGATCCAGTCGCGGAAGAACGGGTTCTCGACGCCCACCACGACCCGTTCGGGCGTGGCCTCGAGCACCCGGACGTTCCGGAACCAGGTATCGAACTGCTGCCGGCTGATCCGGGCCCTCAGGGAATCGAGAACCGCCGTCAGCCGGTCGCCCGGAGGCGACGCCCTGTCCATGCCCGCGGCTCCTTGACACCTCCATCCCGGGCAGGACGAAGGCGGATTTTCCAAGCGTTCGGTATCGATGTTCGGCGCTGGCGGGCCCAACCCGAGCCCGCTCGCGCCATCGCCCACTGAAACGTCCGCGGCATTCTAGGATCCCCGCCGTGAGGATCAAGGCAAAAACCACGATGGACGTGAAACGCAGTGTTCATGCGGGTTTCATCGTGATGCGTTCCCGGAGCCGCGCGTTCCCTGCGAGGGCGCCGCGGATCGCAGCCGGTCGACGGCGCGGGCCGTCGCCGCCGCCGCCGCCCGGATTTCCTTCTCGTCGTTGAGCGCCCCGGCGGAGAAGCGCACGGCGCCGCGCGCCCTCTCCGCGGGGAGGCCCATGGCGAGGAGCGCCCGCCCGGGCACGGGGGCCCCGGAGGAGCAGGCGCTGCCCGTCGAGACCTCGATCCCCTCGGCGTCGAGGGCCATGAGGAGGAGGTCCCCCCTCACCCCGTCGAAGGACACGTTCACGGTGGCGGGCCAGCGCCGCTCCCGCGGCGGCCCGTTGCGGCGCGAACCGGGAATCGACAGCAGCCCGTCCTCGAGGAGGGCCCCCAGGAGCGCGGCCCGGGACGCCCTGGCGTCGCGGTCCCGGACCGCGGCGCCGGCGGCGGCCCCGAATCCCGCGGCGCCGGGGACGTTCTCCGTCCCCGTGCGCAGGCCTCGTTCCTGCTTCCCGCCGGCGGACCGGGGGAACGGCTCCGCCCCGGTGCGGCACCAGAGGGCGCCGATTCCCTTCGGGCCGTGGATCTTGTGGGCCGAGACGGCCGCCGTGTCCGCGCCGAGGTCCGCCGGGGAGAAGGCCAGCTTCCCGAGGGCCTGGACCGCGTCCACGTGGAAGCGCGCCGCGGGGCAGACCGCCCGGGCGGCGGCGAAGGCCTCGCGCACGGGCAGGATCCCCCCCGTCTCGTTCTGCAGCAGCATCACCGCCACGAGCGAGGCCCCGGGGGCCGCGGCGGCGGCGACGGCGCGCGGATCCGGGAGCCCCTCGCCGTCCACGCCGACCCGCACGACCTCGAACCCCTCGGCCTCGAGCTGGGCGCAGGCCTCCGCGACCGCCGGGTGCTCGACGGCCGTCGTGACCACGCGCCTGGGGGCCCCGGCAGCAGCGGCGGCGCGGGCGCCTCCGAGGACGGCGAGGTTGTTCGCCTCGGTCCCCCCGCTCGTGAAGACGATCTCCCCGGACGGGACGGAGAGGAGGGCGGCCACCGACTCCCGCGCCCCGGAGAGGATCGCCCGCGCCGCGCGCCCCGAGGAGTGGGGGCTCGAGGGATTCCCGCCGCAGCGCAGCGCCCGATCCACGGCCTCCCTCACTTCGGGGAGCGGGAGCGTCGTCGCGTTGTTGTCGAGGTAGATGGGAGGCACGGCCCGGATCCTATCCTCCGCGTTTTCGCGGGGGGCCTTCCGGACGCCCCGTCACAATCGGGGCCATGAGCGTCGTGAACCTCCGGGAGAAGATCCTCCACGCGAAGATCGTCTACTACGGCCCCCCCCTCGGCGGCAAGACGACCTCCCTCAAGCACGTCCACAGGGTGATGGACCCGGAGCGCCGCAACAGCCTCATCTCCCTCAACACCGACCGGGACCGCACCCTCTTCTTCGACTTCCTCCCCATCGGGCTCGGCCGCATCGGGGACTTCACGCTGAAGGTCCAGGGGTTCACCGTCCCCGGCCAGGTGAAGTACCTCCTCACGCGGAGATTCGTGCTGCGGGGCGCCGACGCCGTCGTCTTCGTCGCGGATTCCCGGGAGTCGGAGAGGGAGAGCAACCTCGAGAGTCTCCGGGACCTGCGCGAGAACCTCGCCCTCAACGGGCTCGACTACGGGACGATCCCCATGGTCCTGGCGTACAACAAGCGGGACGCCGGGAACCTCATCCCCCTGGAAGTGCTGGACCGGGAGCTCAACGACCGGGGCGTCCCCCGCTTCGAGACCGTCGCGACGGCGGGGACGGGTGTGTTCGAGGCCTTCGCCGTGGCCGCGGGAGCCATGGTGGAGAGGATCTGCTCGGAGTACCGGATCGCCGGCGGCATCGACGTCGGTCGCACGGTCCGGGAGTCCCTCGCCCGCTTCCTGGCCCGATCGGGAGCCGTGTCGGGGGCCGCCGCCGACCCCGGTCGCGGGTCGGTGATCGTCGTCGGCGACCCGGACCCCTCCGATTCCGGGAGCGGCGCCCAGCAGCTGCTCGAGCGGGCGCTGGCCGGGAGCATGCACGTGGCCGAGCTCCTCTCCGAGGTGCAGCAGGCCAAGGCGGAGCTGGAGGCGCGCGTCGGCGAGCTCGAGGCGCTCTACCGGGTGGGAGGGGCGGCCGCCGCGTCCCTCGACGAGGATCGCGTCGTGGGGACCGTCGTCGAGGGGGCCGCGGCGGCCCTCGGCGCCTCCCACGCGAGCATCCTCGTCCTCGACGAGCCGGACGGGGCGCTCCGGGAGCGCAGCGTGCACGGGTTCCTGTACGACCCCCTGGTCTCCTCGGGCGCGTCCCTCGATCGGGCGGGCGCCGTCCCGGGGCTGCTGGCGGCCCCCGACCCCGTCGCGATCACCGATCGCGGCCCGCCGGGGCTGCTGGAGGCGATCCGGGCGCGGGAGCCCTCCGTCCACGCGGCCGTCGCGGCGCCCCTGCGGATCCGGGAGCAGGCCAGGGGGCTGCTGGTCGTCTACCTCACGGGCCCCGGCCCCGACCCCGGGGAGGCCGCCGCGCGGTTCCTCGGCGCCCTGGCCGCCGCCGCCTCCGTGGCCATGGAGAACGCCAGGCTCCACGGGGACCTCGAGCGCTTCAACCGGGAGCTCGAATCCAAGGTGGCCGCGCGCACCGCCGACCTCGAGAAGGCCCTCCGGGAGCTGCAGCAGCTCGACCGGCTGAAGGAGGACTTCCTCTCGAACATGAGCCACGAGCTCATGACGCCGCTGGCGGGCGTGCGCTCCTCGGCGGAGATCCTCCGGACCTACCCCGACATGGCGGTCGGCGAGCGCGAGGAGTTCGTCCGCGGGATCGAGCAGGAGGCGCTCCGGCTCACCGGCCGCCTGCAGGACATCCTCGACCTCTCCGCCCTCGACGCGGGGAGGGTGAAGCTGGCGCGAATCCCGATCGCCCCGGAGGAACTGCTCCGATCGGCCCTCGACCGGACCCGCGCCGCCTTCGACGCCCGGGGGATCCGGTGGAGCCACCGGCAGGATCGGGGGGTTCCCGGCGTCCTCGCCGACCCCCGCTGGATGGCCCGCGCCCTGGATCACGTCCTCGGGAACGCGGCCAAGTTCTCGCCGGGCGGAGGGGAGGTGGACGCGGCCGTCGACCGGGACGGGGGCTTCGTGCGCATCGCGGTCCGCGACCGCGGCCCGGGCATCCCGCCGGCCGAGCGCGAGTCCCTGTTCCGCAGGTTCAAGCAGATGGGGCAGGTGCTCACCGACAAGACGCCCGGCCTCGGGGCCGGGCTCCCCCTCGCGAGGCGCATCGTGGAGGCCCACGGGGGGACCCTCGAGATCTCCGGGGGCCCGGGCCGCGGCACCGTCGTCACCCTCCGCCTCCCGGCGGCCTGACCCGGCCGTGCGCGTCCTGCTGATCGACAACTACGACTCCTTCGTGTGGAACCTCGCGCAGGCCCTCGGGGCCCTCGGCGCGGAGCCCGTCGTGGCGCGCAACGACGCCGTGGACCCGGCCTGGCTCGCGGGGGACCCGCCCGACCGCGTCGTCGTCTCCCCCGGCCCCCGGGGGCCCGCCGACGCGGGCGCCTCCGTGGCGGTCATCCGCGCCCTGGCCGGCCGCGTTCCCGTCCTCGGGGTCTGCCTCGGCCACCAGTGCATCGCCGAGGCGTTCGGCGGCCGGGTGGTCCGCGCCCCGCGGCCGCGCCACGGGAAGACCTCCGAGGTCCGCCACGACGGCCTCGGCGTCCTGCGCGGCGTGCCGAGCCCGATGCCCGCGGCGCGGTACCATTCCCTCGCGGTGGAGGAGTCCTCGCTCCCCGGGTGCCTCGCCGTCACCTCCCGCTCCGAGGACGGCGTCGTCATGGGAATCCGCCACCGCGGGTGGGCGGTGGAGGGCGTGCAGTTCCACCCGGAGTCGTTCCTCACCCCCGCGGGCCCGGCGCTCCTGCGGAACTTCCTGGAGGGAGATCGATGAAGGCCGCGAACTTCGCCGACCGGATGCTCGAGGCCTGCGCCGCCAAGGGCGGCCCCGTCTGCGTGGGACTCGATCCCCGCTGGGAGGACCTGCCCTCCGCCATCCGCGGGGGGCACGGCGAGGACCTCGAGGGGCGGGCCGCCGCCGTCCTGGAGTTCCTGCGCGCCGTCATCGGGATCGTGGCCCCCCTCGTCCCCGTGGTGAAGCCGAACGTCGCCTTCTTCGAGGCCATGGGCGCGCCGGGCTTCCGCTGCTACATGGACGCCGTCGCGGCGGCGCGGGAGAAGGGACTCCTCGTGATCGGGGACGTGAAGCGAGGGGACCTCGGGAACACGGCCGAGGCGTACGCGCGGGCCCACTACGACCTGGCCGGCGCCGACGCGCTGACCCTCAACCCCTACCTCGGGCTCGATTCGCTGGAGCCCTTCCTGAAGAGGTGCCGCGAGGACGGGCGAGGCTGCTTCGTGCTCGTGAAGACGAGCAATCCCGGATCGGCCGACCTGCAGGACCTCGAGGTCGGGAACCTCCGCGTCTTCGAGGAGGTGGCGGTGATGGTGCGCGCCTGGGCGGCGGCGGACGGGCTCGTCGGGAAGCGGGGCTGGAGCAGCATGGGCGCCGTGGTCGGCGCGACGCACCCGGCCGAGGCGGCGCTGCTGCGCCGGATGCTCCCGTCGGTCCCCTTCCTCGTCCCCGGGTACGGCGCCCAGGGGGCCACCGCCGCGGACTGCGTCCCCTCCTTCGACGCGAGGGGCGAGGGGGCCGTGGTGAACTCGTCGCGGGGGATCCTCCTCCCGTGGAGGAAGGGCCCCCTCGCGGAGAAGCACGGCGAGGCCCGGTGGGAGCGCGCCGTCGAGGAGGCGACGCTCGAGATGCGGGAGGCCCTCCGCGCGGCTCTCCCGAAGGGGGAGTGACCGCGTGGCCGAGTGGTTCGAGGAGGCCTTCCGCGCCGACTACCTCCGCGTCTACCCCCACCGCGACGACGCGTCGGCCGCGGGGGAGGTCAAGGCGTGGATGGGACGGCTCCCGGGGCTCGCGCCGGGCCGCCGGGTCCTCGACCTCGCCTGCGGCGCCGGCCGCCACCTCCGGGCCCTGCGCGCCGCCGGGATCCGCGCCGCGGGCTGCGACCTCTCGGAGGATCTCCTCGCCGCCGCCTCCGCCTCCGGGTCGCCGTGCATCGCCCGGTGCGACATGAGGTCCCTTCCCTTCCGCGACGCCGCCTTCGCGGCGGTCACCTGCTTCTTCTCCTCCTTCGGCTACTTCGCCGCCGAGGCCGACGACGCGGCGGGGCTGCGCGAGGCCGCCCGGGTGCTGGAGCCGCGGGGCGGGCTCCTCCTCGACCTGATGGACGCGGAGACGGTGAGGAGGGACCTCGTGCCGCGCACCGAGCGGGAGTCCGGAGGGGCCCGCCTCGTCGAGGTTCGCACCCTCTCCGCGGACGGCCGGCGGGTCGAGAAGTCGGTCGTCCTGGGCGCCCCGGGCGTGGAGCGGCGGTGGAGGGAGTCCGTCCGGCTCTACTCCCCGGGCGAGGTGGAGGCCATGGCGTCCGCCGCCGGGCTGTCGGCGGCGGGCCGTTTCGGGGGACACGGCCCCGAGCCGTGGCGGAGCGGGGGGACCCCGCGGTGCGTCCTGCTCCTCCGCCGGGCGGCCGCGTGAGCGCGGAGATCCTCCCGTGGGAGATCCTGGCCCCGGCCCGGAGGCTGTTCCTGGCCCATCTCCGCGGGGACGCGGCCGCGCGGGGACTCCTCGGCGGGCGGGGGGTGGACGACGGGGCGGCGGCCGCGGCCGCGGAGGAGAGGCGCCGGCTGCCGCTCCCCCGCCGGGGCGAACTGGCGGCCGACCTCGGTTCGTACCTCGCGGCCCTCGACGCGCCGGGACCCTCGCGGGCGGCGGCCGCCCGCCTCGCGGATCCGGCGTGCGTCGCCGTCGTCGCCGGGCAGCAGCCCGGCGTCGCGGGGGGACCGCTCCTGGCCTTCGCCAAGGCCGCGGCCGTCGTCGATCTCGCCCGGCGGCTGGAGGCCGCCGGCGCGGGCCCCGTCGTTCCCGTATGGTGGATCGCCTCCGAGGATCACGACTTCGCCGAGGCGGGCGACGTGCTCCTCGCGCCCGGCCTCCGGGGCGCGGACCTCCTCGGGCCCGATCCCAGGGACCGGCGGATGCTCTGCCGCGTCCCCGCCCCGCTGACGCCCCCGGCCGCGGAGCGGCTCGGAGGCGGGGAGTTCGCGGGGGCCGTCCTCCCCCTCTTCCTCAACGCCCCCGGGGACGATCTCGGGACGGCCGCGGCGCGGATCCTCCTGCGCCTGCTCGGCGGGGACGGGCTCGTCGTCGTCGAGCCGCGCATCGTCTCGCGTTTCGCGCGGGGGATCCTCGAGATCGACGTCCGTCGGCCGGGGACGCTGGCCGCCGCGGTGAGGGACGGGAACGCCCGGGTCCGGGCGGCGGGGTACGAGACGGTGCTCGCGGATCCCGGGGGAGCGCTGCACTTCCGCGTGGACGGGGAGGGGCGGCGGACGCGGGGGGGAGGGACGGAGGAGGACCTCGCCGACCCGGCGGCCCGGCTGTCGGCGGACGCGGCGCTGCGCGTGCTCGCCCAGGACGCGGTCCTCCCCGTGGCGGCCCAGGTCTGCGGCCCGACGGAGCTGGAGTATCTCGCGGCGATACATCCGGCGCGGGCCGCGGCCGGGGTCTTCGCGCCCTGCGCGGTCCCCCGGCCGGGAATCACGATCCTCGAGGCGCGTGTCGAGGAGGCGCTCCTCGGATCCGGGGCGGGCCTCGAGTCCCTGCTCCGGGACGGGGAGGAGGCGCTCGCCCTGTCCGCCGCGGGGGACGATCCGCTGGCGGCGACCGCGCGGCGTCTCCGTGCGGACCTCGACGGCTCCGCCGGGGATCCGGCGGCCCTCGCCGCCGCGGTCCGGAGCCGTCTCGGCCGGGTGCGGGACGGTCTCGAAGACCTCGCCGCAGCGGCGGAGCGGGCGGCCGCGGAGCGGAGGGGCACGGGGGAGTCGCGGCGACGGAGGGTCCTCGACGCGCTCCTCCCCGGCGGCGTCCCCCAGGAGCGGGCCTGGTCGCTCCTGCCGTTCCTCCTCCGCCACGGGCCGGATCTCTGGGAGAGGATCGTGACGGATCTTTCCGGGCCGGAGCCCGGGCATCGTGTGATACGCGTCTGACGGGGGGAAGTCCATGGCGGACGTGCTGGCGATCGGGGCGCACCCGGACGACGTGGAGCTCACCATGGGCGGGCTGCTCCTCCGCCTCCGCGACGCCGGGCGGACGGTGGCGATCCTCGACCTCACGCGCGGCGAGGGGGGCACGCGGGGCACCCCGGAGATCCGCGCCAGGGAGGCGGCCGCGGCGGCGGCCCTCCTCGGGGCGGAGGAGCGCGTCGTCCTCGACCACGGGGACGGCCGGTTGGCCGCCACCGAGGACGTGCGGCGCGCCGTCGTGGACGCCATCCGGAGGTTCCGTCCGTCGCTCGTCCTCGCCCCCCATCACGCCGACCTGCACCCCGACCACGCGGCCGCGGGCGAGGCGGTCCGCTCGGTGCGGTACGTGTGCGGGATGGCGAAGTGGTTCCCCGGGCCCCACGCCCCCCACCGCCCGCGGACCTTCCTGTACTCGATGCACCACTCCTGCGACCTGCCTCCCGCCCTGGTCGTGGACGTCACCGCGGCCTTCGAGCGGAAGATGGCCCTCGTGCGCTGCTTCGGCTCCCAGCTCCACGATCCTTCTTCGAAGGAGCCGCGGACGAACATCGCCAGCGAGGACTTCCTCCCGAGATGGGAGGCCCGCCACCGGTGGTTCGGGGAGCGGATCGGCGCCCGGTACGGCGAGCCGTACTTCGCCGACGGCCCCGTCGCGGTGGCCGACCCCGCCCTCCTCCTGCGGAAGGACTGAGGCGTGCGGATCGGGATCGCCTGCTGGCCGACCTTCGGCGGCTCCGGCGCCGTTGCGACGGAGCTGGGACTGGCGCTGGCCGATCACGGACACGAGATCCACTTCATCACCTACGCCCCGCCGGTCCGCCTCGACGCGCTCCGCCGGGACGTCCGCTTCCACCAGGTCTCCGTCTCGGCCTACCCTCTGTTCCGCTTCCCCCCCTACGACCTGGCCCTCGCCTCGAAGATGGCGGAGGTGTCCGAGGAGTTTTCCCTGGATCTCCTGCACGTGCACTACGCCATCCCCCACGCCTCGGCCGCCATCACCGCACGGGACATGCTCGGGGGGAAGGGGCCGGGGATCCTCGTCACCCTCCACGGGACGGACATCACCGTGGTCGGAACGGACCCCGCGTACCGCAGGACCACGCAGTACGCCATCGACCGCAGCGACGGGGTGACCGCCGTCTCGCAGTGGCTCGTGGACGAGACGATCAAGGTCTTCCAGCCCCACCGCCCCATGAGGCGCATCCCGAACTTCGTGGACCTGGAGCGCTTCCGGCCCGGGTGCACGGAGGGCTTCCACGAGCGGCTGGCGGCGCCCGGCGAATCGGTCCTCATGCACGTCTCGAACTTCCGGCCGGTGAAGAGGGTGCTGGACGTGGTGCGCACCTTCGCGAAGGTGGTCCCCTTCGTCCCCGCGAGGCTCGTCTTCGTCGGCGACGGCCCGGAGCGCCCGAAGGCCGAGGAGGAGGCGCGCCGGCTCGGCGTGGCCGGCCGCGTCGCCTTCCTCGGGGAGAGGATCGAGATCGAACGCCTCCTGCCCGCCGCGGACCTCTTCCTCCTGCCGAGCGAGAGCGAGTCCTTCGGCCTCGCGGCGCTGGAGGCCCTGGCCTGCGGCGTCCCCGTGATCGGGACCCGGACCGGAGGCCTCCCCGAACTCGTGGAGTCGGGGCGGAGCGGCCTCCTCTGCGGTCCCGGCGACGTGGACGGCATGGCGGCGTTCGCCGTCGATCTCCTCCGGGACGGGGAGCGGATGCGCTCGTTCCGCGAGGCGGCCCGGGCGAGGGCCACGGAGTTCGGAAGGACGGACGTCGTGCGCCTCTACGAGGAGTACTACGAGGAGGTGCTCGCGAAGCGGAGGTAGGCCGGCCTCCGCGGAGAGCGCCCGCCGCTCATCCCGGCCCGAGGAACTCCGAGACGACGGCGTCGGAGACGGGGATCCCCTCCTCCGTGAGACGGAACCCGTCGCGGTCCACGGACACGAGCCCCGCCCGGGAGAGGCGGTCCAGCAGGGGGGCGAAGAGGGAGCGGGCGTCGATCCCCGTCCGGGAGGCCAGGTCGTCGAACCGGATTCCCTCGTCGAGGCGGAGCCCGAGCATGACCGTCTCGCCGAGGACGCCGCGGGGCTCGAGGCGCTCCCGCTCCGCCCGCGCGTCTCCCCCGGCCGCGACGCGGTCCACGTAGGCGCGGAGGTCCCGCACGTTGGAGGAGCGCTCCCCGCCGAGGTAGGAGGCGGCCGAGACGCCGATCCCCAGGTACGGGCCGTTCCGCCAGTAGACGAGGTTGTGGAGGCACTCCTGTCCGGGGAGGGCGAAGTTGCTGATCTCGTAGGGGCGGAACCCGGCCTCCCCGAGCCGCCTGCGCGCGTCGAGGAGCATCGTGCGCTCCAGCTCCTCGGGCTCGCGGCGGACGAGGCCCCGCCTCTCCCGGGCGAGCATCGTGGTCCCCTCCTCGTAGAGGAGCGCGTAGCAGGAGAGGTGCCCGGTGCCGAGGGCGACGGCCTCGTCGAGGTCCCGGGCGAACGTGTCCGCGCCCTGTCCGGGGACCGCGAAGAGGAGGTCCACGCTGATCCGGGGGATGCCGGCCGAGCGGAGGCCCCGGACCGCGGCGCGCGCCGCGGCCGCGTCGTGGATCCGGCCGACCGACTTCAGGACGCGGTCGTCGAAGGACTGCACCCCCATCGAGACCCGGTCCGCCCCCGAGGCCAGGAGGGCGTCGATCTTCGCCCCGTCGAGCGTCCCGGGGTTCGCCTCGACGGTCCACTCCCTCAGCCCGGAGAGGTCGCACCGGGAGCGGAGGATCGCGCCGAGCCGCCGGAGCTCCTCCGCGGACAGGACCGTGGGGGTGCCCCCGCCGACGAAGATCGTCTCGGGGGCGAAGCCCTCCGGGGCGCGGCGGGCGAGCTCGCGGTCGAGGGCGTCGAGGTACTCCTCGGGCTCGCGCCCGCGCCGGCCCCCGGGGAGGGAGAAGAAGTCGCAGTACGAGCACTTCGTCTCGCAGAAGGGGACGTGGACGTAGAGGGCCCGGCAGGCCTCCGCGGCCTCAGGAGTTGTCCGCGCGCGAGGCAAGGTGCCGCTCCAGCTTGCGAAGGGCCTCGGCCTCGATCTGGCGGACGCGCTCGCGGGTGAGCTTGAGATGCTCCCCCACCTCCTTGAGCGTCATCCGGTCCCCCTGCGGCTTGGTCGGACCGTCGAGGAGGAGCAGGTCGCGCTCGTCCGTCAGCCCGTAGCGGAGCTTGATGATGAGCTCCTCGCGCGGCTCCAGCGTGCGCAGCGCGGAGCGCATGCGCTCGCGGTCCTGGGCCGCGAAGAGCGCGTCCTCGGGGCGGGTGTCGTTGCGATCGGGGAGCCCGTCGTTCCCCGCGACCATGGCGTCGAGGGAGACGGAGGAGGCCCCCGACTCGTCGGCCTTGAGCGCCCGCTCGACGAGGATGGGGTCGATCTTCTGGTTGCGGATCTCCCGCTTCACCTCGGCGGCGGTCGGGGCCCGGTCCAGGCGGTCGCGCAGGCGCTGGATGATCTCCTCGCGCCGGGGCTTCATCGCGTCGGCGATCTCCTCGAAGGAGGGGATACGGCCGAGGTCCGCCTCGAGGCGGGCCCTCTCCCGCTTGACGCGGTGGATCTTCTCCGCGAGATAGGAGGGGATGCGGACGGTCTTGGCCGTGTTGACGAGGGCCCGGCGCACCGCCTGCTTGATCCACCAGGTCGCGTACGTGGAGAAGCGCGTCTCGCGCTTGGGGTCGAACTCCTGCACCGCCTTGAGGAGCCCGAGGTTCCCCTCCTCGATGAGGTCCATGAGGGAGAGGCCGCGGTTCACGTAGGCCTTGGCCACGGAGACGACGAGGCGCAGGTTGGACCGGATCATCAGGTCCCTGGCCTCCATGTCCCCCTGCTGGATGAGTGTCCCCAGCTCCTTCTCCTGCTGCGCCGTCAGGAGGGGCGTCTGGTTGATCTCCTTCAGGTAGGTGTCGAGGGCGGGTTCGCGGGCCACGGAGCCATTCTGTGCGAGGCGCCCCCCGCGTCAAGAGGAATGGCGGATGCGCCGGGGAGGGAGCGGAACACCGCGGGGCGAAGGGAGTTGGGCGCCCACGCCTCAGTAGGCGTTGCGCCCCGAGAGGACCTGGAAGGCGGTGCGGACCAGGATCTCGGCGTCGAGGAGGAGCGACCAGCGCCGGGCGTACTCGAGGTCGTAGGCGAGGCGGTCCTCGATCGAGCTGCGGCCGCGGAGGCCGTGCACCTGGGCCCAGCCGGTGATGCCGGCGCGCAGGGAGTGGCGGAGCATGTACCCGGGGTGCTCGCGCCGGAACCGCTCCACCACCGCCGGCCGCTCGGGCCGCGGGCCCACGAGGCTCATGTCGCCGCGCAGGACGTTCCAGAACTGCGGCAGTTCGTCGAGGGAGAACCGCCGGAGGAACGCGCCGGGGGCGGTGCGGCGGGAGTCCCCCGGGGACGCGAACACGGGGCCCGTGGCGTCCTCCGCGCCCGCGACCATGGTGCGGAACTTGAGCATGGTGAACGTGCGCCCGTCGAGCCCGACCCGCTCCTGCCGGTGGAGGGCCGGCCCCGGGGAGGTCATCCTCACCACGGCCGCGATGAGGAGCATCAGGGGGGAGAGGAGGAGGAGGAGGAGGGCGGAGAGGACGGCGTCCATGGCGCGCTTGAGCGCGGCCCCCCCGCCGCGGAGGGGAGTCTCCCAGTAGGCGGCGACCGCGAACTCCCCGGCCGCGGAGAGGAGCGGGGCGGGGAAGCCCGCGGGGCGGGGAAGGCGCCACGCCATGCCGACGTCCGCGGTCCCGTCGGAGAGGGCCCGGAAGAGCGCGTCCGCGCCCGGGTCGGCGAGGGCGTCGTCGAGGACGACGACGCGCCGGACCCCGCGCTCCGCCGCGATCCGGGCGGCCTCCTGCAGCGGTCCGAGGAGGGGCGGGGCGCCGGGGGCTTCGCCGGGGGGGCCCGCGCGCCCGAGGATCTCCGGCGGAGGGCCCCCGCCGGAGGAGAGGCCGGACGCGAGGGCGGCCGCCGGCGCGGCCCCCCCGACGAGGAGGACGGTCTCCCGCGGCGCGCCGCGGGAGGAGAGCAGGCGCCGGGCGAGGGCGTCCCCGGCGGGGAGGGCGAACGCGAGCAGCCCGCCGTAGATCGCGAGGAAGGCGCGGCTGTACTGGAAGACGTCCTTGGCGAGCAGGGCGACGGCCATCAGGAGGAGCGTGGCCAGGGCGGCGGCGGCCAGGTGGTGGCGCGCCTCGGCCCTCGGGGCGGAGGGGTCGGCGGAGGACCCGGGACCGGCGGCGCGCGCGGCGACCAGGGTGGCCAGGATCGCCACGGGCATCGCCTGGAGATAGAAGGGAGGGAGGACCTCCACGTTCCCCTTCAGGGGCGCGAGCCCCGGAAGGAGGTGGAAGCGCACCCCCCACGCGGCCCCGTAGGCCGCCGCGGCTGCGGCGACCCGGCAGAGGGCGCCCGCGGCGGCGGCGCCGGCGTCCCCGCGACCGGTCATGGCGGCCCGGCCGGGGTGGCGGACCGTCCCGCCGCCCCCCGCCTCACCTTCCTACCCAGAGCCGCTCGGCGAGGACCGGCGGCAGGCCGGCCGCGACGATCTTCTTCGTCGCCGTCCCGACGTCGTAGGCGACGCGGCGCACCTGGACGAGGTTCTTCTCGGAATCGTAGATGCCGTAGGAGGCGTCCGGGTCCCCGTCCCGGGGCTGCCCCACGCTGCCGGCGTTGACGATGGCCCGGTGGACCCCCGCCAGGTCGATCTCCCTCTCGAAGGAGAAGGTGACCGTCCCGTTCAGGGCGAAGGTGACGGGGACGTGGGAGTGGCCGACGAAGCAGACCGGGGTCTCGAGGACCTCGAGGGACAGGTGGGCGTCGTAGGCGGTGAGGAGGTAGTCGAAGTTCTCGGGCGAGTGGAGCGTGGAGTGGACCAGGGTCAGCTTCCCCACCTTCTTCACGAGGTTCAGGGATCGGAGCCACTCGACGTCCACGCCGCCCAGCCGGCCGCGGGTCCACTCGATCGCCTCCCTGGCGTAGGAGTTGAAGAAGTCGAGCGAGAGCGAGCCGGCGACGGCCCAGTCGTGGTTGCCCGCGACGATGTGGGGATCGAGGGCGCGCACCCGCTCGACGCACGCGGCGGGGTCGGCTCCGTACCCGACGATGTCGCCCGTGGATAGATAACTGTCGATGTTCTCCCCGCGGAGATCCTCCAGGACGGCCTCGAGGGCCTCCAGGTTGCTGTGGACGTCGGAGATGATCGCGTAGCGCACGGGGTCCTCGTTTCGGGAAACGGCCGAGTCTATGCGTCCCCGGGAGCGGGGGCGAGATCTTTGGCCCTGAGCAGGGCCGTCGCCGCCGCCGCCGCCGCGCCCGCCGCGGCGAGGGACGCCGCGCAGGAGAGCGCCACCGCGGCCGCAGGGAGCGGGCCGAAGGCCGCGTCCCTCGCGAGCAGGAAGACATGGGCCGCCGGGCTGCCGGGCACGGAGAGGATCGCGGCCGCCAGCAGGAACGCCAGGGCCGACGCGAGGGCCCGGGGAGCGACGACGGCGAGGAGGATCCCCGCGGCCGCGGCGGCGGGCGCGGCGGCGCAGGCGGCGAGCACGGCCGACGCGCAGGCGAGGGCGTCGAATTCCCGGCCCGCGGCGGAGAGGACCGCGGCCGCCGCGACGGCCGCGAGGGCGGACGCCCCCGCCGCGGCCGCGGAAATCCCGGCGATGGCGGCCGCAACGGCGACGGTGCACGACGGGGATCCGCGCAGGATCGGGCCGAGTCCGTCGCCGCCGCGATCCCCGCCCGCCAGGGCGACGCCGGCGAAGAGCGCCACCGCCGGTGCCAGGATCGCCGCGCTGCCGAAGGCGCCGGATACGGCGAGGGCATGGGCGCCGCTGAAGGCGAAGGCCACGAGGGACGGAGCGAGAAGAGTGGCCAGCAGCAGCAGGGCCGCCAGCGCCCGGAGCGGGTGGGATCGATGGACCGACCGGAA
The DNA here is from genome assembly GCA_964633345.1 of uncultured Planctomycetota bacterium. Classification (GTDB taxonomy): domain Bacteria; phylum Planctomycetota; class JAJSAM01; order JAJSAM01; family JAKLKS01; genus CAZWGT01. The sequence continues at coordinate 18,602 of CAZWGT010000006.1, forward strand.
AGCGATATGGAACACCGCCAGGAAGGCCGTCATGGTTCATCCCTGCGAACGCGGAAGTCGGGGAATTCCCCTGTGGCCCTGGACCAGGACTCCGTATGGTCCGTCACGAATCCGGACATTCGCTTTCGAATCTCCTGTATCGCCGTGGATACGTCCGACTTCGTTCCTTCTATGATCATGTGGACCGTTCCGGATCCCGTGTTGGACACATAACCAGTTATAGGATAATGGGTAAGGACGGTCAAGGCCGTGTGGCGGAAGCCGACCCGCTGGACGTGACCCTTGAAAACGACATCGCATCGAACGAGTTCGGACTTGGTCTCAGCCATGGGCAGTGCCGGAGGGCCCTCGTTCCCCCACCATGGTAACCCGGCGTCCCTGTGGGGTCGTACCCTGATTCGTGTCGATACAGGAATCGTCGGCTGTTCCACGTGAAACAGTCGCTGAACGGGAAGGACGTGCGTTGGTGCCCCGCAAGCTGGCGATCGCGAATCAGAAGGGCGGAGTCGGCAAGACGACGACCGCCATGAACCTCGCCTCGTGCCTGGCCGTCGCGGGGAAGAAGACCCTCCTGGTGGACCTCGATCCCCAGGGGAACGCCACGACCGGGCTGGGGCTGGCGAAGGACGACACGAAGGGGGCCACGGCCCTCCTGGCGGGGAGGACCGAGGGGCTGATCTCCCCCACTTCCGTTCCCGGGCTCGACATGCTGGTCTCCTCCACCTCCCTGCTGGACTCGGAACGTGCCCTGGGCTCCGTGGAGGGCCGTCGGCGGTTCCTGGAGGCCCTGGATGTCGTGTCCTCGCCCTTCGACGACGTCCTGGTGGACTGCCCGCCGGCTCTGGGGGGGCTCACGAGGGCTTCCCTCGTCTGGGTGGACAGGGTCCTGGTGCCGATTCAGTGCGAGTTCTTCGCCATGGAGGGTCTGGCCCAGCTCCTCGCCCTCGTGGAAGAGGTGCGGTCGGGGGAGAACGAGAGACTGCGGCTGCAGGGGGTGCTCCTGACGATGTTCGACCCTGCGCTGCCCTTCCACGGTGAAGTCGTGGAGAACCTTCGATCACACCTCAAGGACAAGGTCATGCACACGGTCATCCCGAGGGATGTGGCCCTCGCGGAGGCCGCCAGCCACGGTGTCCCCATCGTGGACTACGATTGCCTGAGCCGCGGTGCCTTCGGGTACGTGGAGCTCGGAAAGGAGATTCTCGGTCATGGCGGAGAAGAGGCTCGGTAGGGGTCTGGACTTCCTGATTTCGCGCACGGTTCCCGGTCCCGCATCGCGACTGCCGGCCGCGGATCCGGTGCCTGCCACGGCGAAGGAGACCTCTGCGGTTCCGCCCCCTCCGCCGGGGCCGAGGATCCTCGCGGTCACGGAGGTGCACCCGAATCCATTCCAGCCTCGCATCGAATTCGAGCCGGAGGCGTTGGCGGAGCTCGAGTCCTCCATTCGGGAGTACGGGGTCCTCCAGCCCATCGTCGTGAGGCCGGCGGGGGAGGGGTTCCAGCTCGTGGCGGGGGAGCGCCGCCTTCGTGCCGCCCGCAACGTGGGCCTGGCGGGAGTCCCTGCCGTCGTTCGGGAGGTCACCGACTCCCAGATGCTGGCCCTCGCACTTGTCGAGAACCTCCAGCGGGCCGACCTGAACCCCATGGAGACCGCCAAGGGGTACAGGGACCTCCTGGCGACCCCGGGAATGACGCAGGAAGACGTCGCCCGGGTGGTGGGGAAGAGCCGGGTGGGGGTCGCCAACACCCTTCGCCTGCTGGACCTGCCCCAGGACCTGCAGGATCATGTTTCACGTGGAACGCTCTCCGCCGGCCATGGGAGGGCGCTCCTGATGGCCAGGGACGCGGAGGCGATGGCGACCCTGGCCTCCCGGATTCTGGCGGAGGGGCTCTCCGTGCGGGAGGCGGAGGCCCTGGCCACGGGGGCGGGATCAACGACAGCGTCCGCCGTCCTTCACCCCGTGCGCCCACCGAAGGAGAGGTCTTCCCATCTGGCCGAACTCGAGGACCGCCTGAGGACGAGCCTGGGCACCCGGGTCATGGTGAAGCCGGGGCGGGGGAAGCGGGGGAAGATCGTGATCTACTACGCCTCGCTCGAGGACTTCGATCGGATCTTCGAGATCCTCTCCGGGCCGTCCGACACCGCGGGCGCTCGAAACGCGGGGTAACCCTCTCCACTGTGTATCACTGTCGACACAGGCGTCGCAGGGGAGGGAGCCCGGAGGCTACTTCGGAGGTTCCTCGTCCTTCGGCTCCTCCGCCGGCTCGTCCTTCGCCGGCCCCGGCTCCGGTTGGTCGGTGTTGACCCTGGCCGTGTCCCAGGTGTGCCCGGGTTCGATGGTCCCCTCGTTCCAGATCGACACGCGGCGGACCGTCACGGGACGGGAGGGGGTGTTGGGGAAGTCCGTCTTCTCCTTGCGGTCGATGTACGTGGCGTCCTCGCCGAAGGTCAGCGTGCTGCCGAGGCGATCGGCGACCGAGGCGCCGTCGTCGTCGAGGAGTTCGCCGAAGGGAGTCCGCACGGCGTCGAACTCCGGCTTCGCGTCGGCGAGGACCACGGCGAACCGGTCCGCCTGGTCCCCCGAGAGGAGCGGCACGCTCGTGAGCATCCGGCGGCGGTGCTTCACGCCGTAGCGGGCCGCGCCCTCCGGTGCGAGGGAGACGGCGGGGTCGTCCTCGCGATCGTCGTGATGGCTCGCGTTGCGCGTCCGATCCCCTCCGCCCATCTCGATCCAGTCGCCGCGGTGCGTCGAGTACACGCGCGTCCCGTTGAACCCGCCGGACTTGGCCTGCGCGACGAAGGCCTCGATGTGCTTCGGGGCGAGGTCCTTGTAGAAGATGAACTTCATCGTGCCGAGGTCGGTCTCGACGACGGCGTAGCGCGCCGGGTCCGCCTTCGGCGGCACGTACGTGGTCCTGGCGGCGAACTCCATGCGCCGCCTCGAGACGCCCGCGATCCGATCCGCGAGCGAGGTCCGGTCGGAGTCGAAGGACTGCACCTTGAGGATGGGGGCGTCGGGGCTGGTCCTGCGGATCTCCTCGATGGCGGCGATCGCCTTCTCGTCGCGGGACAGGATCTGGTGGCGGATGGCGATCTGCAGGAGGATGAGCGGCTCGACCTCCGTCCCGGCGGCGCGCCCGCGCAGCTCCTCGAGCTTCTTGACCTGCTCCTCGGCCACGTCCGGGTTCGGAACGGCCTCGGTCCCGGAGTAGGAGTAGAGCGAACGCCGTCCCGAGAAGTCGCCCACGATGGCGTCCATCTCGGAGCGCAGTGCGTCGATCTTCTCCCGCTTCACGGAGCCGTAGGCGAGGAGGCCGAGGGACCCGACGACGACGATCGCGAGCCCCGCGAGGACGGGGATCCGCAGGCGCTCGACGGCGGGGTGCGGGGGGCCGGCGAGGTCGGCGGGCTTGGGGGCGGAATCGGACGGCATGGCGGACATGGGGCTCCTCCGGCGGGGGACGGGTGCCTGCTACTCGGGCGCGGCGCCGCCCGTGTTGCGCTCGACGGTGATGCGGATGGCGGCCCCCTCGGGCAGGACGGTGACGAGGCACCGCTCCTTCCCCTTCCTGAACAGGAGGGTGGGGCCGCCCTCGGGGCCGGTGCCGGCGTCCCAGCCGTGGATGGGGCGGGGCATCTCGGCCGCGTACCACTGGAGGACCTCGCCGGCGTCGCCGAGCCCGCTGTACTCGAGGCGGCCGAGGCGGATCGCGGACGGGCCGCTCCCGCCCTCGGAGTAGGAGTAGCTCCGCCCCTCGGAGAGGTCGATGGCGAAGCCCCGGGGTACCGGGATGTCGTCGAACTGGGCCGAGGACAGTTCCTTCGAGATGGTGCCGCCGCCCGTGGTGGGGCAGCCGGCCAGGGGCAGGGCGAGGGCCGCCAGCGCGAACGCGGCGGCGAGAGCACGGTGGGTGCGCATCGTTCCTCCGGGCGAAATCGGAATCCTCCCGCGCCGGCCGCGGGGAACCGGGCGGTAAACGGTTCATGCTAGAGGACGAAGAGGCGGACGGCGGAAGGATTCCCGCCGGGGCAGATTCCGGCCGCGGGCATCCGGGGGATATGCTCTTCCCGACACTCGGGGAGGGCGAACTTCTGGGCAGTCCCATCGACCCGGCCGGCTGCAGCCACCTGAGGGCATGCAGGCTGGGCATCCAGAGGTTCCCGTTCCCGCCCTACCGGGTCTACCTCCTGCGGTGCCTGGCCTGCGAGACCACGCTCACCACGGGGTCGATCCGCGAGATGCGGCGTCCGGCGGCCCCGGACGGCGGGACCCAGACTCCGCCCCCCCCGGCGCGGTGAAGGTCGGCGTCCTCGACGGCGGCTCCGACCGCCCCGGCCTCGGGGCGCTTCCCCTCCCCGCCCGGCTCCTGCTGACTCTCTTCCTCGCCGGCGTCGCGGCGGCCCTCGCGGCGGGGGAGGGGAACGTCCTCGCCTCCCACTCCGGCGCCGACGGCAGGCCGGGGCCGTCCCTCGAGGACCTGCGCCGCGTCTACCACGGCAGGCCCGGCTGGACCCTCCTCGCCTCGAAGGTGGACGGGGGGTCCATGGAGAAGCACGTCCCGGTCCCCTCGGAGAAGAGGGTCCTGCTGGACTGGAGCGCCGCCGGTGCGCCCCGGGAGGGGTTCGATCCCGTGGCGCGCGTGCTGGACCTCCGCTGCGTCCGGTGCCACTCGGCGGGCGGCGAGAAGGAGGGAAGCCCCTTCGCGGAGGTGCGCGAGGCGGGAGCCCGCTACGAGCTCGTGGCCCGGTACGCGGGGCCGGACCGGGGGATGGGCATCGCCGCCCGGGCGACGACGACCCACGCCCACCTATTCTCGCTGAGCGTGCTGCTCGGCCTGCTCGGCTTCGCCTTCCTCTTCACCAACACCCGCCCGCGCGTGAAGATCGCGGCCGTGGCCCTCCCGTTCGCGGGAATGTTCCTCGACGTCGGGTGCTGGTGGCTCGCCCTCCTGTCGCCGGCGTTCGTCGTCGGGATCGTCGCCGGCGGCGCGATGCTCGCGGCGGGGATCCTCGTCCTGATCGCCCGGCCCCTGTGGGAGATGTGGGGGCCGCGGGCCAGGGGGCTCAGGGTCTGAGAGTATCAGGACACGATACTATCGGAGATCCTCGGGGACGGGGATGTACCTGCCGAGGAAGTCGTAGTTCGCCGCCTCCTTGATGAGGCTGCGGGCGATCACGAGCCTCTGGATCTGGTTGGTCCCCTCGTAGATCTGGGTGATCTTCGCGTCCCGCATGTACTTCTCGACGGGGTAGTCGCGCATGAACCCGTAGCCGCCGAAGATCTGCACCGCGTTCGTCGTGACCTCCATGGCGACGTCCGTGGCGAACACCTTGGCCATCGCGGACAGCTTGCCGATGTTCTCCTCGCCCGCGTCGGCGGCGCGGGCCGCGGTGTGGACGAGGGCGCGGGCCGCCTCGATCTTGGTCGCCGCGTCGGCGAGCATCGCCTGCACCATCTGCTGGGAGGCGATCGGCACGCCGAACTGGATTCGCTTGGTCGCGTAGAGGAGGGCGAACTCGAAGGCGCCCTGCGCCAGGCCGACGGCCTGGGCCGCCACGCCCGGGCGCGCCCGGTCGAGCGTCTGCATGGCGATCTTGAATCCCATTCCGGGGCGGCCGCCGATCAGGTGGTCCTCCGGCACCCGCACGTCCTTCAGCTCCAGCTCGGCGACGGGGATGGCGCGGATCCCCATCTTGTCCTCGAGCTTCGCGATGCGGACGCCGGGCATGGTCTTCTCGACCATGAGGGCGCTGATCCGGCGGGACTTGGAGGCGGGGTCCGTGACGGCGAAGACCGTCGTCAGGTCGGCGACGCCGCCGCCGGTGTTCCACTTCTTCAGGCCGTTGAGGACCCAGTGCCCGTCCTGGAGGACGGCGTTGCAGGCCTGGGCCTGGGCGTCGGAGCCGGCGTCCTTCTCGGAGAGGCCGAAGGAGATCAGCTTCTCGCCCCTGGCGATCTGGGGCAGCCACCGCTTCTTCTGCTCCTCGGTGCCGCCGACGATGATCGGGAAGGAGCCGAGGGCGTTGACCGCGAAGCCCACGCCGATGCCGCCGCAGGCGCGGGACAGCTCCTCGACGACGATGCAGAGGTTGAGGAGGGACTGCCCGCCCGCGCCGCCGTACTCCTTCGGGATCCAGACGGAGAGCAGGCCCTCGGCGGCCAGGCGCTTCGTGACGTGCCAGGGGTACTCCTGGATCCGGTCGTGCTTGTACGCCGCCGGCCGGACGACCTCCTCCGCGAGCTTCCGCGCGAGATCGCGCCAGTAGAGGTTCTCCTTCGACAGCAGGCGATCGCAGGACATCGGGCCTCCTCGGGCGTGGTCGCGGCGCGCGGGCCCGGCCGGGCCCGCGGAGGCGGGATCCTACGGCGGCGCGTCGGGGCCGGTCTATCTCTTCCCGCCGGGCCTTGTGACGAGAAGGTCCGCCAGCACGAGGGCGTCGAGATCCATGTCCCGGAAGGCCTCGGCGGCGTCCCGAGCCGTGGCCACCACGGGCTCCCCCCGGCGGTTGAAGGAGGTGTTCATCAGGCAGGGGACGCCCGTCCTCTCCCCGAAGAGGCCGAGGAGGCGGTGGAGGGAGGGCTCCTGGTCCGCGGTGACGCTCTGCATCCGGGCGCTCCCGTCGGCGTGGACGACGGCCGGGATGCGGGCCCGCATCCCCTCCTTCACGGGGAAGGTGAGGAGCATCCACGGGGAGGGCACGGGGCGGTCGACGAAGAGGGGGAGGTCCTCGAGGCGGACCACGGGAGCCAGGGGGCGGAAGGCCTCCCTCTGCTTGACCCGCCGGTTCACCCGATCGAACATCGCCGCGGTCCGCGGGTCCGCGAGGATGCTGCGGTGGCCGAGGGCGCGGGGGCCGTACTCCATCCGCCCGCGGGCCCACCCGATCACCTTCCCCGCGGCGAGGAGCTCGGCGGCGGCGCCCTCGAGATCGGCGGGCCTCTCGAACGGGAGGCCGAGGGCGCGGAGGGCGGCCTCGGCGCCGGGGCCGTCCACGGAGGGGCCGAGGAAGGCGTCCCGCATGACCCAGCGGTGGCCGTCGCGTACCACCTTGTGATACACGGTCAGCGCCGCGCCGAGGCACGCCCCGTTGTCCCCGGCCGCCGGCTGGATGAAGACCTCGTCGAAGCCCGCCTCCGTCGCGACGCGGTAGTTCGCGGGGGCGTTGAGGGCGCAGCCTCCGGCCATCACGATGCGCCGCAGCCCGGTGCGCTCCCGGAGGCCGCGGGCCATGTGGAGGACGACCTCCTCGGTGGCCGCCTGCAGGGCGAAGGCGACGTCCTCGTGGCGCGGCTCGATGGGGCCGTCGGGGGCGCGGGCCGGCCCGAACTCGCGGACGAAGCGCTCCCCGTAGAGGGGGACGCCCCCGCGGTGGTACTCGAACCAGGAGAGGTCCACGTGGAAGGAGCCGGCGTCGTCGGGGCGCAGGATCTCGCGGAAGCGCTCGCGGAGCGCCGGGCGGCCCCAGGCCGCCAGCCCCATCACCTTCCCCTCGCCCGACTGGGGCTTGAAGCCGAGCCAGTCGGTCACCGCCTCCCACACCTTGCCCACGGAGCGGGGGTAGACCTCCTGGCGGTGGCGCGCGAGGCCGGAGGGCCGCATCTCTCCCATGAGCGTGGTGACCTTCTCGCCGGCGCCGTCCACGGTGAGGACCGCCGCCTCGTCGAATCCCGAGGGCCAGAAGGCGCTCGCGGCGTGGGCCTCGTGGTGCTCGACCATGTGGAAGGGGCCGCGGTAGCCGAAGGTCCGCCGGAAGCGGCCCTCGACGCCGAGGAACGACTTCCAGAGGGCGGGCTTGCGCTTCGTGTAGGCCAGCGACGCGGGCAGCCCGCGCAGGAAGTACCCGCCGAAGAACCGCAGCCAGAGGCCCGCGTCCATGTAGAAGGCCACGTGATCGACGCCGTCGATCCCGATGCCGCCCTCGGCGAGGCAGGCCGCGACGGACCTCTCCGGCATCCCGAAATGGTGCTTCACCCGGGAGAGGCGCTCCTCCTCGACCGCGATCACGGGGACCCCGTCGCGGAGCAGGACCGCCGCCGCGTCGTGGGTCGCGTTGAATCCGAGGACGTGGACGGGCATGGGCGGGGTGCATGGTAACCGCGTGCGGCGGGCGAGCCCGGTATGGCGGAGCGGTCTAGCGCGGCTGGCTGCCGGCGGAGCCGTCGCGCGGGGTGCGCCGGCCTCCGCCGTCGAACCGCCCGCGCCCGCCGGGGCCGCCCCGGTCCGCGGCGTCCTCGACCGCCTTGGCCTGCTCGGCGGTGAGGGCCTGGGCGAGGGCGTCGCGGGCCTCCTTGCGGATCGCCTCGCCCCTCTCCTGGGCGGCGCGGAAGGCGTCGGGCCCGCCGGCCGCGCGCGCCTCCTCGAGGGAGGCGCGGAGCTTCTCGCTCCGGGCCATCAGGATCCTCACCGCGGCGTCCTTCTGCTCGGCCGTGAGGCCGACGGCCGCGGGGATGCGGTCGAGCCGCCCCCGGAGCCCGGCCTCGAAGGCGGCCAGGCGGGCCTTCCGGCCCTCCTCCTGCTCCTTCTCCCGCATCGCCCGGTAGACCGCCTCGTACTTCGCGCGCTCCTCGGGGGGCAGGGCGGCGACGTCGGCGGCGGGGGGGGAGCCTTCCGGCTTGATCGGCATCAGCGTGGCCGGGTCGTAGAGTTGCATCTCGCCGCTGTTGTCGATGACGGCTCCCACGTTCGATGGCCTCGGGGCCGGCCCCCTGGCGGCGGCCGCCTCCTCGAGGCGCGCCCGCAGCGCGGCGATCTCCTTCTCCTGGCGATCGAGGCGATCCTGGAGGGCGGCGACGCCGTCGCCGGAGGGCGCGGCGGGGGAGGGGGCCCGGGCCGGCTCGCCGAGCAGCAGCACCGTCCCCGCGCCGACCGCGCCCGCCACGACCGCCGCCGCGACCAGAGTGCCCGCCGTGCCGAGCGCCATGGACGCCTCCTCAGGTGGGGAACGCCCATTAGAACACGGGAGGGGTGACCGGGTTCCGCGGGAGGGCGGGGGTTCCGGACGGACCGCCGGGGGCGCCGCTAGAATCCCCGCTCCCATGGGCATCCTGCACACCCTCGTCGTGAAGACCCTCCCCCTCGTCCCGAAGGCGGTCGTGGCGAGGGTGGCCCGGCGCTACATCGCGGGCGAGACCCTGGAGGAGGCCGTCGCGAAGGTCCGCGCCCTCCGCGCGGAGGGGTGCGAGACCACCGTGGACGTGCTGGGGGAGTTCATCACGAACATCGACCAGGCGCGGGCCACCGCCGAGGACTACCTGCGGACGGTGCGCGGCCTCCGCGACGCGAAGCTGACGGTCAACGTCTCCGTGAAGCTCACCGCCTTCGGCCTGCTCCTCGATCTCGAGGAGTGCGGGCGCCTCGTCGAGCGGGTCGCGCGCGAAGCGGCCGCGGCCGGGGGCTTCGTGCGGATCGACATGGAGGATTCCCCCTGCACGGACCGGACGCTGGCCGTGCACGACGCCCTGCTCGCGAAGGGGCTGCCCGTGGGGACGGTGCTCCAGGCCCGCCTCCGGCGCACACCCGCGGACGCGGAGCGGCTCGGCGGCGCGGGCGTCTCCATCCGCCTGTGCAAGGGGATCTACCTCGAGCCCGCCGCCATCGCCCACGTGGAGTACGAGGCG
>CAZWGT010000007.1:0-28081 GCA_964633345.1 uncultured Planctomycetota bacterium
CCCGCGTCCTCGATGAGGCGAGGACGACGCGGTCGCTGGCCATCTCCCTCACGTCGGCCTCCCCCGTGCTCCTCGCCGAGGACGTCCTCACCCTCGCCTTCCCCCCGTCGATGGCCTTCCACCGGGCCCAGTGCGAGGAGGAGGACCGGAGGAAGGCCCTCTCGGCGGTCCTCTCCCGCGTGTTCGGCCGCGGCCACCGTCCCGTGTTCGAGACCACGGCGGAGGAGCCCGCGGCGGCCGGTCCCGCGGGCGGGGAGGCGGCGCCCGCGGAGGGGGCGGAGTTCGACCGGCTGCGGGCGGAGGAGATCGAGGAGCTGAAGCGGGCGCCGTCGGTCAGGGCGCTGGAGAAGGAGCTCGGGGTGCGGATGGTCCGGGTGGGCCGCCGCAGGACGGAGACCGCGGATTCCACGGAGGCAACGGAAGGAAGGGACTGGGAGGCGGGGGCGGCGGGGCGGGCGGGATGGGCGACATCGTCCGCCGCGCGCAGGAGGCGCAGAAGAACCTGGCGAAGATCCAGGAGGACCTGAAGGGGCGGGTGGTGGACGCCTCCTCCGGCGGGGGGGCGGTGACGGTCTACGTCAACGGCCAGCAGGAGGTGATGAAGATCACCATCAAGCCCGAGGTCGTGGACCCCTCGGATGTCGGCATGCTCGAGGACCTCGTGACCGCGGCCCTGAAGCAGGCCATGGAGAAGTCCAAGAAGCTCATGCAGGACGAGATGGGAAAGGCCATGGGCGGCCTCAAGGTCCCGGGGCTCTGGTAGGGCGATGGCCGGCGGCCGCCCGGAGTCCGTCGAGCGCCTCGTCGAGGAGCTGTCGAAGCTCCCCGGCGTGGGGCGCCGCACCGCGGAGCGGCTGGCCGATCACCTCGTGCGCGCGGGGAAGGAGGAGGCCATGGGCCTGGCCCTGGCCATCCGCGACGTCAAGAAGGCGGTCCGCCCCTGCTCCGCGTGCGGGAACTTCGCCGAGTCCGACCCATGCCCCATCTGCGCCGACGAGCGGCGGGAGCGGACCCGGCTGTGCGTCGTCTCCTCGGTGAAGGACCTCCTGGCCATCGAGCGGGCCGGGGTCTGGAAGGGGCTCTACTTCGTGCTGGAGGGGAGGGTGGCGCCCCTCGAGGGTGTGGGGCCCGAGGACATCGGCCTGGAAGGCCTCGTCGATCGGGTGAAGGCGGGGGGCGTGGCGGAGGTCGTCCTGGCCACGGATTCCGACGCCGAAGGGGACATGACCGCCCACCACGCGGTGCGCTCGCTGAAGGACCTCGGCGTCCGCGTCACCCGACTCTCCCGGGGGCTCCCCTCGGGGTCCTCCGTCGAGTTCGCCTCCCCGGCCACGCTCGGGGAGGCGCTGGAGGGCCGCCGGGAGGTGTGACGAAGGGGGGTTCCAGGCCCTTCGGTACAGATCTTGCTATTGACGGGCTCCCCGTCCTCCGCTAATCTCATGCCCATCGGGTGCAACGGGCACCGCGGAGGCTCCGATGAGGCTGGAAGTCAACCTGCAGCAGCGCCAGCAGCTCCAGCTCAAGCTGGCCCCCCAGATGATCCAGGCCATCGAGATCCTCCAGCTCCCCAACCTGGACCTGAAGGACCGGATTGATCTCGAGCTGGCGGAGAACGAGGTCCTGGAGATCGACGACGACGAGGGGCCTCCCGTGGACGTCGCGGCCGCGGAGACCGTGGCCGAGTCCGGCTCCGCGGTGGCCGAGGCCGCCGCCGAGGGGGAGCCCGACCCCGACGGGCCCGCCCCCGACGGGGACGGCCCCGTGGACGCGGTGGCCGAGGGGGGCTTCGAGTCCCTGGCCGACGACGGCTTCGCCGAGACCGTGGAGCGCCTCTCCTCCATGAACGACGAGGATCGCGAAGCCGGCCTCTTCCGCAGCCGGGGGGAGGGGATGGAGGCCAGCGACCGCAAGCTCGAGGCCCTGCAGGCCACGGCGGCCCCGCCTCCCTCGCTCCAGGACATGCTCGCCGAGCAGCTCACGCTCCTCGACGCCCCGGAGGCGGTCACCGCCATCGCGCGGGCCATCGTCTACTCCCTCGACGGCGACGGCCTCCTCCCGGTGCATCCCATGGCGCGCCCCGTCCTCGAGGCCATGGACGCCGAGGGGAACCTCCTCAAGCCGCTCGAGGAGATCGTGTCCTCCCTCGGGAGCCTCGCCGTCCGCGAGGAGGCGCCCGCCGAGGCGCCACCCCCGGAGCCGCCGGCGTACGGGACGTGGGGGACCTGGGGCCCCGGGGGCGGCGGATCCCGGGGAAGGGCGGACGGGCCGCGCGACGTGGTGCGCGCCGCCGCGCAGCGGGAGTCCCGCCGGAAGGACCGCGAAGAGGCGCACGAGGAGCGGGTCCGCGAGGCGTCGCGCGTCTCCGCCACCGCCTCCTCCCTCCGGCGGCGCCTGCGCAAGGAGGGGGTCGAGGCGGACGCCGCCGAGGCGGCCCTGCTCTTCCCTCTGGCGGAGGTCCTCGATCTCCTCGACGGGGAGGGGCTCGAGGCGACCCTCGAGGACGCCAACCGGGCCCTGGACCTCGTCCAGTCCCTGGAGCCCCGGGGCATCGGCGCCCGGACGGCCGAGGAGGCGCTGCTCCTCCAGCTCCGTGCCGGGGACCCCCGGCGGGAGCTCAAGCGCAACCTCATCACCCACTACCTCGAGGACTGGAAGAAGAACCGGCTGCCGCGGATCTGCCAGGCCATGGGGATCTCCATGGACGAGCTGAAGGAGATCCTCGAGGACATGTCGGACCTCCACCCGCACCCCGGGGCGCTCCTCCGGACCGAGCGGAGCGCCTACCTCTACCCCGACGTCGTGATCGAGTGGGCCGAGGGGGAATCGGGGGAGCCGGTCTACCAGGCCCGGCTCGTGAACGAGTACTTCCCCTCCCTCCGCATCAGCCCCCAGTACCTCAGGATGTTCGAGGACGCCGCCACGGACCCCGCGGTGAAGGAGATGCTCAAGAAGAAGATCGGGTCCGCGCGCTGGCTCATCGACGCCATCCGCCAGAGGCAGGAGACGCTGCTGCGGGTGGTGCGGGAGATCGTGCAGCACCAGAAGGCCTTCCTGGACCACGGGCTCTCCGCGATGAGGCCCCTCAAGATGCAGCGGATCGCCGACGACCTGGGGATCCACGTCTCCACGGTCTCAAGGGCGATCGCCGACAAGTACGCCCAGACGCCCCAGGGGATCCTCCCGCTGAAGTTCTTCTTCCACGGGGGAACGGAGAGCACCGACGGCACCGTGGAGTCCCGCCTCTCCGTGAAGGACCGCGTGCGGACCGCCATCGAGCAGGAGGATCGGCGGAACCCGCTCTCCGACGAGGACCTCGCCGCCCGCTTCAAGGCCGAGGGGCTCAACATCGCCCGCAGGACGGTCACCAAGTACCGCAAGCAGCTCGGCCTTCCCTCCTCCAGGGAGCGGCGGGTGTGGGAGTAGCCGGGACCTTCCGCGCCACGGTCTCCTACGACGGCACCGACTTCTCGGGCTGGCAGGTGCAGGCGGGGCGGCGGACGGTGCAGGGGGTGCTGCAGGAGGCTCTGTCGAAGGTCCTCGGCGCGAGGACGGGGGTCGTCGCGGCGGGCAGGACCGACGCCGGCGTCCACGCCGAGGGCCAGGTCGTCTCCTTCCGGGCGGCCACCCGGATCCCGCCGGAGGGGATCGCCGCCGCCGCCAACGCGATCCTCCCCGGGGACGTCGCCATCCTCGATCTCTCCCGCGCCGGGGCCTCCTTCCACGCGACCTTCGGCGCCACCGGGAAGGTGTACCGGTACGAGATCCTGGCCCGACGGACCCGGCTCCCGCTCCGCCGCAGGACCTCCTGGCGCGTCGCCACCCCCCTGGATCTCCGCCGGATGCGGCGGGCGGCGGCCCTGCTCGTGGGGCGGCGGGATTTCCGGTCCTTCCGGACGAACCCGGGCCTCGACGAGGATCGCGCCAGCACGGTCCGCCACCTCCGGCGGCTGGACATCCGCCGGCGGGGGGACCGGATCTTGCTCGAGTTCGAGGGGGACGGGTTCCTGTACAACATGGTCAGGGCCATCGTGGGGACCCTGGTCCAGGTGGGCCGGGGCACCTGGACGCCGGAGCGGGTGGGGGAGGCGCTCCGGGCGAAGGACCGAAGGGCCGGCGGGCCCACGGCTCCTCCCCAGGGCCTGACCCTGGTCTCGGTCGCCTATCCCGGGGACGGGGAAAGATTGACCGGGCCCGCGGCGCCCGCTCGTAGGATCCGGCCAGCGGCGGGGAGGCGGAAGCGTCCGCGGGAGGCGACGCCATGAACGTGCGTTTCACGGGCCGCCACGTCGGCATCGGGGACGCGGACAGGGGCTACGCCGAGCGGAAGGTCGCCGCCCTGGTCCGCTACCACCGGGGCATCGAGGACGTCGAGGTGCGGGTCATGATGGACGGCTCCGTCCTCGAGAAGGTCGAACTCCAGGCGGACCTGGGCCACTGCAAGCTGGTCTGCGCGGCGGAGTCCTCCTCCTTCCGCCCCGCCTTCGACAAGGCCGTGGAGGTCCTCAAGCGGCAGGTCCTCAAGGACAAGGAGAGGGTCGTCGACCGGCGTCGGCGCTCTCCGGGCCGCGCCGCGGCGGGACGCGGTTGAGCCCGGTACGATCGGTCGATGTCCAAGGGAGCAGAGCGATGAACCCCGCCAGGATGTCCAAGGTGCTGAAGAAGAAGAACGTGTTCACGGATCTCCGCGCGATCTCCAAGGAGGACGCCCTCCGCGAGATGGTGGGCCACATGCAGGAGGGGGGTGACCTCTCCCCCCGGCTGGCGAAGCAGGCCCTGGAGGCCCTCATCGCCCGCGAGAAGATGGGCAGCACGGGGATCGGCAACGGCATCGCCATCCCCCACGTGAAGCTGCGCGGGGGCCCCGAGGAGACCCTCGTGTCCATCGGACGCTCGGACGCCGGCGTCGAGTTCGCCTCCATCGACGGGGAGAAGGTGCACGTCCTGTTCCTCGTCGTCTCCAACGAGGACAGGGCCGAGGACCATCTGGCCATCCTCAAGACGATCTCCTCCCTCGTCCGGGACGGGTACCGCCACCGCCTCCTCCTCGGGTCCAGGACCCCCGAGGACTTCGTGGACCTCTTCAAGGACCCCGAGGCCTAGGACCGGGAAATGCCCGACGCGCCTCCGCCGATCCGGGAGGTCGAGGTGGAGCTCCTGAACAAGCACGGGCTCCACCTCCGCCCCGCCACGCGCTTCGCCCAGGAGGCGATGCGGTTCCGCTCCGAGGTCACCGTCGTCCTCGACGGCGCGGAGGTCAACGGCAAGAGCATCCTCATGCTGACCTCGCTGGCCGCGGAGCGGGGCGCCCGCCTGCGGATCCGGGCGGCCGGCGACGACGCGGATCCCTGCGTCGCCGCCCTGGAGGCGCTGGTCAAGGAGCGATTCGGAGAGGAAGTCCCCGCCTAGGGGGAGGCCATGGAGGTCATCCAGGGCATCCCCGCCTCGCCGGGGATCGCCTCCGCCGAGGCGTTCCTCCTCGAGAGCGGGGACTTCTGCGTACCCCGCCGCCGGATCCCCGACGGCGCCGGGGAGGCGGAGATCGCCCGCCTGCGGCACGCGCTGCGGGAGGCCGCCGGCCAGCTCGAGGCCCTGATGGAGCGGGTCCAGGGCGCCACGGCCGAGGTCGAGGGGGTCCTCGGGGCCCACCTCGCCATCCTCCGCGACCCCGCCCTCGCGGGCCAGGCCGAGAAGCTCATCCGGGCCCACCGGTGGACCCCGGAGTGGGCCCTGTCGAGCGTCCTGGATTCCCATGCCGAGGCGCTGCTGTCCACGGGGGACGAGTACCTCGCCCACCGCGTCGCGGATCTCCGGGACATCAAGCACCGGGTCCTCCGCGTTCTCCTCGGGCAGAGGGAGGAGGAACTGGCCCGGCTCGAGGGCCGGGTGGTCATCGTGGCGCGGGACCTCACTCCCACCCAGACGGCGGGGCTGGACCGGAGGAAGGTCGCGGCCATCGTCATCGAAGGGGGCGGGCCCACGTCCCACACCGCGATCATCGCGCGCAGCCTCGGCATCCCCGCCGTGGTGGGGGCGGCGGGGGCGGCGGGGGCGGTGGCGGTGGGGATGACGGTGATCGTGGACGGGAGCCGCGGCAGGGTGGTGCTCGACCCCGACCGGGCGACGGTCCTGCGATTCCGGGAGATCGGGGCCAGCTACGCCCAGCGGCGGACCGAGGTGGAGCGGGTGCGCAAGCTCCCCGCGGAGACCCGCGACGGCCACCGGGTCCGGGTGATGGCCAACGTGGAGTCCCCCTCCGAGATCCCCGCCGCCATCGAGGCCGGGGCCGAGGGGATCGGGCTCTTCCGCACGGAGTTCCTCGTCCGCTCGGGGGCCGCTCTCCCCTCGGAGGCGGACCACCTGCGCGCCTACCGCGAGGCCCTGTCCCTGCTCGACGGGAGGCCCCTGGTCATCCGCACCTACGACCTGGGGGCGGACAAGCTGAACCCCGACCACGGGGCGGAGAAGGAGCCCAACCCCTTCCTGGGCCGGAGGTCCCTCCGCCTGTGCCTGGAGCGGATGGACATCTTCGTCCCCCAGGTGCGGGCCATCCTCCGGGCCTCGGCCTTCGGGGACGTGCGGGTCCTCCTCCCCATGGTCGGATCCGTGGGGGAGTTCCTCCGGGCGAAGGAGGTCTTCGATTCCGAGAGGGCCCGCCTGCGGCGCGAGGGCGCCCATCCGGCGCCGGAGCTGCCCCTGGGGATCATGGTGGAGGTCCCCGCGGCGGCCATCTCCGCGGACGTCCTCGCCCGCCATGCCGCCTTCTTCAGCATAGGGACCAACGATCTCATCCAGTACACGCTGGCCGTGGACCGGGTGAACCCGCGTGTCGCCTCCCTCTTCGAGCCGACCCACCCGGCGGTCCTGCGGCTCATCACCCGCGTCATCCAGGCCGCCCGGGCCCACGGCATCGAGGTGTCGGTCTGCGGGGAGATGTCCGGGGAGCCGCTGTACTCCTACCTCCTCCTCGGACTCGGCATCCGGATCCTCAGCATGGGCCCGTCGAGCATCCCCGAGGTGAAGCAGGTCGTCCGGTCGGGGACCATGGAGGACGCCTCGGCCCTGGTCGACGGAGTCCGGGAGATGTCCGACGCCCGGGAGATCCTGGCCCACGTCCGGAAGAGGATGCGGGAACTCGTCCCCGTCCTGTTCTAGACTGTGCCCGGGGGTTTCCGGCGCCCCTCACCTCGCCGCAAGTATCTGGGGAGTAGAGCCTTTTGGTTTGACGGAGGGGGGGAGGCATGCGCTACATTTCCCCCCGAAGGGCCGGACGGGCTCCCCTTGATGCGCGACGCTCGGGGCCTGCCTGGGCGGCGGGACGTGCTGGATGACGGGCGCGGACGGCCTCGGAACGGGCCTCGAAGGGAGGGGTAAGGGACGATGCTCACTAGGACCCGCCGCCTCATCGGACTGGACATCGGCTCGAACTGCGTGAAGGCCATCGAGCTGACCCAGGCTGGATCCGAGACCGTTCTGACCGGCTACGGCCAGGCCGAGATGGTCTCGGAAGGAAGCAAGGCCGACGCCGTCGTCCAGGCCTGCAAGGGTTTCCACACCAAGACCACGGTCAGTTCCGTCTCCGGCAAGTCGGTGATCGTGCGCTTCCTCAACATGCCGAAGACGACCGACGACAACCTCATGAACGTCATCCGCGTCGAGGCGGACAAGTACATCCCCTTCGACGTCGAGGAGGTCGTGCTCGACGCCCAGAGGATGCCGGACGCCGAGCAGCAGTCCGAGGAGATGCGTGTGCTCCTCTGCGCGGTCAAGCGCAGCCTGATCGACGAGCACGTCGGCCTGCTCCAGGGAGTCGGGCTCCAGCCCGACACCATCGACGTGGACTCCTTCGCCCTCGGGAACGCCTTCGAGATGCGCAACCGCTTCTCCTCGCAGGTCGAGGAGGGGGACCGGACGGTGGCCCTCGTGGACGTCGGCGCCAACAAGACGAACGTCAACATCCTCCGCGGCAACGTCTCCTTCTTCATCCGCGAGATCTACCTCGGCGGGGACGACCTCACGAGCAGCATCAGCAAGCGCCTGGGGATCGAGCTCCACAGCGCCGAGAACCTCAAGCGCGAGTCCTCCGAGAACGCCGACCAGCTCCGCGAGGCGGTCATGAGCAGCATCGAGGACCTCGGCAACGAGATCCACCTCTCCCTCGACTACTTCGAGAACCAGTTCGACAAGGCCGTGGACGAGGTGTACCTCTCCGGTGGCGCCTCGCGCCTGCGCTTCCTGGGCGAGGCCTTCGAGAAGATCTTCGAGAAGCGCGTCCGTGCCTGGGATCCGACCGAGAACCTCAAGGTCGACGAGGCCAGCGTGGACACGGCGAAGGTGAAGGAGAACGCCTCCCAGATCGCCATCGCCGTGGGGCTCGCCTCCCGCATCCTGAAGGACTAGGGACCGGGAAAGGGAAACGGAGACCACCAAATGATCCGGGTAAACCTCCTTCCGAAGGAATACAGGAAGGCCGAATCCACGCCCCTCAAGCAGTTCTTCGCCACCATGGGCGCCGTCGTCGTCGTGGCGCTGGCGGTCGTGGCTTGGGCCTTCATCCACCTCGGCAAGCTCGGGCCGAAGGAGCAGGACCTCAAGGCCATCGAGGACGACGTCCGCACCCAGGCCGCCAAGGTCAAGGACTCCAAGGACCTGGCCGGCTGGCTGCAGGAGTACAAGACCCAGTACGAGAAGATCGACAAGGTCGCCATGACGCGCGTGCTGTGGTCGAGGAAGATCGACGAGATCTGGGAGGTCGTCGTGAATCCCACCCCGGCGACCAAGTACGACGTCTGGTTCAAGAGCCTCTCCGGGAGGGTGGCCGACACGGCCAAGGCGGGCGGCGAGGTCCAGTTCAGCGGATCCTCCGCGGGCCCGCAGGTCTACCGCCTCTCCGACTTCCACGAGGCGGTCACGACGAGCGACTTCTTCAAGGACTTCCAGTACATCTCGTACCCCGCCGGAACCCGCGAGAACCTGCCGGGGACGGACCGCGAGCCGAAGGAGGGATGGACCTTCCAGATGAGCCTGCAGCTGCGGAACCTGAAGGACCTGAACGACGCCCGCACCAAGGCGGCCGCGGAAGCAGCGGGAAAGAAGTAGGAGGCGACCTTGGCCAAGCTGACCGAGACCCAGAAGTCGCTCGCCATCTTCGGCGGAGGCGTCGTGCTGGCCATCGCCTGCGGAGTCGGGATCTACTTCGATCTCGGCGCGATCGAGGAGCTGGACGTGAAGATCGCGGCCCAGCAGAAGCTGAAGGCGGACAACCAGAAGGAGATCGACAAGATCCCCTCCCTCGAGAAGGACGTCGTCGCGTACCGGAAGATCGTCTCGGACAACGCCAAGATCCTCCCGACCGACGCGGACATCAACGCCTTCATCCGGGACCTCTCCACCCTGGAGAAGGAGTCCGGCATCTCCATCCTGACCCTTCCCACCTACAACCCGCTGACGGACAAGGCGGACAGCTCCATCACGCGGTTCCCGATGAAGATGTCGATCAAGGCCAGCACGCGGGCCTTCCTGCGGTTCCTGAGCCAGCTCGAGGGCCGGGAGCGCCTCGTCTCCGTGACGGAGTTCCGCATCAACCCCGCGTCCGACGACGGCAAGACCACCGGGGAGATCGAGCACGACGTCACGATGAACTTCGACCTGTACCGCTACGACCCCACGAAGGGCGGCGCGGCGAAGACCTTCCCCATCAAGGCGGAGAAGGAGCTGCAGCTCCTCGAGTCCAAGGACGTGAAGGAGATCGTCGCGACGAAGGGCCGGCCGGCGAACCTCGAGCGCTACCAGCTCCTGGCGGGCCGGGACAACCGTCGCGACATCTTCATGGATCCCCGCCGCCGCACGAGCCCGAACAAGCCCGGGGCGGACACGGCCGACGGGATCCGCGTCGGGGAGGAGACCCTCCTGGAGTCCCTCCTGCTGCGGGTCGAGCACTGCCGGGTGGAGCTCGACAGCTTCCGGCACGCGGAGGAGAAGAAGGACATCCTCCGCATGGCGGCCACGAAGCAGAACTTCGCCAAGTCCAAGGAGGCGCTGGAGGCGGACATGCGGAAGCTCGCCGCCAGCAGCCCCGAGTTCAAGAGCCGCGACCTGCAGGACCGTTACCTGGCCGAGGTCAAGCGCCCCTACGAGACCCTCTTGAAGGAGGCGGACTTCCTGCCGACGGGCCCGAACGGCGCCGGCCCCAAGTTCACCGAGGCCATGGCGGAGGGCGTCCACAAGGATCTCAAGGACAAGATGGACAAGCGGATGTTCCGGGAGGCCGCCGACCTCTGGAGCGGGGTGGACTCCCTCGCCCGCGACTCCGGGAAGAACGGGATCGAGGAGGGCGCCAGGCCCCACCTCGATGCGATGAAGGTCATGGGCGTCCACGCCCAGTTCCAGAACATGCTGGCGGAGAAGAAGATCGTGGTCCAGGGCGTCCTCAGGACGGAGCGGGGCTCCGCGGCCATCCTCAACAACCGCATCCTCTTCCCGGGGAAGAACCTCGACAAGGACACGGTCTTCTCCCGCGTCGAGGAGGGCGGAAAGGGCGAACCGGACAGGCTCATCTTCAAGATCCAGGGGCACGAAGTGGACCTGGTCCCGGCGAAGCCACAGCTGCTCGGGGCGGACAGGGCCATTCTCGTCCAGGACTAGGGCCGTTCCGGCGGTGACGCGGATCTTCGGAAACAGGGACGCGGGCGTGACGGACAACGGAAGACAACAGGCATTGCGGTGCCCTCGGCGCGGTCGCCACGGGCGGCCGGCAGGGCGCAGGAACCGCAGGGAGGACATGACATGAGAGCTCGGGGACGCCGTATCCGGGGAGCGGCCGCCGCTCTGGCGGCGACGCTGATGCTTGCCGGCCCCCTCTTCGCGCAGGACCCGGCGAAGGCGGAGGGCGCAGCCAAGGCCGAGGCCGCGGCTCCCGCGTCGGGCACGTGCACCTTCGACGTCATCGATCAGCCGATCGAGAAGGTGCTGGAGTACGTCCGGCGCGCGTCGGGCACCAACATCGTCGTGGCCCAGGAGGCCATGAACGACCGGGTCACCCTCGCCGTCCGCAGCATGGGGTGGCGCTCCGCTCTCGAGGAGATCGCCAAGCGCTCCGGGTGCACCGTCGAGGAGATGGCCGACTACCTGCGGGTCGAGAAGCCCCCGCGGGTCTCCTTCTCCTTCGAGCAGGCCGACATCTCCAAGGTCATCCGCACGATCGCGGCGCTCGCCAGCGCCAACATCGTGGCGGACCCCGACGACGTCAAGGGCATCGTCACGGTGAACCTGATCGACGTCCCGTGGAAGAAGGCCCTCGCCTCCATCGTGGGCTCCAAGGGCTACCAGGTGGTCGAGGACAACGGCGGCATCCTCCGTGTCGTCTCCGCGAACAAGCTGAAGGCGGAGGTCGAGACGGCCGTGTACCAGCTCAAGTTCCTCCGTCCGCCCCCGGACTTCGCGCCGAAGCTGGGCTCCACGGAGTACGTCGAGCGCGTCGGCGCCCGCGTCGCCGGCGACTTCGAGAAGACCTTCAACATCATCACCTCCCTGCGCGAGGCGCTGAAGCCCGAGGGGACGCTGGAGTACATCAACGCCTCCAACTCCCTGGTCCTCAAGGGGACGAAGCCCAAGCTCGCCCAGGTGGAGAAGATGCTCGCCGCCCTCGACCGCGAGCCCATGCAGATCTTCGTGGACATGCAGTTCGTCTCGACGACCAACACCGATCTCTTCAACGTCGGCATCGGCCCCGGCGCCCAGGGCATCGCGGGCTCCATGTCGCTGGCCAAGATGGAGAACGTCGTCCGGCTGCCCTTCAACATCGGCACCGGCGGATTCGAGGAGTGGGTCTCGACCCGTCCCGACGTCCCGGTGGCGGCCAACATCGTCGACCCGACGTTCAGCGGCGGCACCCTCGACTTCAGCTCGACGAGCATCCTCCTCAGCCTGCTCAAGACGGACACCAAGAGCCGCATCACCCAGGCCCCGAAGCTGTTCGTCCTCGACAACCAGGAGGCGACGATCTTCGTGGGCGAGTCGGTCCGTTACGCCCAGACGGACGCGGCGTCCAGCCAGTCCGGCACCCTGGCCTTCTCGATCTCGGAGGCCGACAACTCCCCGGTCAACACCGGCTTCCAGCTCCTCCTCGTTCCGCACGTCGTCCCCGACTCGGACAAGATCATCATCACGATCATCCCCAACCAGACGGCCCTCACGGGGACGTCGACGGAGCTGAAGGGCTTCGACAAGTTCTCCGTCGGGTCCGGCGTCGGCGCCCAGACGATCTTCCTGCCTCGCGAGCAGACCAGCACCCTCGTCACGACCCTCATCTGCCAGAACGGCGTCACGACCGTCCTCGGCGGCCTGATGTCCGAGAACAACAGCGAGACCGTCACCAAGGTCCCGTGGCTCGGCGACATCCCCTTCTTCGGCTGGCTCTTCAAGTCGGAGTCCAAGAGCAGGGGAACCTCGCAGCTCATGATCTTCATGACGCCGTGGCTCGTGAAGGAGGCCTCGGCCCAGCGCGAGGCGCTCCGCGATGTCCTCATGAAGCGCGACAGGGGCCTGGCGGCCGAATGGAAGAGCCTCGTCGAGGGGGCCGACCACTCCATCCTGAAGGAGAAGGCTCCGGAGAAGAAGGCGGAGCCCGCCAAGCCGGCCGAGAAGGCCGCCGAGAAGCCGGTCGAGAAGAAGTAGCCGGGACGCGCGCCGGCAGTCGAAGAGGACGCAACCCGGGGCCCCCGCCGCGTGGCGGGGGCCCCGTTCGATTCCGGGGAGCTGCGGGGACGCCCTCCCCCCACCCGCGACCGTGACCCGGAGTTCCGGCGCTCCGGTATAGTCCGCTCCATGGAAACCTGGGTTCGCGTGCGGGTCGTCTTCGGAAAGCGGGGGAGGCTGCGCTTCCTCGGCCAGCTGGACCTGGGGCGCACCCTGGAGCGGGCGCTGCGGAGGTCCGGCGTGGGGGCGCGGTTCACCGAGGGTTTCAATCCCAGGGTCCGGATGTCGTTCCCCTGCGCCTCCCCCACGGGGATGGCCTCCTCCTGCGAGATCGTGGAGATCCACGTGCTCGCCCCTGCCGACCCTGCGCACGTCCGCGACAGGGCTGGATCCGCCCTCCCCCCCGACCTCCCCGTGATCCACGCGGAGGCCGTTCCCGAAGGGGAGAGGCTCCTGCTGGACGCGGCGACCTACGAGGTCCGGGAAAGGGCGGGTGGCGCCGCCCTTCCGGGGTCGGGTGCGGCCGAGGCCCTCCTGGCACGGGGGGCCGTCCCCGTCGAGCGGCGGGGGAGGACGATCGACCTCCGGCCCCTCCTCCGGGAGGTGCGGAGGGAGGACGGGGTCCTGCGGCTGCGGATCGGATTCCGGGAAGGGGGCGCCACGGCCCGCCCGGAGGACGTGATGGGCGCCCTCGGGGCGGATCCTCGGGCCTTCCTCTACGAACGGACGGGGATGAAGGTGCGTCTGCAACGGGCGGGGTCACCGTCCCGGGAGGCCTGCTATGGCGCGTAGCCTCCTCTTCGACACGGAGGACCCCGAGGAGCACCGCGCCGCGGTGCTCGAGGACGGGCGCGTCGCCGAGGTCTCCGTGGAGGTCGAGGACCGCAGGCGCCGCCAGGGGGACGTCTACCTGGGGCGCGTGGTCCGGGTCGAGTCCTCGGTGGAGGCCGCCTTCGTGGACATCGGCGCCGAGAGGCCCGGCTTCCTCCATGCTCACGACGTCATGCCCCTCTACGCCGGGGACCCGGAGGACCTCTGCGCCTTCGAGAGCCGCCCGCGCGGGACGCCGGTCCGGATCGCCGATCTCCTCCAGGAGGGGAGGAAGGTGCTCGTCCAGGTGGTGCGCGACGCCGTCGGGACGAAGGGGCCCTCGCTGACGACCTACATCGGGCTTCCCGGACGGTGGCTCGTCCTCATGCCGAGCCTGGAGCGGATCGGGGTCTCCCGGCGAATCCCCGACGCCTCGGCCAGGGAACGGGCCCGCGCCTCCCTGGAGTCCCTCGCCCCGCCCCCCGGCATGGGGGTCATCGTGCGCACCGCGGGCGCCGATCGGCCCCCGGAGGACCTCCGCCGCGAACTGGAGGCGCTCCACCGCGTCTTCGTCGGCTTCGGAGAGCGGTGCCGGGAGGAGAAGCCCCCCCGGCTGCTGCTGCGCGAGGGGAGCCTCCTGACGAGGACCCTGCGCGACTGGCTGGCCTACGACGTGGACGAGGTCGTCGTGAACACGGGGGAGGCCCTCGCGGAGGCGGAGGCATTCCTCGAGGAGGCATCCCCGTCCTGGGCCTCGCGCCTGTCGATGCACCGGGGCCCCGTCCCCCTGTTCCACGCGCGGGACGTCGAGGGACCCATCGATCGGATCTTCGAGCGGAGGGTGCCCCTGCCGGGAGGCGGCTTCCTCCTGATCGAGCCGACCGAGGCCCTGGTGGCCATCGACGTGAACTCCGGGAAGTCCACCAAGGGGGAGGACCTGGAGGAGACGGCCCTGGAGACGGACCTCCTGGCGGCCGCCGAGATCGCCCGGCAGCTGCGCCTGAGGGACCTCGGGGGACTCATCGTCGTGGACTTCATCGACGTGCGGGAGCCCGCCCACCGGGAGGCGGTGGACCGCGCGGTGCGCCAGGCGATGGAGGGGGACCGGGGCCGGGTGCGCTTCACCCCGCTCAGCGAGTTCGGCCTCGTGGAGATCACGCGGCGGCGTACGGGGCCGAGCCTCCGCCAGATGCTGCACGAGGGATGCTCGTGCTGCCGCGGAAAGGGGGTCGTGCGCACCGCGGCCAACGGCGCGCTCCGGGCCCTGCGCGAAGTCCGCTCCCTCAGCGCCTCGGGAAGGAGGGACCTCAGGGTCCGGGTCACTCCCGAGGTGGGGGCCTGGCTCCGGGAGCGGAGGCCGGGCGCCATGGAGGCCCTCGGGGCCCGGATCGAGGAGGACTCCGCCCTCCCCGGGGGGGAGTTCGTCGTCTCCTGAGGGGAGGCGGCTCCCCAACCCCTGATTCCTTGCTCGCCCCCCCGCGGGGACGTACACTCGGGGTTTACCTCTCCACCGAGGAGCCGGAATCGTCATGTACGCCATCATCAGGGACGGAAGCCGTTCCCACCGGGCCGAGGAGGGCGCCGTTCTGCGCCTGGACCTCCGCTCCGGCGCGGGGAAGGGCGAGAAGATCACCCTCGACCGCGTCGAGTACGTCGGCGGCGACAGCCCCCGCGTCGGGAACCCGGTCGTCAAGGGGGCCCGCGTGATCGCGGAGGTGATCCAGGAGTTGAAGGGGGAGAAGGTCATCTCCTACAAGTACAAGCGGCGCAAGGGGTACGAGCGCAAGAAGGGCCATCGCCAGAGGTACACCGAGGTGCGGGTCCTGAAGGTCGAGGCCTAGGCCCGCACCGGGCGGCATCGGCCGGGCGGTTCCGGCCGGAGGGGGCCGCCCCGCATCGACGGTCCGGGGACGCACGGGAGAACGCTACCATGGCTCACAAGAAGGGGCAGGGCTCGACGCGCAACGGGCGCGACAGCAACGGCCAGTACCGCGGCGTGAAGGCCTACGGCGGCGAGCTCGTCCGCGCCGGGTCGATCATCGTCCGGCAGCGCGGCTCCCAGTTCTCCGCCGGCCGGCACGTCGGCGTGGGCAAGGACTGGACGCTCTTCGCCCTGAAGGACGGGATCGTCCGGTTCACCCCGGGCAAGCGGGTCTTCATCGAGCCCGTGGCCGTCGAGGCCAACTGACGCCGATCGGCCGCGGGGCCCCCACCGTCGGCCCTTCCTCCCCATCCCCTCCAGGGACGCCCCCCGATGTTCCGCGATGAAGCCCGGATCCTCCTCCGCGCCGGCAAGGGCGGGGACGGCAAGATCTCCTTCCGGCGGGAGAAGAAGACCCCCAAGGGGGGCCCCGACGGCGGCGACGGCGGACGGGGCGGGGACGTGGTCCTGCGCGCCTCGGACCAGATCAACACCCTCTACGACATCTCCTGCCGCCCGACCTACAGGGCGCAGGCGGGGGGCGACGGCTCCGGGGGGAACTGCCACGGCTCCGACGGCGCGGCCCTCGTGCTCGAGGTCCCCGTGGGAACCCTCATCCGGGACGCTGCCCGCGGCCACCTCCTGAAGGACCTGCTCCGTCCGGGGGACGAGGTGCGGGTGGTGCAGGGCGGGAAGGGGGGGCGCGGCAACCTCGCCTTCGCCGGCCCCACCCGCCAGGTCCCGCGGATCCGGGAGCTCGGCACCCCGGGAGAGGAGCGCGAGATCCTCCTCGAGCTGCGGATCGTGGCGGACGTCGGGCTCGTGGGGCTGCCGAACGCGGGGAAGTCCACCTTCCTCTCGCGGGTCTCGTCGGCCCGGCCGAAGGTCGCCGCCTACCCCTTCACCACCGTGGACCCCGTCCTCGGCGTCGTGGCGCTCCCGGGTTGGCGCCGCATGGTCCTCGCCGACCTCCCGGGCCTCATCGAGGGGGCCCACCGGGGGGCGGGGCTCGGGCACCGGTTCCTCCGCCACGCGGGCCGCACCCGCGTCCTCCTCCACCTCGTCGCCGCGCGCCCCCTGTCCGGTCCCGCGCCCGCGGACGCCTGGCGCACCGTGCGCCGGGAACTGGAGCTCCACGGCGGCGGGATCGCCTCGCGTCCGGAGATCGTCGTCCTCAGCAAGTGCGACCTTCCCGGATGGGAGGAGGATGCGGCGGAACTGGCGCAGGCGTGCGGTGCGAAGGTGTATCCTGTCTCCGCCGTCTCCGGCACGGGGCTGCGCGAGGTGCTGGGAGCGACGGCGAGGATCGTGCAGGATTCGGCCGAGCCCTCGCAGGACCCGGACGGTGACCTCGAAGGGAAGCCGGCGGAGCCGGAACCGAAGGGGAAGTCGAGGCGCAGGAGGCGCGGGCCGGCGATCGAGGAGGGGTAGACTCCCCGGTGCCGGGCCCGCCGGTGAACGGAGGTGCGGCGTGAGCGGCGAAATCAGCGAGATCATGGGGGAGGGCGCGCCCACCCAGGTCTCCACCGACGACAAGGACATCTACTTCCGCATCGCCGTCGAGAGGGGCGTCTCCGACCTCTTCCTCCAGACGGGCCATCCCCCGATGGGGCGCCTCAACGGCGCCGTTCAGGTCCTCCACGACCTCCCCATGACGAAGGAGTACGCCAAGGCCCTCTTCGAGCACATCCTGGACAAGCGCCACCAGGAGGTCTTCTACAGGGACGGCGAGATCGACACCTCCCACGAGATCGAGGGCGTCGGGCGCTTCCGCGCCAACATCTTCCAGGCCCGGCAGAAGATGTCCTTCGTCTTCCGCCACGTGAAGGGCCAGATCCCCACGATGCAGGAGCTGACGCTCCCCCTGGCCCAGTGCGAGAAGATCTCCAACCTCAAGCGCGGGATCGTCTTCGCCACGGGGATCACCGGGTCCGGCAAGACCACGACGCTGGCCTCGATCATCAACCACATCAACGAGAACATGGAGAAGCACATCGTCACCCTCGAGGACCCCATCGAGTTCATCTACAAGCCCGCCAAGTGCCTCATCAACCAGCGGGAGATCCGATCCGACACCATCGACTTCAAGCAGGGCCTGCGCAACGTCGTCCGCCAGAACCCCGACGTCATCCTCATCGGCGAGTGCCGCGACACCGAGACGATGGAGGCCGCCCTCGCGGCCGCCGAGACGGGCCACCTCGTCTTCACCACGCTCCACACGGTCAACGCCATCCAGACCGTCGAGCGCATCCTCTCCTTCTTCCCACCGCACCAGCACCAGCTCATCCGGCAGCAGATGTCCCTCACGCTGAAGGCGATCATGTCCATGCGCCTCATCCCCCGGATGGAGGGCTTCGGCCGCGTCCCCGCCATCGAGATCCTCGTGGACACCCCGCGCATCAAGGAGCTCCTCCTGGAGGGGAACACGAAGGCCATCAGCCAGGCGGTGTACGAGGGAAGGGAGCACTACGGGACCCAGACCTTCAACCAGGCCATCCATGCCCTCTACAAGGAGGGGAAGATCTCCTTCGAGGACGCCCTCCTGAACGCCGACAACCCCGACGAGCTCAAGCTCGAGATCCGGGGCATCACCAAGGGCAAGGGCGGCGGGGGGTTCTTCCAGTAGACGGTCGTCCAACCCTCCATGAACCTGACCAATCTCCGTCGCCTCGTGCTCGCGGCCGACGTCGCGGCCCTCGCCGCCGCCGGCGCGGCCGCCTGGTACTCCCTGCAGGCCGCCCCCGTCGCCGCCAGGGACTGGGCCAGGCTGTTCCCCGTCCGCGCGGCCCAGCCGGCGGACCTCCAGTCGGCCGGCCCCGGGCCCAAGGAGCAGTACACCGCCGCCGTCACCTACGCGCAGGGGGACAAGCCCGCCCCCGTCGTCGCGGGACCTGCGGCCGAGGTCGTGAAGGTGGACGACTTCCTCACGAAGTACCGCCTGAACGGGATCTTCCTCGGGTCCGACATCGACTCCTCCTTCGCCCAGCTGCAGACGGGGCCCAAGGAGTCGGCGATCACCTTCTCGGTGGGGCTCGGGGGCCAGATCCCCGCCGACCTCTCGACGACCCAGGACCCCCCCCCGTTCACCCCGTGGCGCCTGAACGAACTGAGGGAGGCCGCCTGGGATCCGGCGGCGAAGCGGTTCCTCCCGTGCGCCGCCGTCTTCATCCACAACGAGACTTTCGAGAGGAAGGTCCTCGAGATGATCGCCGGCAATCCCCCCGACCTGCAGAACAAGGAGGCGCCTCCCGGACCGGGCATCGGCGTCGCGCGGCCGGCCGGTCCCCGCAAGGACCTGCCGTTCCGGGGCCGGAGGATCCTCACCGACAACCCGGACGAGGTGGCGTGGGAGGTCTCCGAGGAGGAGGCGGAGTTCATCGCGACGTGGTCCTCGGACCAGGCGAGCAGGATCTCCATCGTCGAGTCCAAGGACGCGGCGGGGAACCCCGACGGGTTCGTCCTCAAGGGCGTCCCCGCCGACAGCCGCGCCCACGACGTCGGGTTCCGGCAGGAGGACAAGGTCATCTCGGTGAACAACGAGAAGGTCAGCTCCACCGCCGACGCGATGGCCAAGGGGAAGAAGCAGTTCGAGGGCGGGACCACCGTCTTCCAGCTGAAGGTCCTGCGCAAGGGCAAGGAGATGTCCTTCACCTTCCACGCCCCGAAGAAGAAGAACAGGGCCAAGCCCTAGGGGCGCGTCCTTGACCGACCCGGCGCTCGTCGTCCTCGACGTCGGGAACACGGCGGTCAAGATCGTCGCCTTCGACGCCGCCGGCGCGGTGCTCTCGGCGGAGCGCGTCCTCTGCGCGTCCCCGTTCGCCCTTCCCCCGTTCCCGGTCGGCGGGTGCCCCCTCGTCGGCGTCGCCGTCTCCGACCGGAACCTCGCCGCCGTGGAGGCGGCCCTGGGGCGTCCCCTGCCCCTCCTCCCCGACCCGGAGGACAACCCGTTCCGCGCCGGGATCGACCGGCTCTGCGCGGCCGCGGGGGCCCATGCCCGGGCGCGGGGCGCGGCCGTCGCGGTCGGCCTCGGCACCGCCATCACCGTGGACGCCGTGGGGGTGTCCGGGAGGTTCCTCGGCGGCTTCATCGCGCCGGGGCTCCGGGCCGCGGCCGCGGGACTGGCGGCGGCGGCCCCGCGCCTGGCGCCCCCGGAACTGCATGCGGGGCCCCTCGGGGAGGGCCCCGGGCGCTCCACGGGAGGAGCCCTGCGCGGCGGGCACCTGCGGGGTTTCGCGGGGCTCGTGGACCGCCTGGTCGAGGACGCGGGGGGGGCGGCCGTGCCGGTCTTCCTCCACGGGGGCGACGCGGGGGTGCTGGGTCCCCTGCTGCGGACGCGGACCACCGCCGCTCCCCACCTCGTCGCCGAGGGGGCGCGGATCCTCTTCCTGGCGCGTTCCTGAATCGTCGTCGGCGCCGTTCCCCGCGGGCGCTACCCTTGGCGCCATGTCCCGCCCGC
This sequence comes from uncultured Planctomycetota bacterium, assembly GCA_964633345.1. Lineage (GTDB taxonomy): Bacteria > Planctomycetota > JAJSAM01 > JAJSAM01 > JAKLKS01 > CAZWGT01. Next base: position 19,881 of record CAZWGT010000007.1, read on the forward strand.
TGTTCTCCATCACCGATCTCTCCCCCGAGGAGATGCTCGGGCTGTTCCGGCGGGGGGAGGACGCCGCCGGGGATCCGATGGAGATCCGGAAGCTCCTCGCCGGGCGGCTCGTCGCGGGGCTCTTCTGGCAGCCCGCCCCCCGACTGGAGGCCGCGCTCCGCGCGGCCTGCGCCCGGTCCGGGGCGACCTTCGCCTCGGGGGGGGAGATCCTCGGGAACTTCCCCGAGTCCGACCTCCTCGAGGCCGCCGAGGCGGCCGGCGCCTACGCCGACCTTCTCGTCGTGCGCCATCCCCTGGAGGGGTCGGCCCGCGCCGCGGCGGCGGTGACGGACGTCCCGGTCCTCAACGCGGGCGACGGCGCGCGCGAGGATCCCCTGCGGGCGCTCCTGGCACTGCGCGGCCTCGTGGCGCGCTGCGGCGAGAAGCCGCCCCGGGCCGCCGCCCTCTGCGGGGACCTCCGGCACAACCGGCTCGCCCACTCCCTGGCGGCGGGGCTCTCCTCCCTGGGGACCACGGTCCTGCTCGTCCCGGCCAGGGGCGCGGAGATGCCCGAGCACCGGATCTCCGGCATCGCCGGACGACTCGGCCACCAGCCCGTGCGGTTCGAGGCCCAGAGCCTGAAGTCCATCCTCGACATGGTGGACACCGTCGTCCTCGACCCGGGCGGCCCCTACCAGCACCCGCTCTTCGCCGGGCTCCCCGAGGCCGGGCCCCAGGCGGGCGAAGAGGACCGGCGGCGCGCCCGGGCCGCCGTGGAGGAGATGGACTTCATCTTCGTGGCCTCGACGAGGGGCGAGGACGGCGGGCCGGCGCCGGCGGGAGGCCGCGAGGAGGGGGCCCACCCCTGGCTCCGCGAGGAGGGGCGGTTCGTCTACCGCCCCTTCGGCAGGCCCGGCGGGCGCCCCGCGGCGGCGGGGGAGCTCCGCGGGGAGGCCGCCCGCGAGGTGCCGCTCCTGGCGGAACTGCTCGGCCTTTCCCTCGCCTCCGGTCGGGGGGCCTCCCCCGTGGTCGAGGCGACGGGGGCCCCGGAGGGGATCCGGTGCGCCAACCTCCGCTGCGCCGCCCGGCGCGACGCCCGCGTCCTCCCCCGTTTCGTGGCGGCCAGGCGCGATCCCCTGGTCCTGGAGTGCCTGCACTGCGGGGTGTCCGTGCGGCCGCGCTTCGCCGGGAGCCGCCTGGAGAAGCGCTACCACGCCCTCGCCTCGGCGGATCTCCGGCGCGTGCACCCGGGGAACCTCGTCTACTTCGCCTCGTGGCAGGAGGCGGAGCAGGCGGGATTCCTGCCCGCGAAGCGGCCCGGCGCCGGCGGGGGCGGGGCGGCGGGGGAGCCGTGAGCCCGGGGAGTGCTCAGCGCTCCCGCCACTGGCTCCTCCGGGGCGCACGCGTGCTGGATCCCGGGACGGGGGAGGACGGCGTCCGCGACCTGCGGATCGTGGACGGGATCCTGGTGGCGGCCGCGCCGGAGGGCGTTCCGGCCCCGCGGGTCGTCGATGCCGCGGGGCTGGTCGCCGCCCCTTCCTTCGTGGATCCCCACGTCCACTTCCGCGAGCCCGGCGACGGCCGGAGCGAGACCACCGCCTCGGGCCTGGCCGCCGCGGCCGAGGGGGGGTACGGGGCCGTCTTCTGCATGGCGAACACGGAGCCGGTGAACGACGGCCCCGCCGTCACCGAGGCCATCCTCCGCTCCGCCCGGACTGCGGATTCCCCGGTGAGGTTGCACGTCGTGACGGCGGCCACGCGCGGCCTCCTCGGCCGGGAGGCCGTCGACTTCGCGGCGCAGAAGGCCGCCGGTGCCACGGCGGTGTCCGACGACGGCCGGCCGGTGGAGGACGACGCCGTGATGGGGGAGGTCCTCGTGCGGGCGGCGGAACTGGGCCTCCCCGTGTTCTCCCACTGCGAGACGCCCGCCCTCCATCCCGGCGGCGTCGCCCACGACGGGGAGCCGGCGCGCCGGCTGGGCCTCTCCGGGATCCCCGGGGAGAGCGAGGCCCGCATGGTGCGGAGGGACATCGCCCTGGCGGAGCGGTTCGGGGTCCCCGTGCACATCTGCCACCTCTCGACGGCCGTGGCCGTGGCGGCGGTACGGGCGGCGAAGGACCGCGGGATCGCGGTGACCGCCGAGGCCGCGCCCCACCATCTCGCCCTGACCGACGAGGACCTCCTGCGCACCCTGCCCGGGGGCGTCCCCGACGCCCACCTCAAGATGAACCCGCCGCTCCGGGCGGCGGCGGATCGGGACGCCGTGGTCGCCGGCCTCGCGGACGGCACCATCGACTGCGTCGCCACGGACCACGCGCCGCACCACGAGGGGCGCAAGAGGGCCTGCGGGTTCGTCCAGGCGGCCTTCGGCGTCATCGGCCTGGAGAACGCGTTCTCCGTCCTCCACGATCGGCTGGTGGTCCCGGGAAGGATCCCCCTGGTCTCCCTGCTGGCGCGCATGTCCACCGGGGCGGCGGGTGTCGCGCGGATACCCGCCCCCACCCTCGCCCCCGGCGCGCGGGCTGCCGTCGTCCTCCTCGACCTGCACGCGAGGCGGCCGACCGTCGCCGCCGAGTTCGCATCCCTGTCCCGGAACTGCCCCTTCGATGGGACGCCCCTCCGGGGCCGGGTGGCGGGGCTCCTTGCGGGAGATCGCCTCCTCCTGCGCGTCCGTTGAGGGGGAACCGTCGACGCACCCCCGGAGGGTCTGTAGCAGGGCCGCACTATTCCCGCCGTGCGGTTCCGCACGAACGCGACTCGAACCTGCGACCCCGGGACCGGGTACCGACGGGGAGGCGGGGGGGTGGGAGGGGGCCGGGCTCGCGGGGGACGGGAGCCCGCGGGGCGGGGCCCCGATGGGCGGGCACGGGGGTTGCGTCTGCGTCAGCCGGATGCTCCACGAAACCGTCCGCCCCGCGAATCCGCCGGTGGAATTCGCTTTACTGGACCTTTCCACGGGACCTAGAATCACCGGTCGGGGCCATGCCTTGCGGGGCGACGGCGTGTCCACCATCCGCAACCGTGCTTCCGGTCGCAGCGGGAGCCACGGGATTGGGCCGTCGGGCGCGGATTCCTGCAGCTTGAAATTTCGCTGGAGGGGCGGAGACCCGCTCGACCAGCACCGGGAGGAGACCATCGATGTCTAGCGCACCCGCCGCTGTCCGCACCGCCCCCGCCGTCGCCTCCCGGCTGGCCGGTTCCCTCATCGTCGGCCTCCTCGCCGCCTCCTGCGGCGGTGGCGGCGGCGGTGGTACGGGGGACCCGACCATCTTCCTCAACCCCGCCCCCCTGAAGGTCGTCTCCGTCAGCAGCGATCGCCGGGACAACTGGGATCGCAACGGCGCCATCCTCATCGAGTTCAGCGCGCCGCTGTCCAAGAAGTCCCTGGAGCCCGACGTCATCTCCCGGGCCCTGCAGATCGGCATCGTCACCTCGAAGGGCAGGGTCCAGGCGAAGGGCTCGGCCTACTTCCCCACGGTGGACAAGGCCGACGACCTCCAGTTGAGGAACGTGATCAAGGACTCCTCCGGCCTGGTCCGCAACTGGCTCATCTTCGACCCGACCCGGACGAGCAAGTCCGACGACCTCGCCTGCGCCGACAACCCGTTCGGTTTCAACGCGCTGACGACCTACACGATCACCATCCCCGACTCGGGCGCCTCCAACAAGTACCTCACGTCGGCCGCGGGCGACGCCATCATCGAGTCCTTCAGCACCTTCTTCAAGACCGGCGAGAAGTACGCCCGCGAGGTCCTGCAGCCCAAGTACACCGGCACCGACGGCCAGGGTTCCCTCGGCTTCGATCCCCCCCGCAAGCTCAACGGCGAGGTCCCGTACAACGCCCGCGTCCTCATCGTCTTCGACGAGGCCATGGACCCGGCCTCCTTCGAACTCGGAACGACCATCCAGGTCAAGAACGAGACGCTCTCCGCCCTCCAGGGCAAGTACGTCGGGGTGTCCGGGACCTTCGATCCCGACCTCTGCGGCAAGACCTGGAAGTTCACCCCGGCGTTCTCCTTCGGGGGCGCGGGCTACGACATCGCCGTCACCCTGACCACCGGCCTGAAGGACCTCGCCGGCAACCCGCTGGCGAACCCCCAGACGATCCGCTTCCGCACGGAGGTCAAGGCCGGCGTCCCGACCACCCAGAGCATCGGCGAGTCCTTCGACACGACCACGAAGCGCGACACCACCAACACGACCGCGGAGTGGGGCACCGCCACGGTCGGCTCCCTGACCGGCGGCGCCGTCACGACGACCACGGTCACCGTGCAGCTCCTGCCGTCCCAGTACCCCGGCGGCGTCCGCAGCCGCGTGCGCGACCACCCCTTCGCCCAGCTCGGCTCCGCCGGCGTCGGCCACGACCAGTGGATCTACACCCAGGCCGACCTCGGGTCCTCGGCGGCCATCACCCAGGTCAACTGGGGCCCGTCGAGCAACGCCCTCTTCGCCGCCTTCCACAACAACGTGACCATCGTCCTCGGCCATTCCCAGGGCGACTCGCTGAGCACCACGATGGACAACAACTTCGACGTGGGCACGCCGGTCACCGTGGCCAACACGTCCTACATCATCCCGCAGCGCGCCACCATCGACCCCCCCTGCAACGCCGACTCCTGCGCCGTGGGCTTCTGGCCGATGCCGGTCTTCTCCGACTTCTTCGAGTTCAACGGGAAGAACAACCTCGTCCTGGACGTCAGCGCCGACCCGGGAACCAACTACCAGATCGGCCGCATCTTCTTCGGCCCCGTGGGCTTCCCCAACCGGCACACCTTCGGCTCCTACGGGAGCGTGACGGGCACCCTGGCGGAGCCGGTCGTGGCGGACATGCAGTTCATCAAGAAGCGCCGGACGACCATCGCCCAGTCCCTCTTCTACGACTCCGGCGTCGGCAACCCCGACTACAGCAGCCCCGTGATCCTGCCCGCGACCCAGACGGGCGGCACGACGGCGGGCCTGGAGTACGAGGGGGCCAAGGGAATCCTCTTCCCCATCCCCGGCAACCCGAACAACGTCATCCCCGACCCGACGACGTTCACCGGGTACGTCACCAACATGGACCAGCTGGACGGGTACCGGTTCATCCGCTTCCGGGCGACGCTCGTCTCGAACGTCTCGACCGGACAGGTCCCCGTGATCCGCAGCATCGATCTCCCCTACATCTTCTAGGAACGGTCGCACCGAAGTCGGACGCAACGGACGTCGCGGGAAAGACGGGTCGCGCCGGGTCGCGCGGGCGCGGCCGCGCAGGAGGGTGGAAAGTCCCATGAGAATGAACGAAGGACGCAGGCCGACGGCGCCGTCGGGCCGGACGGGTGCCGTGCTCCCCTCTCGCGATCGGTCGAGCCCCTCCGTCCCGGTCCTGGCGGCCCTCGGCCTGGCGGCGGCCCTGGCCGCCGGCTGCGGCGGCGGCGGCGGACCGGCTCCCAAGCCGGCGGACTCCGCGAACCTCTACGTGAAGTCCTTCAGCGCCCCGAACTACGCGGGCATCTACTTCGACGAGGACCTGCAGCTGAACCTCTCCGCCCCGGTGAACGAGGACTCGATCAATCCCGACTCCTTCCGGATGCGGACCGGCACGCAGGGCGGGACCGCCCCCTACGGCGTCTACGTCCGCGGCGTCTTCATGGTCGATCCCGCCACGGGGAACCGCGTCGTCATCGACCCGGACGGGACCACCACGAACGTCATCAACCGGGTGGAGAAGACGGGCGACCTGTCCCGCATCCCCGACTCGATCCGCATCGACCTCGGCAACGACGAGCCGCCCGCCTCCAACGGCGGCCGTCAGCCCCTGTTCGACCGCTCCCAGCGCAACATCGTCACCTTCGTTCCCGAGATCCCGACGCGGGCGGCCCTCGACGACACGGGGCTGATCGGCGGCGCGACCTACCAGGTGGTGATCCCCGGCTACCCCTCGACGAACACCCTCGAGAACGTCGCCGGGGCCCAGCTCCTCAGCCCCAACAACCGCATCTTCACCTCCAGCTTCCGGGTGGTCTCGACGACCGCCCCCAAGCTCTTCCTCGGGGCCGAGACGGCGGGCCTGCCGCGCGTCATCCACTCCTCTCCCTACAACGGCACCACGAACGTCCCCGTCACCGAGACCATCGCCATCCGCTTCAACCAGCCCCTGGACCCCCGGACCGTCACCATCGACAAGTTCAAGGTGGAGCTGATCTCCGTCGCCCCGCCCTATCCGCAGATCCCCGTCTCGGTGTTCCTCGCCCAGCAGCGCCTGGGGAAGGTCGAGGTCATCCTCACGCCGATCAACCCCATGCCCGCCAACGGGACCATCCGGGTCACCCTCTCCACCGGCATCGAGGATCTCCTGGGCCAGGCCCTGAACCAGACGGTGATCTCCTTCCTCACCGGGACCGGACCGGTCTTCATCCCGGACTTCCTCGAGTCCTTCAACGACACCCTGTCGATCGACGCCGCCGCGACGACGGCCGTCTGGAACTCCGACAAGCCCTACGTCGGCGCCACCGCCGGGCAGCTCACGGCCGCCTTCGCGCCGTACGCCGGCGACGGCCTCGACGGCGCGTTCGCGGCTCCCATCGGCGCGCAGACCGTCATCAGCACGGGCTCGGCCTCCCAGCGGGTCTACAATTTCACGACCTTCTCCATCCCGATCGGCGCCCGGGTGGTGGCCACGGGCAACTTCCCGCTCGTGATCCACTGCCAGGGCACCGTGGACATCTCCGGGGAACTCCACCTCGACGCCTCCAACGGGGGCAACGGGTTCCGGGGCGACGCCGGGAACGTCACCGCCACGGGCGGGGCCGGGGGCGCCGGCGGCGCGGGCGGGAACGCCGGCGGCGACGGGGCCATGAAGACCATCGGCGCCGGCGGGAACTTCGACGGGCTGGACGGACTCGGCCTGACGACGGGCTCCGGCGGCGTGGGCGGGAACACGGGCGAGAACGACGGCGGGAACGCCCAGACGATGAACTCACCCTCGGGCGCCCTGGCCCCCTTCTGGCCGCGGCTCACCTACTCCGGCGGCCCGGTGCAGACGACCTGCGTCAACCCCCCGAAGAGTTTCGAGCCCTGCCGGCAGCGCGAGGGCGGGGGCGGCGCCGGAGGCTCGGCCATCGGCGGCAACGCCGACAACTTCAGCGCGACCCAGATCCGCCGCGGGGCGTCCCCGGCGGCCAACGGCGGGACGGGCGGCGGCACGTGGGGCAGCGCGACCATGTCCGGCGCGTCGACGTCGGCCACGGTGTCCGTCCTCGACCCGAACAACCTCCCCAGCGGCCTGCGCACCATCACCCTCAACGGCATTCCCACCCTCACCGCGGGGATGGGCGGGGCGGGCGGCGGCGGCGGCGGCGGGGAGGACGACAGCCAGGACGACAACGTGCACTGGGGCGTCCCGGACGGCACGGACGAGGGCGGCGGCGGCGGGGGCGGCGGCGGCGGCGCCCTCCAGATCGTCTCCTACACGACCATCAACTTCGCCGGCACGGTGACCTGCAAGGGCGGCAACGGCGGATCCACGTACGACGACGTCACCCTGACCCAGTTCAGCCAGGGCGCGGGCGGCGGCGGCGGCTCCGGCGGCGTCATCTGGGCCCAGGCACGCGGCACGATCTCCGTCCAGGGCGGCGCCGTGATGGACGTCTCCGGCGGGCTCGGCGGGCAGGGGTACGCCGACGGCACGACGACGGTCTACAACGGCGGGGCGGGCTCCCTCGGGCGCATCCGGCTCGAGGACGCCGACGGCAACATCGTCAACTCCCCCGGGGCGGCCAGCGTCGGCGTCTTCACACCGGCCCTCGATCTCGACTCCGTCGGCCAGTCCTCCTGGCAGGACACCGGCATCTTCACCCCGGACTTCGGCGCCCCCACGGTGGACGCCGACGTCTTCCCGGCCCTTCCGTTCAACGGCACCATCAAGATCTACATGGAAGCGGCCCCCGAGAACGTCCTCACGGTCCCCAGCGACCCCGACACGGCCAACTCCACGGGGTTCATCAAGGTCTGGGACTCGACCCTCGGCGGGCTCGTGGCCGGCAACCCCTGGGACCTCTTCGACAACAACAAGTGGTGGAGGTTCCGCGTGGACTTCCACGTGGACGGGTTCCACACCTTCACCGACCCGATGCCCACGGTCCGGGAGATCCTCTTCGACATCAAGCAGTAGTCCACCGGTTCACGGTGAATCGCGGCGGGGGGGGCGGGGCCCCCCCGCGCGCCGGGGGGGGGGGGGGGGGGCG
>CAZWGT010000008.1:0-27500 GCA_964633345.1 uncultured Planctomycetota bacterium
ACGCGTGCGGAGCCCGGCTCGCTTCCATGGGACTCCTGGGGGGCTACCGGCCGCCCGGGCCGGGGGAGACTCAGCGCTTGGGCGGCTGCCTCTGGAAGGTCCCCGTCTTGTTGAGCTGGGTCCCCTTGAAGACCACGTTGGTCAGGCCCGAGGCGACGAAGGAGTCGAGGGCGGCGATCACGTCGCCGTGGGGGACGTCCGGGGCCGCGTCGATCTCCCCCTTGACCTTGTCGTCCTTGCCCTTGAAGTCCTTCAGGCGCGTCTGGAGGGCCCCCCAGATCCCCGAGGCGCTGGACATGCCGAGCTTGCTGTCGAGGATGTAGACGGCGGTGTCGGTCTCCCCGACCGTGGTGACGACCTCGGCCGTGACGGCCGGGGCGTTGCTGAGGCCGACGTCCTTGGGGAGGAAGGCCTCGATCTTCTGGTCGAGGGTCTTGAACTTCATCGAGCAGAGGAACACGACGATCAGCTGGAACACGACGTCGATCATCGGCGTCATGTTCATCTCGCCCTTCGCGGGGGGCTCGTAGGCTTCCTTGGCCATGGCACTTCCTCTCCCCGGGCGGCCCGGGGCATGCGGCGGGGGACGGCTACTGGCGCTTCAGCAGTTCCGGGTTGGTGGTGGCGAACTGGAGCTTGTAGACCTTGATCTTGGGGTCGGCGAAGGCCTGCATCACCCACTGCACGTCCTGCCAGCGGCTCTTCTTGTCCGCGCGGATGAGCACGTAGAGCTCCGACGCCCGGGTGGAGTCCTGCTCGCGCAGGATGTCCGCCTCGGGCGCGAGGTACTGCTTGAACCGGTCCAGGTCCATCTCCTCCCCGCGCACCTTCAGGATGGGGGGCCCGCCCTTGTCGTCGCTCAGCAGGTTCACGATCACGCGGCGCTTCTCGTTGATCCCCTTGTCCTCGGACCCGTGGACGGCGTCGGGCAGGGCCAGCTCCTCGATCTCCTTGCGGCTCATGTCGTTGGCGATCATGAGGAAGACGACGAGCTGGAAGACGATGTCGATCATCGGCGTCATGTCGAACGACTGGACGTCGGAGATGTCGACGGACTTCTTTCTGCCCATGGCGTGGCTCCCGGGTGCGGTGCCTTCCTCGAGCGGACTACTGCTTCGTGGGCCGGAAGCGCTCGACGAGCTCGTCGGCGGTGCCGTTCAACTCGTTGATGATCTTCACGACCCTGTTGCGGAACACGAAGTAGAACATCATGCAGGGGATGGCCACGAAGAGCCCCTCGAACGTGGTGATGAGGGCCTGCTGCACGCCCATGGCCAGGTCCTTCGGGGTGACCTTCGGGCCGAGGATGACGATGTTGGCGAAGGCCACGATCATCCCGGACACCGTGCCGAACAGCCCCCACATGGGGGCCAGGTTCCCGATGAGGTTGAGGTAGGAGATCTTCTGGAAGAGGAGCGTCGCCTCGGTGGCGCTCTGCTCGCCCATGATCTGCTTCATGGTGTCGAAGCCGGCGTTGAGCTTGGGGAGGCCGGCGGCGAGGATGTTGGTCACGAAGTTGGGGTTCGCCTCGCAGAGCTCGAGGGCCTCCTGGTACTCCTCCTCCTCGAAGAGGGCCTCGATCTCGTCGATGAGCTCGGGGGGGACCAGCTTCTCCCGCTTGATGTTGATGAAGTGCTCGATGACGAGGGCGCCGGCGGCGACGGAGTGGAGGATGATGATCCAGCCGCACCAGGAGCCCCACGCGAGGATGTTGGAGATGTTGATCTCCGCCTCCGGCGGGACGAAGACGGGCTCCGCGTCCTGGGCCATCGCGACCCCCGTCGTCAGGAGCACGGCGGAGAGCCCCACGGCCCCGAGCGCCAGCCACCTTCCGTTCTTCATGGTTCGGTTCTCTCCTTAGATCGGCATCCTGCGACCGGGATCCTGCCCCGCGGTCGAAGCCACGGACGTCCGCGTCGCGGGCCCCCCCACGGGGGTCATCGCGCGCGAACGGCCCATTCTGACGACGGATAGTAATCTGACAAGTCTTTCAGGGCCTGTTCGCGCCCGGAGGCGTTCCCGAGGGCGTCGCAGGCCTTCGCCTTGTACCAGAGGGCGCGGGCCACCTCGTCGGGGACCTGGAACATCGTGACCTCGACCTCCACGAACTTCTCCAGGGCCTTCTGGGCCTTGCCCTCGAGCATCAGGAGGCCGCCGAGGCCGTTGGCCGCCGCGGCCTTGCCGGCCGGGGATCCCCCGGTCGCCCCGGGGAGGGCCTCGAAGGACTTGCGGGCGAGGTCCAGGTCGGCCGGCCCCTTGGACTTTTCGGCCCGGGCGAACAGCGCCCAGGCGTCACGGACGAGCCCTCCGGTCTTCAGGGCCTCCAGTTCGCGCCTCTCGGGGGTGTCGCCCACGACCTTGGCCAGGGCCTGCTCGGCGAACTTGGCGAGATCGGCGTACTCCGTGGCGGCGCCGCCCACCTCCCCCTTGCGCTCGAGGAGCCTCCCCCGGGCGAGGCGGGAGCGGCCCTCCCACGCGGGGCGGCCGGCCTCGACGGCGACCTTGCGGAAGTCGTCCAGGGTCTGGAAGGCCGGGTCCCACTCCCCGCCGGCCGCCTGGCACTCCGCCAGGCCGAGGAAGGCCACGTCCGCCATGGGGCTCTTCGGGTCGCTCTTCAGGGCGTCCTGGTAGGAGGCCGCCGCGTCCTTCAGCCGGGCCGGGAGGCGCTCCTGCACCCCGATCCGCCGGCGGCACTCCCCGATGAGGATCCCCGCCCGCCCCTCCCAGAACTTCCGGGCCCGGCCGGCGTCGATGGCCGAGCGGACCCCGCGGAACTCCGTCTCCGCGTCGGCCCAGCGGCCGGTCCTGTAGGCGTCCATCCCCTTGGTGTAGGGGGCGGGCTGGTCGGCGTAGCGCACCGAGAGGAGGTCCGCGGCGGGGCGGGACTGGAGGGGGCTCGACTTCCCCTTCCACTCCACCTTGTCGAAGCCCTCGTACACGACCTCGACGTCCTTCAGGGGGCCGCGCGCCCCCTTGAGGAGGATCTCGTCCTTGAACTGCTCCCTGTACTCGGTCGCCTTGGGCGCCTCCTCCCTCTTGCCCTCGGGGGCCGGCGCGGCGGCGGCGGGGGCCGCGGAGGCGGCCAGGGCCGCGAGGAGGATCGGGACGGCGGAACGCGGGATCACTTGCAGCCCTCCTTGCCGATTCCCCGGAGGGCGGTGTCGGCCTGGTCGCGGAACTCCTCGAAGGCCTTGCCGAGGCCGGCCCGCTCCTTGTTGGCGCGGGTCACCTCGCCCAGGTTGGTCATGGAGCGGACGATCTCGCACACGGTCCGGAGCCACATCTCCCCGCGGTCCTTGTAGGTGATGCCCGTCTGGAGGTAGGTCTTCACCCAGTGGTACTTCCAGTCGAACCACTTCTCCGAGTACTTGTTGCCCGGGGCGGGGTTCTCCGGGTCGTCCGCGTCGGCGGAGGACTCGATGAGCGTGGCGTAGATGTTCACGGCCCGGATGGCGTTCTCGGGGGAGGCCGTGGCGAGCTCCTCGTAGCAGCGGGCGATGTTGGAGAGCAGTTCCGGGGAGCGCTTGACGAGCTGGAAGGCCGTGACCTTCATCTCCGGCGGCAGGGCGGCGTCGCTGCCGAGGACCGAGAGGGCCGTCGCGCGGGAGAGGGCGCGGCGCAGTTCCGGCGTGTCGGCGTAGGCGCGGACCAGGAGCTCCGTGTCCCCCCCGGCGGCGACCTTCTTCGCCTCCCCGGCGCGGGCGGCGCCGTCGGGGTCCTTGGAAAGCACGTCGCCGATCCGGTCGATGAGCTCCTTCGTCCGCTTCTCCCAGACCGGGGCGGCCACGTTGCCCGGGCGCCTGCGGATGGCGGCGTAGGCGGCGCGCAGGTCGTCCACCTCGGCGGTCTTGATGAAGAGGGCCTCGAACTGCGGGAGGGCCTCGGCGTAGCGGCCCTGGCCCACGAGGAGCCCGGCGAGGTTGATGGTGAGGGACTCCACCATCTTCTCGTTCTCCTGCTTCTTGAAGATCTCCAGGGCCTTCGTCCACAGTTCCGCGGCGCGGACGAAGCTCTCCACCTCGAAGTGCAGGGAGCCGACGAAGGTGAACTGGTCGGCGCCGACGTCGTCGGCCCGGGCGAGCCAGAAGTCATAGTAGGGGAGGGAGCGCTTCTTCAGATCCATCTCCACCTTGGGGTTCCCTTCCTTGTGGGCCCTGTCGGAGCGGACCTTCAGGTCGTTGGCGACGGCGAGGGTCGCGAGGACCGAGTACCCGCTGTCCGGGGAGTCCTTCATCAGGCGGTCGCACTCCTTCACGGCCTCGTCGCCCCGGCTCCCCTTGACCATGGCGGAGATTCGGAGGTAGCGGACGCGGGGGAAGAAGTTGTCGAGGGTCGCCCCCTGGAACCTCGCCTCGAACCCGTCGAGGACCTCCACGACCTTCGCGTACTGCTTCATCTCGTTGTGGGCGTTGGCGATCCAGAACAGGGCCACGCCCCAGGGCTGCTTCTGCGCGGCGGGGATGACGGCGCTCGTCCAGTCGGCGGTGTTCTTCTGGATGAAGGCCTGCAGGTGCTTGATGGCGTCCTCGTGCCTGCCCATCACGACGAGGCACTCGCCGATCCGCGCCTGGGCCGTGCCGTGCAACGCGTCCTTGTCCTCGACCTTCTTGAAGAGCTCGATGGCCTCGTTGAGGAGCGCGGTGCCGCGGGCGGCGTCCCCGCCCTGCATGGCGCTGGTCCCGTCCCGCAGCTTCTGGACCCCGACGGTGTAGCTGATGTTGTCCCCGCTCCCGGAGTCGTTGAAGGCCTGGAACCGCGTGGTGTAGAGCTCCTGGGCCCTCTTGACCTGATCGAGGATCTCGGGCTTGCGGTCCTTGGCGGCCCGGTTGGCGAGCTGCTGGAGGGCGTAGATCCGGGAGAGGGCGAGGCTGGCGACCTCGGCGCTCGGCTCCTTCTTCCCCGAGGCGAGGAAGCGCTGGACGACGAAGTCCGCGGCCACGTAGGCCTCGAGGTGGCGCTCCTGGCGGTAGTAGCACTCGTAGATCCGGTTCCAGCACTCGACGGCGAGGGTCTCCGACAGCACCCTCCTCTTCTCGGAGTCGGGCTCCGCCTCGATGGCCACGAGCACCCGCTGGTAGGCGCGGATGGCGCGGCCGAAGTTCTGCTCGCGGTAGGAGCCCTCGCCGGCCTTGAAGAGGACCGACGGGGCGAGCTGGATGGGGGAGTCCGGGGGGATGGAGGCCAGGACCTCGTTGAGGGCCCTCTTGGCCATGAAATCCACGGCGCGCCCCCGGGTGGGGTCGTCCTGGGCCCAGGTGGAGACCTGGTTCAGCTGGGCGATGGCGGCCTCGGCGAGCCCGATGGAGGCCATGGCCTTGGCGTCCTCGATGAGCAGCTGCAGGCCCGTGGCGCGGGACCGGATGGACGGGAGCTTCTCCGCCAACTTGGCCACCTCGTTGTGGAAGAGCTTCGGGTAGTTCACGCCCTCGAGGAGGCCGACCTCGTTGCACATCTGCCCGTAGTCCGAGGCGGTCGTGAAGACGAGTTCCACCAGGGTCGGCCAGTCCTTCTCGATGTCCGGGACGTCCATCGCGGCGGTCGTCGTGGTGAAGTACTCTTGGGCGGCGCGGATGTCCTCCGCGCTCCAGCCCTTCTGCATCTGCCCGCGGTGCCAGTGGGACAGGCCGAGCCAGCGGGTGGCGTGGAAGCCCCAGATGTAGCCGTCGGTCTCCTCGAGGAGGAGCGTGGTCGCCTCGATGGCCTGGGTGAACTGCTGGATCCGCACCGCGTCCCCCGGGGGCTTGAGCATCGCCCGATCGTGCATGGCCATGCAGAGGTAGATCCAGGCCTCGTTGCGCTTGGCGAACCGGGACTCGTCGTTCGGGTCCTTCCCCTCGTCCTCCTTCTGCTCCCGGTCCCTGATCCCCGTGAGGTAGCGGATCGCCTCGTCGAAGATCTTCGCCGCCTCCTCCTGGACTCCGGGGCGGTCCTTCGCCTCGAACTTCTCGAGGTTCTTGGTCAGGTAGTAGGCGAAGTCCTTCATGAGGTTCGCCATGGCGAACTCCGCCTCGGCCCGGAGGCGGGAGCCCGGGTAGGTCCGGAGGAAGGTGTCGAAGGCCTTGCGGGAGGCGTCGAACTTCGCCCGGACCTCCTGGGGGGGGACCTTGTCGTTGCTCGCGGCGATGAGGGCGCTGCGGCGCGTGAGCTGGCAGCGGGTGTAGTCGGCCTTCTCCCCCTTGGGCATCCGGTCGACCTCGGCCAGCGCGAGGTCGTCGTAGCCGCGGTCGGCCAGGGCGAGGGCGAAGTCCACGTCGTCCTCTCGGGCGCCGGCGGGACCGGCCAGCAGCAGCACGCCGAGGAGAGCCGCGACCGCCGGGACGGACCCGGCCAGGCGGAGTCGTGCCATGGTTGACCTCGGAAGCCCGGGTAGGGAAGGAACGGGGACTCTGGGAAGCGGCCGGGGTGGGGCCTGCGGTGCCGGCCCGACCCGAACCCGGCCCCACCGGCGGCCCATCGCCGGCGCGGGGACGGAAGGGCGCAATTCTAGGGAGGCGGCGGGGAGTGGCAAGATCTTCTTCCACGGCTGCCGGGCGGAGGTCCGCATGTCGGTCGTCTCCCTCCGGGAACTGGCAGGCGCTGGACGGAGTTTACCCGATAGTTAAGTCCCTGTCCAGCGGCGGGGGCCTACTCGTCCCAACGGACGGGGACGACCCTGCGTTCATCGTTCGGTCCGCGGAGAACGATCTCCTGCCCCGCGTCCACGACGGAGGCGCGCCCGTAGGTGAGGGGGCGCCCCTCGGCGTCGCGCTGGATCCGGCCGTCGGCCCCGAAGAGGGGGGCCTCGATGAAGGGCCCCGGGGCCTTCAGGTCCCGGACCTCCTCGAGGACGAGGTCGGTGCGGAAGTCCACGACGGCCCCCTCGGGGCCGACGGAGGCGAGGTCCCCGACGGTGTCGGCCTCGCGGACGGAGAAGTCCGCCTCCACGGGCTTCCCGTCGAAGGCGCGGCGGAGGCGGAGGACGGCGCCGCCCTCCTCCGGCGGGGCGCGCTCCGCCCGCACGACCTCCACGGCGATGCGGAAGGGGATGGACACCCGGACCTCGACGGCGGGACCGGGGAGGCCGACGGGGGTGGCCTTCACCACCACCGTCCCCGACGTCCTCGGCACGGGGAGGACCAGGGAGGAAGCCGCGGCGGGGACCTCCCTTTCGAGGGCTTCCGGCCCGCCGAGACCCTCGACGCGCAGGGCCGTGGCGCCGGACCCCGGGGCCGGGGTCCAGCTCAGGGAGAGCCTCCCTTCGGCCACCTTGCCGTCGAGGTCCGACACCCGGGCCGCGCCCGGGGGGACCGGCGCGGGAAGGGGCTCGACGGTCGCCGGGGGGCCGAGGCGGCGCTGGGGATCGGGGACGAAGGCGACCTCCCTCGCCCGGATCGCGGCGGCGAGGGTCTGCGCCAGGGACGGTCGCGGATCGACGGGCCCCGGGGCGGCCCGCAAGCCCTCGATCCGGAGGGCCTCCTCCCGGCACTTCCTCCAGCCCTCCCCCCGGCGGAGGAGGAGGGTGGGCACGAATGCCAGGACCCCGAGGACCAGGGCGGCCGCGAGGGCCGCCGCGTCCGCCGCGCCCCGTTCGAGGGAGCGGGACCGGGTCACCGGCCGAGCACCACGCGGCAGGCCGCCCGGGCGGGATCCCCGGGGAGGGCCCGCACCTCGATCTCGAGGACCGGGCGGGGACTCCCCGCCGCCCAGGCCAGGAGCCCCTGGACCTCCTCCCATGGGACCCGCCCGGCGAAGGTGCCCGGGGCGTCCTCCGCCATGCCCCGGGGGGCCGGAACCTCCTGCGGCGGCCGCAGGGCGGCGAGGGCCTCCGCGAGGCGGCGGGCCTCCTCGGGCGTGGGGGCGGGGTCGGCCGCCCCGGTCAGCCGCCCCGCGATGTCCTCGGAGGCGATCCCGTCGGCGAGATCCGCGGCCTTCCCGTGCACCGGCAGGACCGCCAGCACCCACGCGGCGGCGGACGCGGCGAGGACGGCGAGGAAGACGAGGGCCGCGGGCCTCATCGGGCCACCGCCTCCGTGCGCTCGATGGTCGCCGCCCCGTCGCCGAGGTCCAGGACCGTCCAGCCGGCCTTCGTCAGGGGGGCCAGGTAGGAGGCGAGGCGCTCCTTCCTCGATTCCCCCGTGATGCGGACGCGCAGGCGGGCGCGGTAGCCGCCCTCCTCGGAGAGGAGGCGGATCTCCTCGGTCCCCGCGCCCCGGGGGAGGGACTCCACGGCGGCGGCGAGGGAGCGGCGGAGCGCGGCGCGCCGGCCCGCGGCCTCGACGAGGGCCCGGAGCTCCTCCGCCTTCCCTCGCCCCTCCCCGGCGGTCATCCCGCCGGCGGCGGGGGCGGGGGGGAGGGCGGCCACGGCGGCGGCGCCCCGGGCGAGGGTGTCCCGGGTGGCCGCCGCGAAGAGCCAGGAGCCGGCGGCGGCCAGGGCGATGACGGCGGCCGCGGCGGGGTAGAGGTTGCGCTCGCGGGGCGCCGGGAGATCGTCGGGGAGGTTGCGGAAGTCGAGATCCCGGGGGCCGAGGCCCGACGCGCCGAGGGCCGCGCCGAGGGGCACGAGGAGCCCGGGCAGGGCGGCGGCGAGGTCCTCCCCCTTCACCCGGGGGCCGGCCCGGAGGAGGCCCGGGGGGCCGACCGTCGGGAGGGGGGCGGGGGGGACGGGGGCGAAGGAGGCCACCGCGGCGCGAAGGCCCGGCCGCTCCGCCCCCGCCCCGCCGAAGAGGAAGATCTCCTCGCCCGTGCCGCGCATCGCGGCCCGGTGGAAGTCGATGGATCGGCGGAGATCCAGGGCGAGGGGCTCGGCGGCGGCGGCCAGGGCCTTCACCGCCGCCGCGTCGCCCCCGTCGAGGGCGTCCTCGAAGGGGGTCGGGGGGGAGGCGGCCTCGTAGCGCCGGCGGAGGTCGTGGAGGCCGAAGGGCAGCGGGTAGCGCACGGACAGGGGCCCGTCGAAGGCGGTCACCGCCGACCACGCGCCGCGGATCCCCAGCACGTATCCCCGCGAGGCCCCGGGGAGGAGGGTCTCGCGGGCGGCGAGGATGGCGGCGGGGGCGAGGGAGATCCCCAGGAACCGGCAGCCCGCCGCCTCGAAGGCCTGCTCCGTCCGGCCGATCTCCGCTCGCCTCTCGGCCACGACCCGGAAGTCGAGGACCCCGGCGCCGCCGAGGCGCCGCGAGCGGAGCACCGCCTCCGCGGGTTCGTAGGGGGTGAAGTCGTAGAGGTCCCGCTCCAGCTCCCCGGGGGAGAGGTCGGCGTCCTCGGGGGCGATGCGGCTCGAGCGGCAGGTGGCGCCGCGGCCGGGGAGGACGAGGTGGATCCCGTGGTCCCGCAGACCCCGGCGGTGGACCTGGCGCACGGCGGCCGCCACCGGGTTCTCCCCCTCGAGGACGGGGGCGGACCACCACGAGAGGATCTCCAGCGCCCCGTCCGGAGTCTTCCGGACGCGCAGCGCGGTCACCGCGTGGTCGGCCAGCTCCAGAGTCCAGAACGGGACGCTCGGCCCCAAGTGGTGCGACCTCCCTTCCGAACCGGGGCGAAGGTAACCCCCCGTGACGGGGGCGCCAAGGCGGAACGTCCCGGACGGGACCATGTAGGGGCCGGGCGAAGCCCGGCCCGCCGTCACCGTCCCAACAACGCCCGCACCGCGCGGAAGTCGGCCCGCCCGTCCGGCTCCGCCGGGGGGTTGCGCAGGAGGTAGGAGGGGTGGAACGTGGGGAAGAAGGTGAAGCCGCCGCGCACGACCGGCTTCCCGCGGAGCTTCGTGATCCCCTCCTTCGTCTGGAGGAGGGACTGGGTCGAGGGGTTGCCGAGGGTGACGAGGATGCGGGGGCGCACGGCGGCGACCTGGCGGCGGAGGAAGGGGAGGCAGGCGGCGGCCTCGTCGGCCTCGGGGGCGCGGTTGCCGGGCGGGCGGCACTTGACGATGTTGGCGATGAAGACCTCCGAGGGGTCGAGGCCGATCTCCTCGGTGATCATGCGCCGGAGCAGCTGGCCGGCGCGGCCGACGAAGGGGCGCCCCGAGAGGTCCTCCTGCTCGCCGGGGCCCTCGCCCACGAACATCACCGCCGCGTCGGGGCTCCCCTCCCCGGGCACGGTGTTCGTGCGTCCCCGGCAGAGCTTGCAGGCGGTGCAGGCGGCGACCTCGGCGGCGACGGCGTCGAGGGCCCGGGCCTTCGCGGAGGGCGCCGCCGGCGCCGCCGCCTCCTCCCACGGGATCCACGCCACCCCGGCCTCGAGGTCGGCCTCGAGGCCCTCGCGGAACTCCCGCACCACCTCGGCCAGCCGGCGGCGCGCCTCCGGGGACCCGGTCATGCGTCCTGGGGCGGGAGGGGGGCGCCGTGGAGCCTCGACCAGGCCTCCATCGCCGCCCGCGCCTCGGCGAGAACCTGCGCCTCCACCTCGATCAGCGAGCCCGGGAGGGTCATCCCCGCGGCCCGCGCGTGGCCTCCGCCCCCGTGGCGGGCGGCGATGTGGTGGACCCCGACCGGGCAGCGGCTGCGGAGCGAGACGCGCACCCCCTTCCCCCCGGGGAGTTCCGTCAGGAGGAAGCCGATGCGCGTGGAAGCGAGGCTCACGGGGATGTCCACCAGTTCCGGCTGGCGGGTCTCGTCGAGGCCGTGGCGGTCGAGCATCTCCCGGGTGACGGGGATCCACGCCAGGGTCCCGTCGCCGGAGACCTGGAGCCGGGCCGCCGCCTCCGCCGCGTAGCGCCACGACGCGAGGCTCCGCGAGCGGTGCAGGCGCGCCGTGACCTCCTCGGGCTTCACGCCGCGTTCCAGGCAGGCCGCCGCCATGCGGTGGGAGCGGGGGTCGGTGTTGGAGAACGCGAAGCCCCCGGTGTCGAAGACCAGCGCCGTGTAGAAGCCGAGGCAGGACTCCCGGGTGAGCGCGAGGCCGAGTTCGCAGACGATCTCGAAGGCCATGACGCCCACGGCCGCGTACGAGGGATCGATCCAGCGGTGGGTGCCGAAGCCGTCGTTGGAGGCGTGGTGGTCGATGTTGAGGAAGGTCTCCGCCTCGCGGGCGAGGGGGAGGAGGGCGCCGATGCGGGTCGCGGCCCCGGAGTCCAGGGCGACGACGCAGTCCGCGCCGGCGAGGTCCTCCGGCAGCGGCCGCCCCGGCCCGACCACCAGCGCGGCCGCGGCCCCGGGGAGGAAGAGCAGGTTCTCCGGGAGGGGCGAGGGGAAGGCGCAGCGCGCCTCGATGCCCAGGGTGCGCAGCGCCGCCTGGAGGCCGAGGGCCGAGCCCACGCCGTCGGCGTCGGGCTTCTCGTGGGCGGTGAGGACGACCTTCTTCGCCCGGCGGAGGAGGCGCGCCGCCTCGGCCCGCGCGGCCTCGGAGGCCTCGCCGGAGACGAGGAGGGGCGGGGCGGGCCGGGCCTCGGCGGGGATCACCCCCCAAGGATGCCACGGCGTGCGCGCCGGGGCCAAATCCCTCCCTCCCCCCTCCGCTCCGTCGTACCCTCCGCGGTTTCCCCGCGGGGACCGAAGCCAGGACCATGCTCGTCAGCGTCATCGTCCCGATCTTCAACGAGGAGGAGGGGCTCGAGGCCCTCCACGCCGACCTCGAGACCATGTCCCGGGGCATCGCCGCCCTCGGGCACAGGGTGGAGATCGTGTTCGTGGACGACGGCTCGACGGACGGATCCACCTGGCAGCTCTCCCTCCTCTACCGCGGCCGGAACGACGCGCGGATCCTCGCCCACAAGAAGAACCAGGGGTTCGGGGCGGCGATGCGCAGCGGGATCAAGGAGGCGCGCGGCGCCGTGATCCTCTGCTACGACGGGGACCGGCCCTACCCGCCCGAGGACGGGCCGCTCCTCGTCGAGGCGGTGCAGGGTCCCGAGGACGCGGACTGCGCGACGGTCTCGCCGTGGTGCTCGGGAGGCCGCGCCGACGGGGTCTCGGGGGTGCGGCGCCTGCTGTCGAAGGGGGCCTCCCTCTGCTACCGGCTGGCGCTCCGCGGGAAGGGACAGGGGCTCACCTGCTACACCGCCTCCTACCGCGCCTACAAGGGGGACGTCATCCGCTCCATCGAGTTCCGCGCCGACGACTTCCTCGCCACGGCGGAGGTGATGGCGCGGATCCTGCTGGCGGGGCACCGGGTCATCGAGATGGGCTCCCACCTGCGCGAGCGCAAGACGGGCCACTCGAAGATGAAGCTCCTGCGGACGATCCGCGGGCACCTCGGCCTCCTGTGGCGCGTGTCGCTGAACCGCCTCGACCCCGACTGGGAGGAGCCGGCGCCGCCGCGGCCGGGGAGCGATTCGGCGCTGGTGTAGGGAGGGACGGGAGGTCGTTGACCGATCGCCTGGACCGGTTCACACTCGGCGTCCGGCCTTCTCCTGCATGCCGAGGGAGCGCCCCGTGCCCGGTCTGGACATCGACGCCCTGCTGGCCGAACGCGAGTGGGTGGGCCGCGTCGCGCGGACCCTGGCCCACGGGGACGCCGAGGCGGAGGACCTCGAGCAGCGGGCGTGGGTGAGGGCGCTGGAGCATCCTCCCGCGGAGGCCCCCCGATCGCCGCGGGGGTGGCTCCGCACGGTCCTGCGCTTCGCGTCCATCGACGGCCTCCGCGAGCGCCAGGCGAGGCGTCGCCACGAGGCGGCCGCCGCCCGTCCCGACCGCGCGGACGCGGATCCCGGCGACCTCGTGGCCCGGGCGGAGATCCTCGAGCGGCTCGTCCACGCCGTCCTCGCGCTGGAGGAGCCCTACCGGGAGTCGATCCTGCTCCGCTACTTCGAGGACCTTCCGCCGCGGGCGATCGCCGCCCGTCAGGGCGTCCCCGTGGAGACGGTGCGGACCAGGATCAAGAGGGCGCTGGCGCGGCTGCGCAGGGACCTGGGGGGGGACCGGAGCCGGGAGGGACTGCTTCTGGCCCTCGCGCCGCTCCTCCGCCCGGAGGGGAACGCCGTCGCGGCGGGGGCCGCGGGAGGGATCGCCATGGGAACCGCGATGAAGCTCGGCCTCGCGGCGGGCGCGGCCGTTCTGTTGGCCGGAGGCGTCGCGGCGTGGCGCGCGTCCTCCACCCCGGCGGAGGCTCCCCCTCGACCGCTCCCCGTGGCGGCGGAGCCGCCGTCTCCGCGGCCGGCCCCCGTCGAGGCGGCCCCCGCACCCGCCGCACCTCCCGCGGCCGCGAAGACGGAGGAGCCGGAGAAGGCGGCGGAGCCGGCGCCGGAGGTCCCGTCCCTCGAGGAGAGGCTGGCCGAGTGTCCCGAGGAACTCCGCTTCGACAACGCCACGGTCGGGACGGCGCTGGCGGATCTCGCCGCGCGCCTGCGGCTGGAGCCGGAGTACGAGAGCGAGCTCCTCCGGCAGGCCTGCTTCGATACGCCGTTCCAGGTCCGCTTCCGGACGATCCCGATCCGGGACGTGCTGTCCATGGCGGTGCGCCAGGTGAAGAGCCCCGTCGAGGGGAAGGCGGTCCTCTGGCGGGTCCGAGCGAACCGTCTCCTCGTCGTCCTCGGGGAACCCGCGCCTCCGCCGAAGCCGTCCGAGGAGGAGGTGAAGAAGCGCGGGGAGAAGGAGAGCGCCCTCCTCGAGCGGATCCGCACGGAGAAGACCTCCTTCTCCTTCGACGGGCAGAATCTACCGGAGGCCTGCGCCTACCTCTCCGCGCGCCACGGGATCAACATCGTGACGGACCAGGGGATCCACGAGCGTGCGAAGAACCTCCTCGTCAAGCTCACGCTCCGCGAGGTCCCCCTCGCCGAGGGGTTCGACGAGCTGCTGCGGTGCGACCCGGAGCTGGCGTGGGAGGTGAGGGGGAACCTGGTGCTCATCCGGAGGAAGTAGGGACGGGGGCCGGGCCCTCTCCCGACCCGGGGGTGGTGTGGATTCCCGCGCAGACGTGATCGGCGTCAACGGGGCCGACAGATTCCTCCGCCTGAATCGTTCACTGGTGCCCACCTACATGTGGCGGGACCGGCCCCGGCAAGAGGAGCACCCTTGGACTTCCGGGAATACGAGCGGGAGTTGGCGGGATTCCGCCGCGCCGTGGAGAGGCGGGGGATCCGCGGGCAGGATGCGGAGGACCTCGCCGCCGTTCTCGCCGAACGAAAGGCCCTCGGAGAGGGGGCCTCCGTGCGTTGGGCAGTGGCGCACTTCCGGAGGGCGGAGGCGCGAAGACGGGCGGTCCAGCAGGATGCCGCCCGGGTCGCGGGCTCTGCGCAGCGGTCGGGTTTTGGGCTCTTACAGGCGGAAGAGCGGCGGGCCATCATCGACGCGCTCCGGGAGGTCCGCGAGGGGCTGACCTGTGCGGATGCGGATCGGATGGCGAAGGCAGTGATTACCGCCTCGGAGAACGGCTGGCCCCGCCGGGATGCCCCCCTGTTGCGACGGGCAGGGCGCCTAGTGCTCCGGTCGCTCCAGCGCCGGTGTGACCTGGACCCGGAGTTCCTGAAAGACCCCCGGTGCAATCGCATATTCCTGGCGGGCATGAGGTTGTGGCGAGGGAAGTCCGGAAGGGTTGAAGGTTGCTTCCTTCGTCCCGGTTGAGGGGGGTCACGACGGACCACGATTTCCGCGATCGAGCGGGAGTCTTCCTACGGAGGGCGAGGTTGTTCAGGCTTTTGGCCCGGCATTCTGAAGAGAGGAGGCGACTGTGCGCAAGGGCAAGATCCTGGGCGCGGCGATTGTCGTGGGGGGAGCCGTTGGTCTGGTGTTGAGCAGTCCAGCCACCGTCCAGGGGGACGGGTACACGGAAGAGGAGATCAACGCCCCAGCTGAGGAGGATACCTGGACTGACGACGCGAACACGTACGAGACCTCCTCGGATCCAGACGAGCGGCGGGACGCAATCGCCCGGATCCTCGGGGCCGCGGATCACGCGAGCTACGTGGATGGGACGATCGACGCATTCGCCGGTGCGCCGGGCGATCCGCCACGCTAGGGTCCCTGTAGCACCCGAAGCTGGCTCCTCGGTCGGCGAAGACTTTCACGGTATTGCAGATGATGATGCATGCCCCAAGGCGGAATGTAACCGGCACGGGAATGGACAGTGACACGGGAGGATAGACCATGAGGTTCAGGTTGAGCGTTGGCGGTGTGGGCGGGGTTCTGCTGGCCATCGGCCTGGCCGTCGTGCTCTGTGGCGATACCCTCCTAGCGGTTCCGGAAGGCGATGTGTGCTGTAGCCCAGGCTACACGATTTGGTCAGACACGACCGAGAGTCACAACGACGGGACGAACTCGTCCGCTACGACATCCTACGAGGAGCCGGGGCTTTTGACTGGGCTCGGGAAGTCGAAGGCGTATACGTGGTCTGGCGGCGGGAGTGCGAACGCGATGCGTACTGGAGAGGCCATCACGACCCTGAAGATCAGCCTGCCGTGCGCAGGGTGGTCCTACTCATGGAATACCGAGGGGAAGATCCGTGGTCTCCTCATGGCCGATACAAGGGCCGGACCGGCCGCGAGCGCCCAGGCCGCCTTCAGCGGGGGCATCCGGCTATCCAGAGATCTGGATGCATCGGACTCGGGGGTGGCCGCAAGTGCTACAACCAGCGGGACAAGCATCTCGATTGGAGTTGGGGCCGGCCCTGAGGGGCCCAGCGGCGGGGGTGGGCTCAACTGGGCGGCTTCGAGCACTCCAGCCGCGACTGGTAAACACACGGTACCGCTTCAGGACAGCGATGCGAAGTCGGGTCCCGGTACGGAGTGTCAAGTCAAGTTCTGGGGGCGGGAGCAGATCGAGGTGGGTACCGACCGAGTCATCCCTGCGCCCGGTGCCATCACCAAAGCTTGGGCGATTGCGGCGGGGGCGCCTTACGCGATCTGGCGTCAGCAGTTCAACTGCGCGAGCGCGGGCTCGCTCATCGTGATCGTCCAGTTCCAGATGTACCGTCACGATTGGCCTTGGAAGAGGACGGGAACTGCGACACCCTCTGGCGGCGGTGATTTCGGCCCGTGGCAACCCGGAGATGGTACCAGGCTCGACGATCCGCCGCCGCCGCCGGTGCGCTAGACCAGCGGAGCCTATTGACGAGGCCACTTGGTGGCGACTCCGGCGATCTAGTGGCCTCGGGCAAGGGCGCATGGCGGCAGAGTCAGGATCCAACGGTGAGGCCTGATGAGGCACGGAGTGGGGAAAGTGAGAGTCGGACGTGTTGCGGCAGTGGCAGGTGCTTGCGTCGCCGTTTGCGTAGGCGTTCTCTTGGTTTTTAGGACCCCTCGAGAACTCCGACACGGACACACCCTCCGAGTCACCGGTCATATGAGGGCCGGAGATGAGTCCAGAACCCTTCCCGGTAGCAGCGACTTGTCCGATGCCAAAGAGCGTGACAGCAACGGCCGGTGCTTCCTCTTGGCTTTCCTAAGCGAGGTGCCTTGGCCGCCCGAGTCTCTTCAAGTCCACACTTGCGCGCCTGGAAGTAGTGAGTGGGTGCATGGAGAACTAGACTCCCTCGGCCGGGCCACATGCGGCCCGTTCGATGCGGGTGCAACTGTCGAAGTGCGTGTCACAGCATTCGGCCTGGACTACCTCATGGGGCCGGAAGTTGTTCTGTGGTCAGGCAGCGTGTCGCTCCCGCATGGGGGTGGCATCGTGCCGTGCGAGATCCCCATTCGCGACTGGCCGTCAAGAGAGTCGACGGCTCGACTCGTTGTTCTCGATCCTGACGGCGTTCCTGTCGTTGGGGCCTTCGTAGAGGGAGCGCAAGACGCTCCGGCGCTCAAGACGACGACATGCGGCCTACTGGGTGGGGAATCGGCGCTGGGGGTCATGTGGTCGAGTGGCAAGATCTCGCTTCGCAGGCCGGAGGAGCGAAAGGACCTGCAGGAGCGCATCGAGGTGGATGTTGGCGGGAACCGCCAATTCGCCATCGTCACCTGGCCCTGGCGAGGGAAACTCGATCTCGTGGTTCACAACCCGTTCTTCAGCGCGAAACGCGGCGAGTCTGCCGTGGTCGAGTGTGAGCACCTGAACGGCAGTCGGGGCATCCTCATCCTCTCGACATCGGATCCGGAAGTCAGGCTGAGAGGCCTACATGATGGGCCATATCGGATTCTGTGTCGGTCTGGAGACCAGGTCCATGGGCCCAAGCTCGTTGAATTGCCGCACTCCGGTCCAGTCGTGTGGAAAGGAGAGCCGGGGATCTCCGAAGTGCAGATTCACGCAGTGGGAGATGGGGTGGCCGTCTCGGGAAGCAGGTGGGAGGTTGTCCGAACGATGGCGGCGATCGGTGGGTTGCCCGCGAGGGTCCGGAATCAGTACAACATTCCTGTCCCCGGGATGGATGTCGAGTCACCGAGTGAACTGGCGATCGAGTGTGAGGCCGACAGTGCCGGCGTACTGCGAGTGGTAGGCATGCCTGCGGGTACGTACGAGGTGTTCTCCAAGGAGCGCGGGATCGACGGGCGAAGCGTGTTGAGTATCCTCCCCACGGAGACGGGTGGGGAACCGAGACACGGGGTTAATCAAATTCGATGCCGGCCGCCTTCCGCGCGGATCGTAATCCGATCCTCGGCGGATGTACTCGGGTTTGAGGATGTGGCTGTCGATATTGTAGGAGAGCGCTCCTCGCTTGCTCGGACGTTGTTGTCGAGCCAGTCAGAGTGCCGGGTTGGGAGCTTGAAGGAGGGACTCTACAGTATTCGCCTCCTCGGCCGGCGGCACAACAAGGAGGACCTGGACTGGCTTGGAGGGTGGATCAACGTCTACCTGAGACCAGGGGATGAGGTGACTGTAGAAGCCTCGCTTCTGGGGGTTAAGCATGGCAAGTAGGTTTCTCGTCGCGTGGCTCCCGGCTGCGGTTGCTGGCATCATGGCTTGGAGTGGAGTGGCGAAGATGCTCATGTTGGGAACCGTCGTTGAAGGGCAACAATGGGTCCTTGCGGGAATCGGGATTGGGGAAGGCCACTGGCTCTACGAGAACGCGCGCTCTTGGACAGTCTTCCTCGGATTCCTAGAAGTAGGGTGTTCCGCGCTCCTGTTCATTCCGCGAACCCGGAGGCAGGGAGGTGGAGCAGTCGCATTGCTGTTGTCTGCTGCGACCGTGCTCTATGCAGCGGCCACTGGTTGGGGTGAATTCCCCGGCGGCCCCTGCGGATGCGGCCTGCCCGAATTGCTGTCGTCTCCTCGGCATCGGCTGTTGTTTGTCATGGCAAGGAATTCACTCATTCTCGTCGTTCTGGCCTACTCTTTGTGGGCGCCACCAATCGCCGGTGAGGTGGCCTCCGGGAACGAGTAGGTGGGATGAGGAGGTCGGTCTCCCTGGCGGGGTACCGTATGGGCCTCACCGAAATCCTGTCCGCATCGGCGTGACCCAGCCGGGGAATGTGGACGCGGCGCCCGATTACCACCACGGACATCGACGTTCCCTCCCGCTCTCCACCCCGGATTCGGCCCCCCCTCCCGCCCCCCTCCCGTACCCTTCGGGCCATGTGCGGAATCGCGGGCGTCATCCACCGCAGCGGCGTCGGCCCCCCCGAGACGGAGAGGGTCCGCGCGATGCTCGCCGCGATGCGCCACCGCGGGCCCGACGGGGAGGCGGTCGTCGCCCTCGGGGGTGCCACCCTCGGCAACTGCCGGCTGGCCATCCTCGACCCCGACCGGGGGCGCCAGCCGATGGGGGACCGCCACACGGGGGCCCACGTCACCTTCAACGGGTTCCTCGCCAACTTCCGCGAGCTGCGCGCGGCGATGGAGGCGGACGGGGAGACCTTCCGCACCGACGGGGACACCGAGGTCCTCCTCCGCGCGCTGCTCCTCCGCGGCGCGGCCGCGCTGCCCGACCTCGACGGCAGGTTCGCCTTCGCCTACCACGACCCCCGGAGCCGCCGCACGCTCCTGGCCCGCGACGCCCACGGCGTCAAGCCCCTCTACCTCGCCTCCGACGGGGACAGCGTCCTGTTCGCCAGCGAGGTCAAGGGCCTGCTGGCCGGGCTCCCCGGCCGGCCCGCCGCCGACCGCGAGGCCCTGCTCGAGTACCTCGCGTTCCAGGTCCCCCTCTCCGACCGCACCCTGTTCCGCGGCGTGCGGCGCCTCGGCCCGGGGAGGCTCCTCGTGATCGACCCCGCCGAGACCCGCGAGTCGGCGTGGTGGACCCCGCCCCCCGTGGGCGGGGGGAGCGTCGAGGGGTTGCGCGAGGCGCTCCGCGTCTCCGTCGCGCGCTGCCTCCGCTCCGACCGCCCCGTCGGCGCCTTCCTCTCCGGGGGGCTCGATTCCGCGGCGGTCGCGGCGCTGGCCGGGGCGCTGCCGCTCTTCCACGGCGCCTACGACGAGGGCCCGGCCTACGACGAGCGCCCCCACGCGCGGGCCGCCGCCGCGGAGCTGCGGCTCCCGCTCACCGAGGTCGTGATCGGATCCGCCGAGGCGGCCGACGCCCTCCTGCCGCTCGCCCGCGCCCTCGACGAGCCGATGGGGGGGCCCGGGGCCCTCGGCTCCTGGTTCACCGCGCGCGCGGCCGCGGCGTCGGTGAAGGTCGTCCTCGGCGGACAGGGGGCGGACGAGGTCTTCTCCGGCTACGCCCGCCACCTCGTCACCGAGTTCGGCGAGGACTTCCGCCTGGCGCTGGCCGGGGACTCCGCGCCGCTGCTGGCCCTCCTTCCCACCCTCGGCGGGGCGCTGCGGGGCTACGAGCCCATGATGGCGGAGGCCTTCGCCGGCGGGGACCCCTTCCCCCCGGCCGAGGAGCGGTTCTTCCGCCTCGTGTTCCGCGGCGGGGGGATGGACGGGCTGCTGCGCGGGGACCTCTCCCGGGAGCTGCATCTCTTCCGCCCGCGGGAGCGGTTCGACGCCGTCTTCCCGGGGCCCGCCGCCGGGGACCTCCGCACCCGGATGTGCGAGTTCGAGCGGCGCACGCTCCTCCCCGCGCTGCTCCACGTCGAGGACCGAACCTCCATGGCCCACGGGATCGAGGCGCGGGTCCCCCTCCTCGGCCGCGACGTCGTGGACCAGGCGCTGCGCGCCCCGCCCGCGGTGCGGTGGGGGGGCGGGGGCCTCAAGCCGATGCTCCGCGCCGCCGCCGCGCCCGTGCTCCCCCCGAGCGCGCTCCGGCGCAGCGACAAGATGGGCTTCCCCGTGCCCCTGGCGCCGTGGGCCCGCGGGCCGCTGCGGGAGTTCTTCCGCGACCTCCTCCTCGACGGGGCGGCGCGGCGGAGGGGGATCGCCGACCCGGCGGCGGTGGAGCGCCTGCTCGACGGCGAGACCGTCGCGGCGCGCCGGCTCTGGGCGCTGGCCTCCGTGGAACTCTGGCACCGGGCGTTCCTCGACCGGCCTTAGCCGGCGGGTGACGGAACGGATACACTCGTCGGGCTCCATGGAACGCCCGTCCGGAGAACCGCCATGCGCCTGCCCGCCCTGGCCCTCGCCGCCGCCCTCGCCGGCTGCTCCTCGCCCGACCTCCCCACGCTGCCGGACGATCCCGGACGCGTCGGGGACGCCGCCGGGGAGGCCCCGGTCGGGGAGGGCGCCATCGTCGTCGCCCCGACCGACCCCGGAGTCCTGACCCCCGCCGCGGAGGGCGACGCCATCCTCCCCGGGGTGATCCTGCTGTCCCCCTCCACGGACGTCTCCGCGGGCGTGGCGACCTTCGCCGTGCGCAACGACTCCGGCCGCGACCTGCCCGACCTCATCCTCTCGGTCGTCTTCGCGGTGCACCCGGCCGGGGGGAAGGGCGCGGTGAGCCCGCGCTTCGAGTCCGTCGAGGCCCCGCTGAAGGCCGGGGAGACGCGCTGGATCCGGGCGGCCCTGGCCGCGCTGCTGCCCGGCGAGACGCCGGCGAGCTTCCGCGTCGTCGCGGGACTGCCGGAACTCCTCACCGCCGGCGGCGCCGACGGGCAGCCGGGGACGACCTTCCTCGGCGGGCTGCTGGAGTGCGTCTCCCTCGAGGCCGACCTCGTCGGCGTCCACCGCCGCGTCACCGTGGTCCTGGCCGAGCGCGGGTCCCCCGGGGGACGGGCGCCCCTCCCGCCGCTGGAGGCGCAGCTGCTCATCGGCCGGGCCGGGGACCTGCAGTGGACCGGTCCCTGGATCCTCGTCCCGAACGCGGGCCGCGAGGGCGCGGCGGAGCGGCGGATCCAGTGGAACCTCGACGGGGCGCCGGGGCTGGCGGCCTGCGATCTCTTCCTGAGGGTCCGCGAGAAGCGATGAGGCCCGGGCCTCGGGGGGAAGCCGCGCGGGACGCGCTCGCCGTCGCCGCGGCGGCGCTGGCGCTCTACCTCGCCGCCGGGGCGGGGGGGTACGGCTTCGTCAACTACGACGACGACGCCGTCGTCCAGGGCAACCCCGTCCAGTCGTGGGGGACCCTCGGCTCCGCCTTCACGGAGCGCATGGCCCACGCGTGGCTGCCGCTCTACGCCCTCTCCCTGGGCCTGGACAACGTCCTCTTCGGGCCGGGTCGCCCCGGCGCCTACCACGTCCACTCGATCCTCCTCCACGCGCTGAACGCCGTCCTCGTGCTCCTCCTCGCCCGCCGCCTCGGCATGGCCCGGGGAGGGGCGCTGATGGCGGGGCTCCTGTTCGCGGTCCACCCGGCGGTGTCGGAATCCGTCGCGTGGGTCGCCTCGCGCAAGGACCTCCTCTCCTTCGCGCTGGCCGCCGCCTCGGCCCTCGTCTACCTCCGCGCGGAGGAGGAGCCGCGGCGGCCCGGGCTCCACGCGGCCGGGGCTGTCCTCCTCGGCCTCGGGATGCTCGCCAAGGGGACCGTCGTCGTGGTCCCGGCCCTGCTCCTCCTCGCGGCGTGGGGCCTCGGGAGGGGACGGCGCGCGGCGCTGGCGACGATCCCCTACTTCGCCGTCGCGGGGGGCCTCGCGGCGGTCCACATGGCGGTGGCCGCCACCGAGGGGACGGCGGGCGTGAGCCTCGGCGCCGGGGACACGGCGGGGGCGCGGGCGGCGGCGGGGCTGGCCGCCTTCGGGAAGTACGTCCTCGCCCTCGTCGCGCCGTACCCGCTGTCCGTCGAGCACGACGTGGGGCCCGGCCGCGTCTCCGGACTCCCGGTGATGCTCGGCGGACTCGCCGCCCTGGGGCTCCTCGGGGCCGCCGCGTTCGATCTCCGCCGGGGAGGGCGGGCCCGGGCCTCGGGCCTCGCGCTGCTGGCCATCGTCGCCGCCCTGCTGCCCTTCAACGGGGTCTTCCCCCGCACGTCGGTCCTCTACGCGGAGCGCTACCTCTACGTCCCGGCGGCGGTGGCCTGCGGGCTGCTGGGTTCGGTGTTGACGCGGAGGGTGGTGGCCGCGGTGTTCCTCGGGACGTGGGCGGTCCTGGCCTTCGTGCAGATCCCCGCGTGGAGGGATTCGCTCTCGCTCTGGGGGAACGCCGTCGAGGCCGCGCCCCGCTCCCCCCTCGCCCGGGCCAAGCACGGGGAGGCGCTGGCCGACGCGGCCCTGCTGTCGCGGGACCCGGCGGAGCGCACGGCGCTGTTCGCGCGCGCCGCGGCGGAGCAGGGGGCGGCCGCCGCGAACGCGCGCTCCCCGCTGGAGGAGATGCGGGCGCGCCACGACGCCGGGGTCTGCCTCATGGGGGCGGGGAGGTACCGGGAGGCCGCGGAGGAACTGGCCCGCTCCATGGCGCTCACCGGACCCGCGGGGGAGGCGCTCACGCCGGCCTTCCGCGCGAGCATCGGCGTGAACCGGGCGAAGGCGCTGGAGTCCGCGGGCGACCTCGAACAGGCGCTGGCCGTCCTCGAGGACGTCGTCCGGGGGGACCCGCTGGCGGCCCCGGCGTGGACGAACCTCGGCGTGCTCCGCATGATGGGGAAGGACCTCGACGGGGCGCGGACGGCGCTCCTCACCGCGACGAAGGCCGACCCCGCCTTCATCCCCGCGCGGCTGGCGCTGGCCGATCTCGAGGAGATCGGCGGGGATTTCGCCATGGCGCTCCGCGTCGCGGTGAAGGCCGTGGAAGTATCACCCCGTGATACGGCCGCCCTCTGCAAGGCGGGGGAGGTCTCCTTCCTCCTCGGCCAGCCGGTGAAGGCGGAGGAGTGGTACCGGAAGTCCCTCGCGGTGGACGGGGCCGACCCCGTGGCGCTCCGCGGCCTGGCGGAGGTCCTCGCCTACCGGGCGCGGGTCCTCCTCGGGGAGGGGAACGGCCCCCGGGCCCGCGCCGTGGCCGAGGAGGCGACGCGCACCGACGCCGGATCCGCGGAGGCGTGGTTCTCCCTCGGCGACGTGCTGCGCGGGACCGGGGACGGGACCGCCGCCCTGGAGGCCTACCACCGCGCGGCGAAGGCGGGCGCGGGCCCGCGGGCCGCCGACGCGCGGGCGACGGTCTACGCCGCCCAGGCCGCCGCCGCCGCGAAGAAGGGGAGGCCGGCGGAGGCGCGGGAGCTCCTGGAGAAGGCCCTGGCGGAGCGGCCCGCGGAGATCCGGCTGGCCGGAAGGCACGCGCCGGTGAAGGAGGGCATCGAGCGGATCCCTCCTCCGCCCGCGGGCGGGGAGGCCCGCGGCCCCCTCCTCGACGCGGTCCTCGCCCTCGCCGCGGGGGAGCCGGCCGCCGCCGTGGAGGCCCTCGGACCCGCCGCCCGGGATCCGGGGGACCTCCGCCCCGCGGCCCTCGTCTTCCGCAGCCGCGCCCGCATCTCCGCCGACGACCTCCCCGGCGCCGTGTCGGATCTGGAGACGCTGGTCCGGGAGGCGCCGGGGGACGCCCGCGCCCACTACCTCCTCGGCGTGACCCTGGTCGCGCAGGCCGCCCGCCTGCGGGACACGGGGCGGCCGGACGAGGCGGCGGCGTCCTCCGCCCGGGCCCGGTCCGTCCTCGAGCAGGCGCGCGCCCTCGACCCCGCGCTGGCCGAGGCGGCGCTGGCGCTGGCGGAGATGTGCTTCGCCGAG
This sequence comes from uncultured Planctomycetota bacterium, assembly GCA_964633345.1. GTDB lineage: Bacteria > Planctomycetota > JAJSAM01 > JAJSAM01 > JAKLKS01 > CAZWGT01. Next base: position 23,753 of record CAZWGT010000008.1, read on the forward strand.
GACCGCGTCGTGGACGCCATCCGCGAGGTGAACGCGGTCCTGGCGAAGGAGCCCGACCGCGCCGAGGCCCACCTCGTCCTCGGGAACATCATGAAGGCGCAGTTCGTGGAGACGCGGGAGCGGACCTACAAGGACCAGGGGGAGGAGCACTTCCGCCGCGTCCTCGCCACCGACCCCGGCGAGGCCCGCGCGCTGGTGGGCCTGGGCGAACTGGCCGCCTTCGCCAACAAGGCCAACGACGCGCTGGCCTACGCGCGCCGCGCGCTGGCCGTCGACGCCGACCTTCCGGCGGCGCGCACGCTGGCCGCCACCATCTACCTCCGGATCGGGCGCGCCCGCCTCGAGGAGGGGGACGCCGAGGGGGCGATGGAGGCGGCGAAGCGGGCCGACGATCTCACCGGGGAGAGCGCGGGGCTCTGCCTGCTGCGCGGGGAGGCGTGGCGGAAGAAGGGGGAGTGGCCGAAAGCGGTGGCCGAAGTCTCCCGCGCGCTCACCCTCGCTCCCTCCGACCCCGAGGTGAAGGACGGCGCCGCCGCCTTCTACCGGGATCTCGCCTACGGCTACCTCCTCGGCAAGCGCCCCGACCAGGCCCTCGAGGCGCTCCACCGCGCCGAGAAGGTCGGGTCCGACCGGGTGGATCTGGCGGAGGTGCGCGGTCTGCTCGCGGAGCCGCTGGCCGAGGAGGCGCGGAAGGCGGCCGACGACGGCGCGCGCCTGCTCAAGGAGGGGAAGGCGGCCGAGGCGGCGGCGAGGTTCCGCGAGTCCGCCCTCGCGTGGGACACCGCCTTCGCCCGCTTCGGCCTGGGGGTGGCGCTGGCGGCGGCGGGGGACGGTTCCGGGGCGGAGCGGGAGTACCGCCGCGCCGCGGACCTCGATCCCTCCTTCGCCGACGCGTGGCTCAACCTCGGCGCGCTCCTCTACCGCCGCGGGGCCGACGCCGAGGCGGAGGAGGCCTACGGGAAGTACCTCGAGCACGCGCCGAAGGAGGGGGCGGAGGCGACGGTGGTCCGGGTGGCGGCGCTGGTCGAGGAGTTGCGGAACCGGAGGGAGAAGCGGTGAGCGTGCGGCGATTCCTCATCGGCGCGCCCCCCGAGAAGGGGCGGACGGTCCTCGACGCGGACGTGTCCAAGCACGCGGTGAAGGTGCTCCGCCTCGAGCCCGGGGATGCGGTGGTGCTCTTCGACGGCCTCGGCTCGGAGTGGCCCGGGGTCATCGAGAAGGCCTCGCGCAAGGGCGTGGTCGTCGCGGCGGGGGAGGCGCGCCCCTCGCCCCGGTCCGCGGGTCCGCGGGTGATCCTCGGGACCGCGATCCCCAAGGGGAAGCGGATGTCCACGCTTCTGTCGATGGCGACGGAGGCGGGGGTGGACGGGATCGTGCCCGTGGCGTTCGCGCGGTCGGCGGTGAAGGGGGCGGGCCCGTCGCGCCTGGAGCACTGGCGGCGGACGGTGGCCGAGGCGGCGCGCCAGAGCGGGCGCGCGTGGCTGCCGTCACTGGAGGAGGAGACGGACCTCGCGGCGTTCCTCGTCCGGCCCCGCGCCGAGGGGGAGCGGCGCTTCCTGCCGACGACGTCGGGTGCGCCGCGATCCCTGGCGTCCCTGCTGGCCCCCGGTCCCCCCCCCTCGACGGTCGTCCTCCTCGTCGGGCCCGAGGGGGGCTTCACCGCGGCCGAGGAATCGGCCGCCGCGGCCGCGGGCTTCGAGTCCTGCACCCTCGGCCCCCACATCCTCCGCGTCGAGACGGCGGGGGTCGTGGCGGTGGGGGTGGTGCGGGCCTAGGACCGCCTACGCCTTCGCCGCGACGTGCTCGTCGAGGACCTTCCGCGCGGCGGCGTCGAGCCCCTCGAACCGCACGCCCACGCCGACGCGGTGCTTCTCGAGGAGCTCGTGGCGCACGACCCGGGCCGGGAGGCGGAGGATCGTCTCCCCGAAGGCGACCTGCAGGTCCAGGCGGCTGCCGAGCGGCGGCGGGGATCCCATCTCCAGCATCATCCCCTCGCGCGAGACGTCGAGGGTGCGGAACATCAGGCCCTCCTCGGCCACGAAGTTCAGGCTGTGGATGCGGGGGGAGTGCCTCCGGTTGTCCGCCATGGTGCACCTCCAACAGGAAGCATAAGACGTGGAGCGGCGCGGGGGTGGAGTCACGGCGGTCACTCGCCCCGACTTGCAACCCGGTAACCAACTGGTACCTTGGTTGCCAGTCGCCGGTCGAGGGCCCGAGCGTGATCCGTCTCCGCGTCGAGGACGCCGAATCCGTCCGCTCCATCGAGGTGGACCTCGACTACCTCACCATCGGCCGGGCGGCCGGCTGCACCCTCCCCCTCAAGGACCCCGAGGTCGGCAGGTTCCACGCCTCCCTCGAAAGGAACGGCTCCTCCCTCCGCATGACCACCTCCGGGCGGGGCGGGGGGACGTGGCTCAACGGGAAGCCGGTCGCCGACGAAGCGGAGGTGCGGGTCGGGGACCGGTTGACCTTCGGGAAGACCCACGTCACCCTCGACGCGATCCTCACGGGGAGGAGGATCGCGGCGCCGGATCTGCCGCCGCCGCCGCCGCTGCCTCCGGATTCGGCGCTCGTGGGGCCGGGGGCGGAGACACCCGGGACAGGCCCCCGGCAGGAAGAACCGGGGCCAGTCCCGGGGCCAGTCCCTGACGCGGTCCCCGGGTTCTCCTCGATCGGCTTCTCCACGGAGATGCTGCGCGCGCCGGGTTCCACGGGCGAGGAGGAGGCGCGGGCGCTGCGGCGCATCCTCGACATCAACAAGCGCCTCGCCCGCGAGGCGGACGAGGACCGGCTCCTCGACCTCGTCCTCGACGCCGCGACCGACCTGACCGGCGCGGAGCGGGGGCTCGTCGTCCTGCGCGGGAAGGAGGAGGGGCGGGTCCACATCCGGCGCGACCGCGGCGGCGCGGCCGCGGACCGCGACCAGTGGACCGCCGCGGCGCGCCGCGTCCTGGCCACCGGCCGGTCGCTCCGCCACGAGGGGGACGGGGGGGCCCACCGGGCGCTGCTGTGCGTGCCGCTCCGCGGGGAGGCCGGGGTCACCGGGCTCCTCTATCTCGATCGCCGGACCGGCGCCTTCGACGCCCGGGCCGCGGCGCTGCTCGAGGCGCTGGCCGACCAGGGGAGCCTCGCCCTCTCCACCCGGGCGCGCACCGCCGAGCTGGCCGACACCTCGCGCCGCCTCGAGGAGGCGCTCCGGGACCGGACCCTGGAGCTGCAGACCGCCAAGGTCGAGGCCGCCCGCGCCCGGAGCGAACTGCAGCTGAAGTTCCAGTACGACCGCATCGTCGGCCGCTCCGCGCCGATGCGCACCCTGCTCGGCCTCGTGGACAAGGTCACCGAGTCCGCCGTCCCCGTCCTCATCGAGGGGGAGTCCGGGACGGGCAAGGAGCTCGTCGCCCGCGCGGTCCACTTCAACGGGCCCCGCTCCGGGAAGCCCTTCGTCGTGGAGAACTGCGCCGCCGTCCCCGACGCCCTCGTCGAGAACGAGCTGTTCGGCCACGAGAAGGGGGCGTTCACCGGGGCCGACCGGGCCGAGGACGGCATCTTCGAGCGGGCCGACGGGGGGACGCTCTTCCTCGACGAGGTCGGGGACATGAGCCTCGACATGCAGAAGAAGCTCCTCCGCGTCCTCCAGGAGGGGGAGGTCCGGCGGGTGGGGGGAAAGGCCACCCTCCGCGTCGACGTCCGCATCCTCTCCGCCACCAACCGCGACCTCGCCCGCATGGTGAAGGAGGGGAAGTTCCGC
>CAZWGT010000009.1:0-15290 GCA_964633345.1 uncultured Planctomycetota bacterium
ATCATGACGCCGCTGCTCGGCATGGGGGTCGGCCTGACCTTCGACCCGGGACCGGTGATGGCGGCGCCCATCCGCACCCGCGCCGCCGTCGAGGCGCTCCGCCCCCTCGACCCCCTGCGCGACACCGGCTTCGTCGGCGAGACCCTGCGCCTGGTGCGGAAGGACCTCCCCCCGGGCACGGCGCTGCTCGGCTTTGCGGGCTCCCCCTTCACCGTCGCGTCCTACCTCGTCGAGGGGGGCGGCGGGAAGGGGGAGGCCCAGGCCATCCGCCGGATGATGTACGCCGACGGGGAGGTCCTCCACCTGCTCCTCGGGAAGATCGCCGCGGCGACGATCTCGTACCTCCGCATGCAGATCGAGGCGGGGGCGGACGCCGTGCAGATCTTCGACACGTGGGGCCCGCTCCTCTCCCGCCGGGAGTACCAGGCCGTCGACCAGCCGTACATCGAGGCGGTCGTCGAGGGGGTGGCCGACCTCGGCGTCCCCGTGATCCTCTACGCCGGCGGGGCGCCCCACCAGTTCGCCGACGCCTCGATGACCGGCGTGCACGCGCTGTCCGTGGACCACCGCACCCCGCTCGGCGACGTGCGGTCGATGGTGAGGCCGGGGACGGCCCTGCAGGGGAACCTCAACCCGGCGATCCTCTTCGCCGGGAAGGACCGCATCGTGGAGGAGACCGAGCGCGTGCTCCTCCAGGGCGGCAAGACGGGGTTCGTCTTCAACCTCGGCCACGGGATCTGGCCCGACACGCCCGTCGAGGCGGTGGCGACGATGATCGACACGGTGAGGAGCCTGTGACGGAACTCCTCACCGCCCAGGTGACCGCGGACCTCCTGAAGAGGTACGACCGGGCGGGCCCGCGCTACACCTCGTACCCCACCGCGGTGGAGTTCACCGAGTCCTTCGGTCCCGCCGCCTACCGGGAGCGCCTCGCCGCGGCGGCGCGGCGGCCCGACCTCCCGCTCTCCCTCTACACGCACATCCCCTTCTGCCGCTCCCGCTGCTCCTTCTGCGCATGCACCGTCCTCATCACGCGCAACCCGCGGGTGTCGGAGAAGTACATGGGGTACCTGCTGCGGGAGATCGACCTCGTGGCGCCGCTGCTGGGGGACCGGCGCCGCGTGAAGCAGTTCCACTGGGGCGGGGGGACGCCGACCTACCTCGACCTGGAGCAGATCCGGCGGCTCTTCGGGAAGTTCGCGGAGCACTTCACGCTGGAGCCCGACGCCGAGGTCGCCCTCGAGGTGGACCCGCGCGTGACGACGGCCGACCAGATGGAGCTGCTCCGGGAGCTGGGCTTCAACCGCGTCTCCATGGGGGTGCAGGACTTCGACGCCGACGTGCAGGACGCCATCCACCGCGAGCAGCCCTTCGAGATGACGCGCGACCTCGTGGCGATCTCCCGCCGCCTCGGGTACCACTCGGTGAACGTGGACCTCGTCTACGGCCTGCCCCGCCAGACGGAGGAGGGGTTCCTCCGGTCCATCGACCAGGTCGTCGGCATCCGCCCCGACCGGCTGGCGGTCTACTCCTTCGCCATGGTCCCGTGGATGAAGCGCAACCAGCGCCTCATCCGCCCCGACGAGCTGCCCTCGCCGGACGTGAAGCTCCGCCTCTACGGCCACGCGCGCGCGAAGTTCCTCGAGGCCGGCTACCAGGCCATCGGGATGGACCACTTCGCCCTGCCCGAGGACGAGCTCTCCGTCGCCGCCCGCGGACGCGTCCTCCACCGCAACTTCATGGGCTACACGACGCGCCCCGCCCCGGACATGGTCGGCTTCGGCATGTCCTCCATCGGCGAGGTCTCCGGGGCCTTCGTGCAGAACCACAAGAGCCTCACGAAGTACTACGAGTCCCTCGACGCGGGGGAGATCCCCGTGGAGCGCGGCTACGCGCTCGACGCCGACGACGAGCGGCGCCGCGCGGTCATCCTCGCCCTCATGTGCAACTTCCACCTCGACGTCCCGGAGTGGGAGCGGCGGTTCGGGCGGGAGTTCGCGGCGGAGTACGCGGCGGAGATCCGGGAACTGCGGGAGGGGCCCGAGGCCCACGGGTTCGCGAAGGTGACGCCGGCGGCGATCGAGGTCACCCCGACGGGCTCGCTGTTCGTCCGCAACCTCGCGATGATCTTCGACCGCCACCTCCGGGCGAAGACCGGCGACCGGCCGGTGTTCTCGAGGACCGTGTGAGCCCGACGCCCGTCGCGGACGTGGGCGTGGCGCTGCTCAACCTCGGGGGGCCCTGGTCCCTCGACGGGATCCGCCCGTTCCTGATGGAGCTGTTCGCCGACCGGGAGATCATCCGGCTCTCCCCGTTCCCGTTCCTCCAGCCGCTGATCGCGCGGATGATCGTCCGCTCCCGGATCGAGGAGGTGATCGAGAACTACCGCCTCATCGGGGGGCGCTCGCCGCTCCTGCGGACGACCGTCGCCCAGGGGGCGGCGCTGGAGGCGGAGCTGGCGCGCCGCGGCGTGCGGGCGCGGGTCCTCCCGGCGATGCGCTACGCCAGCCCCCGGGCGAAGGACGCGATCGCCTCCTTCCGCCGCGCCGGCTGCACGAGGGGCGTGGCCCTCACCCTCTACCCGCACTACTCGATGGCAACGACGGGGTCGTCCCTCAACGACCTGCACCGCGCGGGCGGCGACCTTCCGTGGCTCGATCCCGTCCGGGAGTTCCCCGACCACCCGGGGTACGTCGAGGCGCTGGCGGGCACGGTGCGGCAGGCGCTCCGACGCGTGAGCCCGGCCCGCAGGGACGGGGCCACGATCCTCTTCAGCGCCCACGGCCTGCCGAAGCACTTCGTCGACGACGGCGATCCCTACGTGGACCACATCGAGCGGACGAAGAACGCGGTGATGGCGCGCCTGCGGGTCCCGAACCCCGTCCGCCTCTCCTTCCAGAGCCGGGCGGGGCCGGTGCAGTGGCTGGAGCCCGACACCGACGTCGTGGTGCGGGAGCTGGGCGCGGCGGGGGTGAAGGCGGTGGTGGTGGTGCCGATCTCCTTCGTCTCCGACCACATCGAGACGCTCTTCGAGATCGAGATGCTCTACGGCGGAGTGGCGAAGGCGGCCGGCATCGAGGAGTTCATCCGCGTGCCGGCCCTGAACGTCGACCCGACGTTCATCAGGGCCCTGGCCGACATGGTGGAGGAGCGGCTGTGAAGGTCTGCGTCGTCGGCGGGGGGATCTCGGGCCTCGCGACGGCCCACCACCTGAAGAAGGCGGGGCACGAGGTGCTCCTGCTGGAAAGCGAATCGAGAGCCGGCGGGAAGATCCGCACCGACACCGACGGGAACTGCGTCCGGGAGCGGGGTCCCAACGGGTTCCTCGACAACGTGCCGGAGACGCTCGACCTGGTCCGGGAACTGGGACTCGAGGGGCGCCTCCGCAGGGCGGAAGCCTCCGCGGCCCACCGGTACCTCTTCCGCGGGAAGGGGCTCTGGAAGCTCCCGGGGAGCCAGAAGGAGTTCCTGCAATCGGGGCTGCTCTCGTTCCGATCGAAAGTGCGCATCCTCTGGGAGCCCTTCGCGAAGAAGGCGCCGGAGGGGGACGAATCGGTCTTCGATTTCGCGAAGCGCCGCATCGGGGAGGAGCCGGCGCGCATCCTCGTGGACGCGCTGGTGGCGGGGGTGTTCGCGGGGAATTCGCGGGAACTCTCGCTGGCCAGCGCCTTCCCGAAGATGCGGGAGATGGAGCGGGAGCACGGGAGCCTCATCCGGGCGATGCTCAAGAAGAAGAAGGAGGGCGGGGGCTCCCCGTTCGGGCCGGGCGGGACGCTGACGACGTTCGACGGGGGGATGCAGGTGCTGACGGACGCGCTGGCGGAGCGGCTCCAGGGCTCGATCCGGACGAGCAAGCGGGCGATGGGGCTGAAGCGCGAGGCGGAGCAGTGGGTCGTGCAGTCGGCGGACGGGGAGACGTTCCGGGTGGACGCGGTGGTGGTCGCTTCTCCGGCCCCGGACGCGGCGATGCTGCTGGGGCGATTCGATCCGCGCTTCCGGCCGATCCTGGAATCGATCCCGATGGCGCCGGTGGTGGTGGTGTCGCTGCGGTACCCGGAGTCGGCGGCGCCGAAGGCGCTCAATGCGTTCGGGTTCCTGGTGCCGGGGGGGGAGCCCTGCCGGATGCTGGGGGTGCTGTTCGATTCGTCGGTGTTCGCGGGGCGGGCGCCGTCGGGGGAGGTGCTGCTGCGGGCGATGGTGGGGGGGGCGCGGTCGCCGGAGTTGGCGAACCTCCTCGACGAGGAGATCGTCGCCCTTGTCCGCGAGGATCTGCGGCGCACGATGACCATCGACGCCGAGCCGACGGAGGTGCGGGTGTTCAAGTGGATGCAGGGGATCCCGCAGTACACGGTGGGGCACGGGGAGCGCCTGGCCCGGCTCGAGGAGGTGCGGGCGTCCCACCCGCGGCTGTTCCTGACGGGGAACTCCTACCGGGGGATCGCGATGAACCTCTGCTGCCGGGACGCGGTGGCGACGGCGGCGGCGGTCGGCGCCTAGGGCTCCTGCTACGGCCCGGCCAGGCTCTGCAGGAACACCACCAGGTCCGCCATCTGTCCGACGGTCATGGTCCGGGAGTAGTCCTTCATCCGGTAGACCATGCCGCTCCCGTGGAACAGCACGAGGTGGCCCGGCAGCATCTCGTGGGAGGGGTTGACGAGGGACGTCACGAGCCAGGCGTCGCTCGGCGGCGCCCCCCAGCGCTCCCCGAGCACGAAGGGCATGGGCGGGTCCACCGTCGGGGCCGGGAAGCCGCCCCCCCGCACCGTGTGGCAGGCGTTGCACCCCAGCTCGAGGAAAGCCTCGCGGCCCCGTGCGACGTCGCCGGGGGGGAGCACGAGATCGGAGGCGGGGCTCGGCGCCGGCGGTGGAGAGGTCGTCCTGCAGGCAGCTACGGCGACGGCTAGGACGAAGGCGGAGACGATGCGGACGGACCGCATGGCCGGCCCTCCTGCGCGGTCCGGGTCTCCGCCGGGAGGGGACCGCTGGCGCCATCGTCCTCCCGCCGTCCGGGGAGGGGGAACGGAAAGGCGCGGCGCGTCACAGGGACCGCCTCACCCCTTCAGCTTCTGCTCCAGCAGCTCCGCCGCGATGCCCATGAAGTTCTTGAGCGTCACCACCCCGACGAGCCGCCCGTCCCTCACCACAGGCAAACACCCCACGTCGTTCTTCCGGATGATCTCCACCGCCGCCAGCGTCGAGGAATCCGGCGCGATGACCCACGGGTCCTTCTTCATGATCTCCGACACCGCCACCGCGCCGCCGTCCGGCTTGCGCAGCGCGCGCAGCACCCCGCGGTAGGAGACGAGCCCGACGATCCGGTGCTCCTCGTCCTCCACCGGCACGTGCCGCACCCGCTCCCACAGCATCAGGTCGGCCACCAGCTCGACGGGATCCCCCTCCTGCACCGTCACGAAGTCCGTGGACATGAACTGCTCGACCTTCAGGTAGTTCTTCTCCCAGCCCCCCGCCTCCTGCAGCCGCGCGAAGGGCCAGCGCGAGACCGGCAGCCCCTGCTCCTGCCGGTCCGCGATGGCGGCCGTCAGCGCGTGCAGCCGCTCGCTCTCCGTCCCGTGGCTGGCCATGTCCTGGAACGACTTCTGCATCCAGCGCGAGCCCGTGCAGCCCGACTTCACCCGCTCCTCGATGATCGACAGGCACCGCTCCGCGTCCGGCGAGTCCACCCCGGCCTTCTGGAGCCCCCGGCGCGCCAGCGGGATCAGCGTCCCCACGAGGAGAGCGGGGGCCGGGTGCACCTCCCCGTCGAGCCACGTCAGCGAGGCCCCGAGCCCCTGGCGCGCCGCGTTCAGGAAGTTCGCCTTCGCGTCGTCGAAGGACATCCGCTCCGTCACGTCCCCGAACTCCGCCGGCACCGCCTGCATCAGCCCGAGCCAGAAGGCGGCGTTGGCGATCTCGTCGGGGACCGAGGGGCCCGAGGGCAGCATCCGCGCCTCGATGCGGAGATGCGGCTTCCCGTCGATGACCCCGTAGCAGGCCCGGTTCCAGCGGTAGATCGTCCCGTTGTGCAGCCGCAGGGCGCGCAGCTCCGGCATCTCCCCGCGGTCGAGCTTGCGGTCGGGGTGCTCCTCCGGCTCCGTCGCGATCAGCACCCGGTGGCGCGACACCCCCTCCTGGAAGAGATCCAGCACCGAGGACTTCACCCAGCGCGTCCCGAAGTCCACCCGGGGGGCCGACTCCCGCCCCGTCCGCCCGCGCACGTCCACGGACTGCTGGAAGAGCGCGATGCGCGTCTCCTGCCAGAGGCGCCGGCCGAACAGCAGCGGCGAGTTCGTGCAGGCCGCCAGCACCGGGCCCGCCACGACCTGGGCGGCGTTGTAGGTGCGCGCGAAGTCGGCCGGGTCCACCTGCAGGTGCACCTGGAAGGAGGCGTTGCAGGCCTCCACCATCACCGAGTCGTGGCGGAGGTGCAGCTCGTCCACCCCCTTCAGCGTGAACTCGAACTCCCGGCCGCGCAGGCGCGTCATCGCGCGGTTGAGCGCGTGGTAGCGCGGGATGGGCGTCATGTTCTCCAGCGCGAGGTCGGCCTTGCGGATCGTGGGGAGGATCCCCGTCATCATCACGCGCAGGCCGAGGGGGCCGGCGGCGGCGCGGGCCTTCGCCAGGAGCCCGTCGAGCTGCCGCTCCATCCGCGAGAGGCAGTCCCCGCCGAACTCCTGGGGGTCGAGGTTCGCCTCGAGGTTGAACTGCGCGACCTCGGTGACGAAGTGGGGGTCCTGCAAGGCCTCGAGCATCCGCTGGACCGCGCAGGCGGGGTTCCCGTCCCGGTCCACGAGGAAGACCTCCTGCTCCGCCCCGATGCGGCGGACCCCGGTCTCGAAGACCCCCTCCTGGAGCATCCGCTCCAGGGCGCGGAGGTCGGCGAGCAGCCGGCGCGTGAAGTCGCGCAGCTGCTGCCCCTCGTCCACGGCGTACTTGTCGGCCATGCTCACCCCGCGTAGAGCTGGAGGTCGGTCGCCACCCGGTCGCACATCTCGAGGGTCGCCTCGAGGGAGGGGTGGCGCAGCATGACCCAGCCGTCGGAGACCAGCGTCGCCTTCCAGTCCCGCCGCTTCGCGCCGATGGGGAGGAGATCCACCGACACCACGTGCTCCCCGAAGGAGGAGAGGATCCGCTCCAGGCCCTCGATCCGCCGGATGCGCCCCTCCCCGCGGGCCCGCTTGAAGATCATCGCGGCGTTGTACCTCCGCTCCACGGGCTGGGTGATGCGCCCGTGGCAGACCGCCTCGGCCCAGGCGGTCCAGCAGTCGAAATCGCAGGAGTAGTTGATGATCTCCGTGCTCCGCGCCCCGGGGGCGCGGCAGGCGATCTCGCCGAAGACCGCCTCGCCGTCGGGGCGGCGGAACCACTCCATGTGGGTGAAGCCGTCCTTGAACCCGAGGGCCTCGATCACCCGCGGCCCCATGGCCCGCCCGCCGGCGAGCACGGGGTCGTCCACGTCGCGGAGCGCGATGGTCTGGCTGGAGACCCACTCGTGGAGTTTCGCCACGAGGGGGCGGGGGCGGTACCAGGAGAGGTTGTAGTGGAGGATGGAGCCGCCGGAGCAGATGGTGTCGTAGGTGTACTCCTCGGCCTCGACGAACTCCTCGACGCTCATCTCCGCCACGTGGCGCGTGCGGGCGAGCGCCCGGTCGAGGTCCACGGGGCCGTCCACGCGGAAGGTGTCGAGGGATCCGGCCCCGTCGATGGGCTTGACGATGATCGGGAAGCCGATCTCCTCCGCGGCGGCGCGGACCTCGGACTCCGTGCGGGCCCGGCGGTGGCGCGGCGTGCGGATCCCGGCCCGGTCGAGGACGAGCTTCATCTCCTCCTTGTCGCGGAAGGGGATCGTCTGCTCCTCGGTCATCCCCGGGAGCCCCAGGGCCGCGCGGATCTTCGCCGCGAGGATCATCCCCGGCTCCCAGAGGCACTCCACCCGGTCGAGGCCGCGGGCGGGGCCCCAGTTCCGCACCGCCTCGACCGTCGCCGCCTCGTCCCACAGGGAGCCGAGGTGGAGGTAGTGGGAGAGGTGCTTCCGGGTCATCTCCGGGAGGGAGCCCGGGGCGGAGTCCCCGAGGCCGAGGACCTCCGCCCCGACGGCGGCCAGTCCGCGGACGAAGAAGGGCATCTCGGCGGGGTAGCCGGGCGAGAGGAAGAGGACCTTCATGCGCCCTCCGGGGAGAGTCCCACGCGCAGCAGGGTCACGAGGCGGCGGAGGCCCGCGTCCACGACCTCCGTCTCGGGGTGGCGGAGGATGACGTAGCCCTCCCCCTCGTAGGAGCCGGAGGGGGACTGGCCGGCGCGGGGGAGGCGGACCTCGACGACGAGGCTCCCCAGCTCCTCCTGCGCCTGCGCGAGGCCGCGGATCTCCGAGACCCGGCCCGTGCCCTGGCCGCGGAGGTAGGCGGCGCCGGCGGCGTACCTCCGGGGTGGGGGGTCGAAGGCGTCGAAGACGACGGACCGCGCCCAGGCGGCGTGGAAGTCGACGTCGTGGGCCCAGGAGACGAGGGAGCAGATCTGGGCGCCGGGGGGGCGGGCGGCGATCTCCGAGATGGCCAGCGTCCCGTCGGGCCGGCGGAACCACTCCATGTGGGAGACGCCCCCCTCCATGCCGAGGACCTCGAGGGCCCGGTACCCCGCCCGGCGCACGTCGTCGTAGGCGGGGTCGTCGATCTCCCGGGGGATCCGCACGCACCACTGGATCCAGGGCTCGCGCAGGACCTCGAGGGGGGTGGGGTCGTAGCGGCTGAGGGAGTGCCAGACCGGTTTCCCGCGGAGGGTCACCGCCTCGAAGGAGTGCTCGCGGCCGACCACGAACTCCTCGAGGAGGACGGGCCGCTCCGGGGAGGGCGGCGCCATGGCCAGCGCCTCGTCGAGCTCCCGCGCGTCGTCCACCCGGAAGGTGGACTTCGCCCCGGCCCCGGCGGGGGGCTTCACCACGAGGGGGAAGCCGGAGGAGGCGGCGAAGCGGTGCGCCTCCTCCCGCGTCCCGGCGAGCGCGTGGCGCGCGCAGGGCAGGCCCGCGGCGCGGAGCGCGGTCTACATCCGCGCCTTGTCCCGGAAGTTCTCCGCCGCCACGACGCCGAGGCCGGGGAGGCCGAGGCGCTCCCGGGCCCGCGCGAGGGGGACCTGGGCCTGCTCGAGGGTCCCGAGGAGGCGGTCCACGCCGCCCATCCGCCCGGCGAGGCCGCGGACGCCGGCCTCGATCTGGTCCGGGTCGAGGGCGTCGGCGACGCGCCAGTGCGCCGCGAGGAGGGCCCGCAGCTCGGGCGGGACCTTCTCGAGGGGCTCCTGGGTCAGGAGGCCCAGCTCCACCTCGGGGAGGGCGGCGACGGAGTCCACGAAGCGCCTCGTGGCCTCCATCAGGAACGGCGCCGCGAAGACGACTCTCGTCATCCGCCTTCCCCCTCGCCCTTGGCCGGGCACGGGCGGCAAGGTTACCCTCTGGGGCCCGGGAATCCCCCGGGGACTGTCCCCGGTTCTTCCTGCCGGGGGACTGTCCCCGGTGCGGCCTTCCGGAAGGCGAGAACCAGGGACAGCCCCCGGGCCCGGCTTCGCCGGGCCCGGGGACAGTCCCCGGGCGGAGGGAGCATGAACGACGTGGTGACGGCCATCCTCGGAGGAGGGCAGGGGGCCCGGCTCTGGCCCCTCACCCGGGACCGGGCCAAGCCGTCGGTCCCCCTGGGGGGGAAGTTCCGCCTCATCGACGTCCCCATCAGCAACAGCCTCCACGCGGGGTTCGACCGGATCCACGTGCTCACGCAGTTCAACAGCGCGAGCCTCCACCGCCACATCTCCCAGACCTACCGCTTCGACTTCTTCCGCGGTGGGTTCGTGCACATCCTCGCGGCGGAGCAGACCCTGGAGAACCGCGACTGGTACCAGGGGACCGCCGACGCCGTCCGCCAGAACCTGGGGCACCTCCTCGTCACCTCGCCCCGGGACGTGCTCATCCTCTCCGGGGACCAGCTCTACCTCATGGACCTGCGGCGGTTCGTGGCCCGCCACCGGGAGGCGGACGCCGACGTCACCGTCGCCGTCTCCGCGGTCCCGCGGGAGCAGGCCCCGGGACTGGGGCTCCTGCGGGTGGACCGCGAGGGCCGGATCGTCGAGTTCGTGGAGAAGCCCAGGGACCCCGCGGTCCTCGACTCCCTCGCCCCCGACCCCGCGGCGATGGGCGCGCTGGGGATCGACGCCCCCCCCGGCTCGCTGCTGGCCTCCACGGGGATCTACGTCTTCCGCACCGGCGTGCTCCGGGAGGTCCTCTCCGAGGGGCAGGCCGCCGACTTCGGGAAGGAGATCCTGCCCGGGGCGATCCACCGCCGGCGCTGCTTCGCGTGGAACTACGCCGGCTACTGGCGCGACATCGGGACGATCCCCTCGTTCCTCGAGGCGAACCTCGACCTCACCCTCCCGCTCCCGCCGCTCAACCTCTACAGCGCCGACCGGCCGATCTACACCCACCCGCGCTTCCTCCCGGGCACGAAGATCAACCGCTGCGCCGTCGAGCGGTCGATCCTGTGCGAGGGGTCGATCCTCTCGGAGAGCCGGATCACCGACTGCATCGTCGGCATCCGCGCCGTCGTGCGCGAGGGGGCGGTCCTCGAGGGCTCCATCGTGATGGGGGCCAAGCACTACGAGGAGGAGGGCTCGGCGCCGGTGCCGCTCGGCGTCGGGCGGGACTGCCGGATCCGCCGCGCCATCGTGGACCTCGGCGCCCGCATCGGCGACGGGTCGATCCTCCTCAACGAGGCCGGCGTGCAGGAGGCCGACGGGCCGGGCTGGCACATCCGGGGCGGCGTCATCGTCGTGCCGAAGGGCTCCGTGCTCCCCCCCGGCACGGTGGTCTGACCGTGGGCCTGCGGATCGCGTTCGTCGCCTCCGAACTCGCCCCCTTCGCCAAGACGGGGGGCCTCGGCGACGTGGCCGGGGCGCTCCCGCGCTACCTCGACGCGGCGGGCCACCACGTGCGCCCCTTCCTGCCGCTCTACGGCTCCATCGAGCGGGACGGCCTCAAGTTCACCCCGGTCACCTTCGCCCAGGACGTGCCCCTGCGGATGGGGGATCGGACCTTCGCCTTCACGCTCTACACCTCCCCGCTCCCGGGCGGCGGGCCCCCGGTCTACTTCGTCTCCTGCCCCGCCCTCTACGCCGGCCGGGGCATCTACGCCGCCGACGGGGACGAGCACCTGCGCTTCGCGTTCCTCGGCGCCGCCGCCATCGAGTCCTGCCAGCGGATGGGCTGGGCGCCCCAGGTCTTCCACTGCCACGACTGGCACGCGGCCCTCGTGCCCCTGCAGCTGAAGACGATCTACGCCTGGGACGCCCTCTTCCGGGAGACGCGGACGGTCCTGACGATCCACAACCTCGGGTACCAGGGGGTGTTCCCCGCGAAGGCGCTGCAGGAACTCGGCCTCGCCGGCGCGGAGGGGTTCCTCGACGGGGAGGATCTCCGGCGCGGGCGCTTCGGCTTCCTCAAGACGGGGATCCTCCACGCCGACGCGGTGACCGCCGTGAGCCGGACCTACGCGCGGGAGATCCAGGAGGAGGAGCTGGGGATGGGCCTCGACCCCTGGCTCCGCGCGCGGCGGCGGTCCGTGGCGGGGATCGTGAACGGGATCGACACGCGGGTCTGGTCGCCGGAGACGGACGACCTCCTCCCGGCCCGCTACTCCGCGGAGGACCTCTCGGGGAAGACGGAGTGCCGCGACGCCCTGCTCGCGTCCCGCGGCCTCGCGCCCGACCCGGAGGGGCCGGTGCTGGGGATCGTGTCGCGGCTCACCGCGCAGAAGGGGTTCGACCTGCTGTTCGACGTGCTGCCCTCGGTGCTGGAGCGGGAAGACTGCCGGCTGGCGGTCACCGGCTCGGGGGAGGCGCGGTACGAGGAGTTCTTCGGGGGCCTGGCGCGGCGGTTCCCGGGGAAGGCCTCCTACCGGTCCGGCTACGACGAGGCGGGGGCCCACCTGGTCGAGGCCGGGGCGGACGTGTTCCTCATGCCCTCGCGGTTCGAGCCCTGCGGCCTGAACCAGATGTACAGCCAGCGGTACGGGACGGTGCCGATCGTGCGGAAGACGGGGGGGCTGGCCGACACCGTGCGGCAGTTCGACCCCCGCAAGGACGAGGGGACCGGCTTCGTCTTCGACCACTTCACCCCGACGGGGATGCGCTGGGCGCTCGAGATGGCGCTGCGGACGTTCCGGGACCGCGCCGCCTGGCTCGGCCTCGTGCGGCGGGGGATGGCGGAGGACTTCTCGTGGGAGCGCCGCATCGGGGAGTACGTGGCGCTGTACGAGGGGCTGGCGTAGGAGGGGCGATGCCCGAGATCAACTGGTGGGTCGTGCCGGTGGGCGCGGTGGCGAGCATGGCCTTCGGGGGGCTCTGGTACTCGAAGAGGCTCTTCGGCGTCACGTGGGCGCGGGCGGCGGGGTTCTCCGAGGACGTCATCCAGGGCAAGTGCAAGGACGACAAGCACGCCCACCCGGGGAAGGTGTTCGCGATCGCGCACCTCGCCTCGGCGATCGGGGTCTTCGCGCTGGCGGTCCTCCTCGGTCCGAGGCCGGAGTGGCGCCACGCGGTCCACGGCGGGTTCCTCGCGGGGGCCGGCATCGCCGCGACCTCCTTCGGCATCAACTACGCCTTCGCGGGACGGCCCTTCCGGCTCTGGGCCATCGACGCGGGCTACCACGGGATCCAGTACACGATCTACGGGGTGCTCCTGGGAGTGTGGCATTGAGGTTCGCGCCCCCCCTGCTCGCCCTCCTCCTCGCCGGGTGCGCCACGGTCGCCCCCGATCCGGAGAAGACCACACACACACTGGTGTTCCTCAAGACCGGGCCGATGAGCGGGAAGCTCGACGCGGAGGCGAACAAGAAGGCCTTCGCCGGCCACTTCGAGAACATGGGGCGCCTCGCGCAGGAGCGGAAGCTCGTCGTGGCGGGCCCGTTCGGGAAGCAGCGGCACGACCCGGCGCTGCGCGGGCTGTTCATCCTGGCCACGGGCGATCGCGCCGAGGCGGAGGCGTGGGCCTCGACGGACCCGACCGTCGCGGCGGGGGTGTTCGTCCTCGAGTTCCACGACCTCGTCACCGACGCCCCCCTCGCCGCGGCGCTGGAGCGCGCCCTCGCGCGGGACGCCCGGGCGAAGGCCGAGGGGCGGACGCCGAGCCCCGGCGAGGGGGCGCGGCCCTACGCCCTTCTCGTCGCCGAGGACGGCGAGGCGGCGCGGGGGGTGCTGAACGGGAATCCATGGGTCCTCCTGTTCGCACGGCTGGACGGGACGCGGGCGCTGGTGCTGCTCGACGCGAAGGACGGTGCGGACGCGGAGCAGCGGTTCGGCCCCGTCCTCGGCCGCGTCGGTCCCCACGTGCTGGACGACTGGTTCGCGTCGGACGAGCTGGCGCGGATGCGGGAGCCCTAGCCGGCGAAGGGAAGCGTGCCGGCGATCCCCGCCAGCGGGATCACCTCCACCCTCTCGTGGACGCGGTAGGCCGCCTCCCCGGGGTGCACGATCCACGCCTTCTCGAGCCCCAGGTCCTCCAGCGCCACGCGCAGGGACTTCGTCATCGCCGGGGCGTCGGCGTACTTGAATTCGACCCCGTAGCGCTTCCCCCCGTGCATCACGAGGAGGTCGAGTTCCGCCCCCGCCTGGGTCCCCCAGAAGTACGCCTCCACGCCGGGCGAGAGGGAGAGCACCTGCTCCAGGGCGAACCCCTCCCACGAGGCGCCCATCTTCGGGTGGCCGAGGAGGTCCATGTCGGTGCCGATCCCCAGCAGCGCGTGCAGGAGCCCCGTGTCCCGGACGTAGACCTTGGGGGCCCGGACCTGCCGCTTCGAGAGGTTCTCGAACCAGGGCTGGAGCTGCCGCACGAGGAAGGTCCCCGTCAGAACGTCGAGGTATCGCCGCACCGTCACCTCGCCCACGCCGAGGGAGCGGGACAGCTCCGCCCCGTTCCAGGTCTGCCCGTGGTAGTGGGCGAGCATCATCCAGAAGCGCCGCAGGGTCTCCGGGGGGATGCCGATGCCGAGGCCCGGGATGTCCCGCTCCAGGCAGGAGCGGACGAAGTTCCTCCGCCAGCGGAGGCTCGCCGCGTCGTCCTTCGCGAGGAAGGAGCGAGGGAACCCTCCGCGCAGCCAGAGCGGGCGCCACCGTGCCGCACCCGCCTCCGTGAGGTCGAAGCCGCCGAGATCGACGAACCCGACGCGCCCCGCCAGGGTCTCCGACACCCCGCGCACGAGGTCGGGCGAGGCGCTGCCGAGGACGAGGAACCGGGCGGGGGTTCCCCGCCGATCCGCCAGGGGTCGCAGCGTCTCGAACAGGCCCGGGAGCCTCTGGATCTCGTCGATCACCACGAAGCCGCGGAGGGAGGAGAGGGCCATCTCCGGCTCCGCCAGGGCCCGGCGGGCGGAGGCGGTCTCGAGGTCGAAGAAGGTCGAGCCGGGCCGCTTCTCCGCGATGGCCCGGGCCAGGGTCGTCTTCCCGCACTGCCGCGGGCCGAGGAGGGCGCAGACGGGGGACTCCCGCAGGGCCCGTTCGACGGCGGTGGTCCGGCGGGGCCGACGGAGGTCTTTCATCCTTGAAATTCTATAGTCAGACTATAGAAATGCAAGGATAGTTCCGTCCCCGGGATGGGGTCCCGCGGAGGCGGCCATCGGGCTATCCTCCCGCCGGCGTCTTGCCGTCGAAGCACTGGAGCGGGATCGGGCACTTGTGGCGCCCTGCCACCTTCTCCAGGATGCGGCGGTAGTTCTCCGTCTCGTCCTCCTCCCTTGCCAGCAGGTCCGGGAGGTACTCGGCATCATCCAGCAGTTCGGCCAGTTCCTGGGCATTCCCCAGGTCATAGGCCATCGATCGGGCCCTGATGATGACCGCCTGCAGGGCATGCAGGGCGTGCTTCGCCTTCTCGGGCTTCACCATGGGTGGTGT
Organism: uncultured Planctomycetota bacterium; assembly: GCA_964633345.1. GTDB lineage: Bacteria > Planctomycetota > JAJSAM01 > JAJSAM01 > JAKLKS01 > CAZWGT01. Next base: position 14,917 of record CAZWGT010000009.1, read on the forward strand.
ACTCCCTCGTCAGGCCGAACCGGGGACAGCCCCTCGACCCTCGCTCCGCTCGGGTCGAGGGACAGTCCCTGGTGGTGCCCGGCCCTAGGCCAACTCCCCCAGGTACTTCGGGAGCATCTCGCGCCAGGTGGTCCAGTCGTGGCGGTAGTCCTTGCCCCACGAGTCGTAGCGGCACGGCACGCCGCGCGCCTCCAGGACCCGCTGCATGCGCTGGGAGGACTCCGGCTCCTCGTAGTCCCCCTCGCCGGTCGCCAGCAGGACGAAGCGCCCGCGGAGCCTCTTCAACTGCTCCGTCCCCTCGCCGAGGTTCGGGAGGAAGTGCATCGGGCTCGAGAAGTAGAAGTCCTGGTTCACGTCCTCCTTCTCCAGCCACT
>CAZWGT010000009.1:15304-25981 GCA_964633345.1 uncultured Planctomycetota bacterium
AGATCTCCGGGTGGCGGCAGACGGCCGCGACCGCGTTGAAGGCCCCGATGGAGGCGCCCGCCGCCACGATCCCGATGTCCGGCGTCCGGCAGTCCTCCCGGATCCACGGCACGAACTCCTCGGCGACGAACCGGTCGAAGAGATTCTGCATCCGCGGGAAGTACCCCGCCGGCTGGTCCTTCCGCTCCGTCAGCGCCTTCCCGCCGACGGAGTCGCAGGAGTAGACCTTGATGCGCCCCGCCTCGATGAGCGGGCGGAGCACCACGAGCATCTTGAACCGCTCGCACTCCTCCGCGTCGCCGCCGGCCGTGGGGAACAGCAGCACCGGCGTCCCGAAGTGCCCCCAGCGGACCGCCAGGACCTCCCGGTCGCAGAACCGCGAGCGGATCCTCTCCGTGCGCTTCGTCGATTCCACCGTCGCCGCGCTCACGCGGGCCTCCCTTCGTCGGCGCGCCACGCCTGGATCGCCTGCCAGAACTTCTCCGTGAACTCCTCCACCTCGTGGGCGGGGAACAGCGCGGCCACCTTCAGGCGCACCGCCTCCTTCGCCGCGGGCGTCCCGAAGAACTCGTGCGCCACCTCGTCGAGGTGCTTCAGGTGCTTCCCGCAGAACTCCTCGAATCGGTCCTGATCCAGCCGCTTGCGGGCGATCGTCGCGTACTGCCTCAGGCGCTCGCGGAACGGGAGGTCCCGCCGGTCGGAGATCGCCAGGTACGGCTCCCAGTCGAGGTTCATGGGCATCTTCCGCTTCGTGGCCGCCACGAAGATCGACCAGCGCACCTTCGCCTTCACGAGCCATGGGAAGTGGCGGTGGAGCGACGTCACCTGGGAGTCGGGGCAGGCGTTGGCGAAGTCGATGGGGTGGAAGACCCCGTCCTTGCGCAGGGCCTCCAGCGAGTTGAAGTCCCACCCGAAGAACGTGTTCAGGGTGAGGGTCATGTCCTCCAGCACCGACTGCTCCTCGGCGGTGACGAAGCCCGTCTCCGTCGTGTAGCGGGCGTGGAGCGGGGCGGCCGCGTCGTACTTGATGCAGCGCGTCTGGGGGCCGACCGCGATGCAGCGCACGAACAGGTCGAAGGGGTGGATCGCCCTCTGCAGGTGCATCACGCGCTTCCCGCTCCCCTCGTAGGCCGCGCGGAGCTGGTCGGCGTTCTCGATCCGGCTGACGCCCACCCACGCGCCCCCGTCGTAGGGCTTCATGAAGAGCGGGTAGCCGATGCGGTCCCCGAGGTCGCCGAGGTCGAACAGCTCCGCGTAGCGGTTCAGCGTGGCCTTGAGGTCCTCGGTCCACTCGTAGTCCTTCGGCGGCACGAGCCAGGTCTCCGGGACGGGGAAGCCGAGGCGCATCGCGGCGGCGTAGGTCGTGTGCTTCTCCATCGCCTGGATGGCCCAGGGGTTGTTCATCACGTAGAGGTCGTCCATGAGGATCGCCTTCTTGATCCACTCGCGGCTGGCGTGGAACCAGTGCGTGACCCGGTCCATCACCATGTCGTAGGGGACCTCGCGCCGGAGCGAGTAGGGCTCGATGGTCACCCGCTTCACCTCGAACCGGACCCGGTCCTTCTTCACCGGGATCTCGAGGTCGAGGCGGCGGACGATCTCCTCGTAGCACAGCGGCCAGCAGATGTCCGCCCCGAGGGAGAGGCCGATGCGCCGCGTGACGACCGCCATCCGTCCTCCTACTCGTACATGAGGCCGAGGGGGCCGGGGAAGAGCCACGACAGCCCCTCCCGCAGCCGGTCCCGCCAGTTCTCCCAGTTGTGCCCGTCCCGCGCCTCGACGAACCGCACCTCCATGCCCGAACGGTGGAGCATCGGCGCGAGCGAGCGGTTCTCGTAGATGAGCCCCTCGTAGACCCCGCAGGTGAGGAAGACCCGGTCGGCGGGGCGGCCGGGATTGTCGCGGAACGCGTTCACGAACTCCATGACCGGCTCGAGGACGGGATTGCGCACCTCCCGCCCGATGTCGGTGAAGGCGAAGGACCCCGACTGCAGCAGCAGGCCCCCGAAGGTCCCGGGGCGCTGCCACGCGGCGAACAGCGAGGCCACGGCGCCCAGGCTCGCCCCCCCGACCGCCCGGTCGGAGGGATCGGAGGAGATCGGGAAGCGCGCCTCGAGGGCCGGCAGGAGGTCGTCCACGAGGAAGCGGGTCTGCCGCGGGTCGGCGGCGTACTCGCGCATCCGGTCCGGGGAGGGGGTGAGGGCCACGATCATGTCGTGGATCTCGCTCCGCCCCGCGAGGTTGTCCAGGACCGCCCGGAGGCTCGCGAACCGGAGGTAGTCGAGGCCGTCGTGGAGGACGAGGAGCGGGTAGCGCCTCGACTCGCGCAGCCGCGCCGGCAGGTAGACGGTGACGGGCCTCGCCTCGGGGAACGCCCCGGCGGGGACGGAGATCTCCTCGAGGCGCCCGGGCCGCGCGGTGGGGTCGGGCTCCGCCCACTCGGGCGCCTCGTACCCGCTGGAGTAGCACGCGGAGTTGGAGCCGAAGGGGTCGGACGCCGTGCGGGGGTTGAGGGGATCGCGGACCAGCCGCCGCTCCTGGCCCCGGACCACCTCGAGCTTGTACTCGAAGCGGGAGCGGGGGGGGACCTCGAGGGAGAGGTGCCAGAGGTCGGTGCCGGCGTGGCGCCGGAAGGGCTGGGACGAGGGGAGCCCGTAGACGAAGTGGCGCAGGAACACGGCGTCCGCCGCGCCCCGGTAGAGGAAGGTCACCGTGGATCCCTCGACGATGGGGGAGGGATTCCTCGCGAGGAACTCGTCGATGGCGCGGTCGTCCACGCGCTCGTTCTCGACCAGGAGGCGGAGGAGGGCGGGGGTCACGGGGAGGGGAACCCCTCGAGGGTCCCGTCGGGGAGGAGGCGCCGCGCGCCGCCGGCGGCCGCGGCCCAGCGCTCCCCGTCCCACGCGCAGCCCTCCCCCTCGTCGAGGGTCACCCCGATCCTCGGCGCGAAGCGGTCCGCGAAGAGGCCGACGCGGCGGCGGTTGTCGAGGCGCAGCCTCCGCCCGGCGTGGGGGAGCGCCAGGACCCCGGGGTAGAGGCCGAGGCCGCGGCCGAAGGTCTCGGGGATCCCCGGTCCCTGGGGCGGGTTGTCGTGGAAGAGCACGACCCGCTCGCCGGCGGCCATGGCCCCGGCCGACCACGCGAAGACCGGCAGGTCCCCGACGAGGCCGCCGAGCCCGAACAGCCGCATGCGGTGGGCGAGGACGGCCACGTTCCCCCCGGCCAGCGCCAGGGCCCCGCACCCGGCGAGCTCGCGGCGGATCTCCTCCCGGCGGGACGCGACGGACTTCCGCTCCGCCGGGCGCCAGCGCTCCTCGAACTCCGCGTGGACCTCCTCGAGCCGCCCGAAGTGGCGCTCGTCGAGGGCCCGCAGCGAGGCGAGCGCGTCCTCCCGCTCGGGGCCGAGGATCCCCTCCGACCCCTTGCGCCGCCGCATCGCCCGCGCGGCGTTGAAGTGGTAGGCGAGGCGGGCCCGGAAGTGCTCGCCCAGTTCCGTCAGCCGGGCGCGGCGGTCGCGGTAGGCGGCGGCGAGCTCCCAGTCGGAGAGCATGGCCTCCTCGGCGCGCCGGTAGAGCCGGAGGTTGACGACGGGGCGGCCGACGTGGGCCTCGAGCCGCTCGACCTCGTCCTCGCGCTCCTCCCAGCCCGCGGTCACGGCGGCCAGCGGCCCCTCCGCCCCCGCCGCCCGCAGGGCCGGGAGGAGGGTCGGCTTGAGGCGCTGGGGACCGAGCAATACAATCGCCTTCACGGGGGCATACTATCGGGCTCGGGCCGCGGGCCGCAGGACGCCGGGAGGGAGGCATCCGTGCACGTCATCTTCGTCGAGCCGCGATTCCCCGTGAACCAGCGGGAGTTCGTGCGCGGCCTGCGCGAGGCCGGCGCGGCGGTCACCGGGATCGGGGAATCCCCCCCGGAGGCCCTGGGGGCCGATCTCCGGGAGTCCCTCGTCGCCTACGAGCAGGTCCCCTCGGTCTGCGACGAGGAGGCGCTGCTGGCCGCCGTGCGCCGGGTCCAGGCCCGCGGGTGGGTGGACCGCCTCGAGGCGACCGTCGAGGCCCACATCCTCCCCGTCGCCCGCGTGCGGAGGGAGGCCGGCATCCCCGGCACCTCCGTCGAGACCGCCTTCCTCTGCCGGGACAAGCCGGCGATGAAGGAGGCCCTCCGCGCGGCCGGGGTGGCGACGGCCCGCTCCGCGGGTGCATCGTCGGCGGAGGAGGTCCGCGCCTTCGCCGCCGAGACCGGCTACCCGGTGATCCTCAAGCCGCGGAGCGCCGCCGGGGCCGCGGGCACCTTCCGCGCCGACGACGCGGAGGACCTCGAGCGCGTCATCGCGGAGACCCGCGTGGACCGCGGGGCTCCCGTCGCGGTGGAGGAGTTCATCGAGGGCCACGAGGGGTTCTACGACACCCTCTCCGTGGACGGGCGGCCGGTCCACGACTTCGTCTCCCACTACTACCCCAACGTCCTCGACGCCATGCGCACGCGCTGGGTCTCCCCGCAGATCGTGGTGACGAACCGGATGACGGAGAAGAACTACGGCGAGTTGTACGCCCTCGGGGCGAAGGTGGTCGGGGCGCTGGGAATCGGGACCTCGGCCACCCACATGGAGTGGTTCTTCGGGTCGAAGGGGCTGAAGTTCTCCGAGATCGGATGCCGGCCGCCGGGGGTCCGGGTGTGGGACCTCTACTCCGCCGCGAACGAGTTCGACCTCTACCGGGAGTGGGCGTCGGCGGTCGTGCGCGGCAAGCCGGAGCGCCGCGCCTCGCGGAAGTACTCCGCCGGGATGATCGCGCTGCGCCCCGACCGGGACGGGCGGATCGCGGGATACGAGGGGAGGGACGAGATCTTCACCCGCCTCAAGCCCTGGATCCTCGACGCCCACCTCCCGCCCCCCGGCACGCCGACCCAGCCCGTGGAGGGGGGCTACATGGCCAACGCCTGGGTCCGGATGCGCCACCCCGACTACGACGAGCTGCGCTGGATGCTGGACCTCGTCGGGCAGACCCTGAAAGTCCGGGCGGAGTAGCGGGTGGGGGGGATCCGGCTCGAGCGGGATCGCCTCCTCGAACTCGGGACCTCCATGGGCCTGCGATGGCGGGCGACGGACGGGCGCGGCGGCTGGGCCTCCTCCACCGTGCTGAACTGCAACACCGACCGGCGGGACGGGCTCCTCCTGGCCCCCTTCCGCGGCAACCCGGTCCCGCACCTCTTCCTCTCCCGCTTCGAGGAGGAGATCCGCGGCGGAGGGCGGTCCTTCCCGCTCTCCATGGCGCGGTACGCCGGCACGCTGCACCCCGCGGGGCACCAGTTCCTCGACCTCTTCGAGGCCGGGCCGCCTCCGAGGACGACCTACCGCATCGGCGACGTGTCCGTGGTGCGCGAGGTGCGGATGGCCCGGGGCGCGTCCACGGTGCTGGTGCGCTGGACCGTGTCGGGGTCCTCCGCGCCCGAGGAGCTGCGGCTGCGCCCGCTCCTGCCCTGCCGCGAGGCCGGGGCGCTGACGCGGGAGAACGTCCACCTCGATCCGAGGACGCGGCCGATCCCGGGGGGCTTCGCGGCGCGCCCCTACCCCTCCCTCCCGGAGGTCTCGATCACGGTCTCCCCGGCGCCGCGCTTCCTCGCGGAGCCCCTCTGGCACCGGCGGGTGGAGTTCGAGGACGGCGGGCGCGAGGACCAGTTCACCCCGGGGGTGCTCGCCGTCCCCGTCGGCGGCGGGGCCGAGGTCGTCGCCGCCGCCTCCATCGAGGGGCCCGTCGCGGACCCCGCGGCCCTCTGGCGGAGGGAGGCGCGGAGGAGGGCGCCCCACCCGGCGGAGGCCTTCCTCGCGACGGTGGACGGCCGCCGCGTCGTGCTCGCCGGGAGCGATCGCGAGGCCCTCATCGCCCTCCCCGGGCTCACGCTGGCCAGGGGGAAGGCGAAGGAGGGCAGGGAGATCCTCCGCACCTACGCCGGGACCGGCGAGGCTTTCTGGTGGTCCCGGGCCGCGTCCCTCCTGGGGAGGGCCCGGGCTCCCGGGGCCGACCTCCCGGACCCCGGGGGAGCCGTCACTCCGGCCGCCGTGATCGCCGCGTCCCTCCGGTCCTCCCCGATGACGCGGAGCAGGCGTGCGGCGGTGGTCGACGCCGCCCGGGCCGAGCTGCTCACCCCCCGGGGGCTGCGCACCCTGAGCCCCCGCGACCCCGCCTACCGCCCCGACGCGCCGGAGGCCGGCGCCGCCCACCCCTGGCTGGTGGGCTTCTACGCGGAGGCGCTCGTCCGCGCGAAGGGGCGGACCGCCGCGGTCCGCCGCGAGATCCGCTCCCTCGTCGAGGGGTTCGCGCCCGCCCGCGAGGAGCGCTGCCTCGGATTCGTCTCCGAGCGGTACGACGGGGATCCTCCGCATCGGCTGGCCGGCGCCTCCGTCCACGCGCCCGCGGAAGGGGAGCTGCTCCGCGCCCTCCGCCTCGCGGGCGCCGCCTCCTGATGAAGGTCCTCATGCTGGGGTGGGAGTACCCCCCCCGCATCTCCGGGGGGCTCGGGACCGCCTGCCGCGGGCTGGTCGGGGGCCTCTCGCTCCTCGGCGTCGAGGTGGCCTTCGTCCTTCCCCGGACCCACGGGGACGAGGACGGGGGCGGCGCGCGGATCCTCGGCTGCGGTGCGCCCCCGCCCCGCGTCGTCGCGAGCGCGCTCCTGCCCTACCTCGGCGCCGGCGACTACCGGCAGCGCCTCCCCTCCCTCCCCGGGGGGGCTTCCTACGGCGCCGACCTCTTCGGGGAGGTGGAGCGGTACGCGGAGGCGGTGGGCGCGCTGGCGGAGGGGGAGGAGTACGACCTCGTCCACGGGCACGACTGGATGACCTTTCCCGCGGCGGAGGCGGCGGCCGCGGCGCGGGGCGTTCCCCTCGTCCTCCACGTCCACTCCTGCGAGCGGGACCGCGGCGGGCCGCGCGCCCATCCCCGCATCGAGGACGTCGAGCGCCGCGGCGCCGCGGCCGCCGACGCGCTGATCTGCGTGAGCCGGTACACCGCCGCGCGGGTGGTCCGCGAGTACGGGGCCGATCCGGCGAGGATCCGGGTGGTGCACAACGCCGCCGTCCTCGGGGACGAGGTCCCGCCGCCGCGCCCGCCGCGGAGGTTCGCCGGGCCGGTGATCCTGTTCCTCGGCCGGGTCACCTTCCAGAAGGGGCCCGAGCCGTTCCTGCAGGCGGCGGCGCTGGTGGCCCGCGAGGCGCCCGACGCCCGCTTCGTCGTGGCCGGGGGCGGGGACCTGCTGCCGCCGATGATCGAGCGGGCCGCGGCCATGGGCCTGGGGAGCCGCGTCCACTTCGCCGGGTTCCTCGGCCCCGCCGACGTGGAGCGGGCCTACGGGGAGGCCGACGTCTACGTCATGCCCTCGGTCTCGGAGCCCTTCGGCATCACGGCGCTGGAGGCCATGCTCCGCGGCGTGCCGACGGTGGTCTCCCGGCAGAGCGGGGCGGCGGAGGTCCTCCGGAACGTCCTGACGGCGGATTTCTGGGACGCCGCCGGGCTCGCGGACCGGATCCTGTCCATCCTCCGCTCGAAGGCCCTGCGCGATCGGCTCTCGCGCCAGGGCCGCGCGGAGGCCAGGAGGTTCCGTTGGGAGGACCAGGCGGCCCGGGTGCGCGACGTCTACGCGGAGCTCCTCCCGTGACCGCCCGCCCGTCCGCCCCCCCGACCGCCGTGGTCCTCTACTTCCAGGTCCACCAGCCCTTCCGCCTGCGGAAGTACGGGTGGTTCGACGTCGGCCGCGACGATCGCTGGTTCGACGACGGGGAGAACGAGCGGATCTTCCGGCGGGTCGCCGCCCGCTGCTACCTGCCGATGAACGCGCTCCTGCTCCGCATGGCGCGGCGCGGGAAGGGGAGGTTCCGCTGCGCCTTCTCGGTCTCCGGCACCGCGCTCGATCAGGCCGAGCGCTGGGCGCCGGAGGTGATCGGCTCCTTCCGCGCGCTGGCCGACTCGGGCTGCGTCGAGTTCCTCGCCGAGACCTCCCACCACAGCCTCTCCCTCCTCGGGAATCCGGCGGAGTTCCGGGCCCAGGTCGCGGCGCACCGGGACCGGATCGAGGGCCTCTTCGGCGTCCGGCCGACCACCTTCCGCAACACCGAACTGGTCTTCCACGACGCGCTCGCCCGCGAGGTCGAGGCGATGGGCTTCCGCGCGGTCCTCGGCGAGGGGGCCGACCACCTCCTCGGATGGCGGGACCCCTGCGGCGTCTACCGCCCCGCGGGGTGCCGGCGCCTGCGCCTGCTGCTGCGCCACTACCGGTTCTCCGACGACATCGCCTTCCGGTTCTCCGCGCGATCCTGGGAGGAGTGGCCGCTCGACCCGGCGAAGTTCGCGCGCTGGCTCGCCCGCGTCCCGCGCGGGGCACGGCACGTCGGGCTGTTCTTGGACTACGAGACCGCCGGCGAGCACCAGGCGAGGGAGACGGGGATCTTCGATTTCATCGAGGGGCTCCCCGCGGCGCTGGCGCGCCGCCGGCGCTTCCGTTTCCTCACGCCCGCCGAGGCGGCCGGCGCCCCGGGGTCCGCGGAGCCGATCTCCGTCCCGCGTCCCGTCTCCTGGGCCGACTTCGAGAGGGACCTCTCGGCGTGGCTCGGCAACCCGATGCAGCGGGCCGCCCACGACGCGCTCTACGCGCTGCTGCCCAGGGTCCGCGGGGATCCCCGCCTCCTCGAGCGGTGGCGTCTCCTCTCCACCTCCGATCACTTCTACTACATGTGCACGAAGTGGGCCTCCGACGGCGACGTGCACACCTACTTCAGCCCGTGGGGATCCCCCCACGACGCCTTCGTCGCCTACATGAACGTGCTCGCGGACCTCTCGCTCCGGTCCGGGGCCGCGATCCCCCTCGAGGAGGCCTCCTGATGGCGGTCCCGCGCGCGCTGTTCGAGGTCTCCTGGGAGGTCGGGCACAAGGTCGGCGGCGTCCACGCCGTCGTCGCCTCCAAGGCCCGCTCCATGGTCGAGCGCTTCGGCGACGCCTACGTCGCCGTCGGTCCCTGGCTCCTCTCCGAGGGGAACGCCGACCGCTTCCTCGAAGCCGATCCCGCGCTGGAGCCCTTCGCCGAGGGGTGCCGGGCGGCGGGCCTCCCGGTCCGCGCCGGGCGCTGGCTCGTCCCGGGCAGGCCGCGGGCGATCCTCGTGGAGTTCTCCGGCCTCTACGCGCGGAAGGACGAGATCCTCCAGTCGATGTGGGAGAACCACCGCGTCGATTCCCTCCAGGGGGGGTGGGACTACGTGGAGCCCCTGCTCTTCGGCCACGCCGCGGGCGTCGTCGTCGAGCGGTGGTGGCGGGAGATGCTGGGGGCCGATCCGGCGACCGTCGTCCAGTTCCACGAGTGGCTCGCCGGCTCGGGGCTCTTCCACCTCCGGTCCGCGGCGCCGGAGATCGCCTCCGTCTTCACCGTGCACTCGACCGCCCTCGGCCGCGCCTTCGGCTCCGGAGGCAAGCCCCCGCTGGAGAGGCTGAACGGCCGCACCCCCGAGGCCGCGGCCGCGGAGACGGGCACCTCCGCCCGCCACTCGCTCGAGGCGGCCCTGTCCCGCTCGGCCGACGCGCTGGCGGCCGTGAGCGAGGGGACCGCGGAGGAGTGCGCCGCGTTCTTCGGGAGGAGGCCCGACCCGCTGGTTCCCAACGGCATCGACCTCGACGTGCTGGGCGCCCGCGTCGGGGGCCTGCACCGCAAGGACGCGGCCGCCGCGCTGCGCCGCCTCGCCCACCGCTTCCTCGGCGAGGATCCGGGGAAGGCCGCCCTCCTGGCCACGGCGGGGCGGTGCGAGTTCCGCAACAAGGGCTTCGACGTGCTCCTCGACGCGATGGGGGACCTGCAGAGGCGGCCCGGGCCGCCGGCGGTGCTCTTCCTCTTCGTGCCCGCGGGGACCTCCGGCGTCCTCCCGGCGCTCGCCGAGCGCCTGAAGGCCCCGGACCCGCCGAGGGGAGGAGGGCCCCTGGGGATCGCCACCCACGTCCTGCACGAGGGGGCGAACCACCCCGTGGCGAAGCGGTGCGCGGAGGCGGGCCTGACGAACGCGCCGGGCTCCCGGGTGAAGGTGATCCACGTGCCGGCCTACCTCGAGGGGGCCGACGGGGTCCTCGGGCTCCGGTACGAGGCGGTGCTCCAGGCGGCGGACCTGGCGATCTTCCCCTCCTTCTACGACGCGTGGGGCTGCGCGGCGCAGGAGAGCCTCGCCCTCGGCGTGCCGACGGTGACGAGCGACGGCGCCGGATTCGGGCGGTGGGCGAAGGCCGCGGGCCTCGGCCCCGCCGACGGGGTCCACGTGCTCCCCCGAGTCGACCGCGAGGACGGGGCGGTGCGCGCGGACCTGGCGGCCGTCGTCGAGGGGTTCCTCGGCGCGGCCCGGGACCGGCGGAAGACGGCCGCCGCCTGCCGCCACGCCGTCCGCGGGGTGACGTGGACGAAGCTCGTCCGCCACCACGAGCGCGCCCACTCCCTCGCCCTCGACGCCGCGGCGGAGCGCCGGCGCGCCCTTCCGGCCCCGGCGGAGCCGCCCCCGCGCCGCCTCCCCGGAAGGGCGGCCGCCGGCGGCCAGCGGCCCCGGGTCTTCCCGCTGGAGGTGCCCGCCTCCCAACCCCCCCCCCACCGGGGGCACGACCCCCACGCCCCGCACAGGGGGGGGTCCATGGAAGCCCCGGCCCCGGGGCTCGGAGGGGG
>CAZWGT010000010.1:0-2487 GCA_964633345.1 uncultured Planctomycetota bacterium
CGGCGGGGTCGGTCCTCTCCTGCGGCGCGGGGAGGGCCGGGGCCGGGAGCCCGAGCAGGAGGGCGGCGAGAAACAGGGCGGGGCGCCACCGGATCACGGCGCCCGTACCTCCACCACCCGCGCCGCCATCCCCGCGAGGCCGTCGGGGCCGGTGGCCGCGATCACCACGGCCGTGCCCGCGGCGAGGCGGCGCTCCACGGCGGCGCGGGCCGCCGGGACCGCCGCCGGGTCGAGGTGGGCGAACGGCTCGTCCAGGAGGAGCACCGCCGTCTCGAGGCAGAGGGCGCGCGCGAGGGAGACCCGGGCCGTCTCCCCGGAACTGAGGCGGCGCGCGTCCTTCCCCTCGAGGTGGGCGACGCCGAGGTCGGCCAGGGCCCGCCGCGCGCGCTCCCGGCGCTCCGCCCGGTGGACGCCGCGGGCGGCGAGCGGGCGCTCGAGGTTCTTCAGCGCCGTGCCCGCGAAGAGCCACGGGTGGGGCAGCGCGAGGGTCACCCGGCGGATCGGGGGCTCCGCGGTCCCGGCCACGACGACGTCCCCGGCGGTGGGCGCCTCCACGAGGGCGAGCACCCGCAGCAGCGTGCTCTTCCCCGAGCCGTTCCGCCCGAGGAGGGCGACGACCTCGCCGGGGGCGGCGTCGAGGGAATCCAGCGCCGCGGCCGGGCGGCCGTCGTAGGAGACGCGGATCCCGCGGGCGGAGAGGGCGCTCATCCCCCCGCCCTCCGCGGCGCCATCATCCGCACCGACACGATGACCGCGAGCGCGAAGGCGACGAGCACCACGCCCATGGCCACCGCCCGCTCGAACTCCCCCTTCGAGGTCTCCAGCGTGATCGCGGTCGTGAGCGTCCGCGTCTCGCCCTTGATGTTGCCCCCGAGGAGGAGGGCCGCCCCCAGCTCCCCGGCGGCGCGGCCGAAGGCGGCGAGCAGCCCCGCCAGCAGGCTCCCGCGGATCTCGCGGGCGTACCAGAACGCCCGGCGCAGGGGGGACGCCCCGAGGGTCCGGGCCGTCGCGTGGACCCTGGGGTCGAGGGCGGCCGCGGCGTCGGCGGTGAACATCACCAGCACCGGGAGGGCGACGAGGGTCTGCCCGAGGACGATGGCCGTGGGGGAGAAGAGCAGGCCCATGGGCCCGAACCAGCCGCGCCGCGAGAGCAGCAGGTAGAGGACCAGCGCGATGGCCGTCGTCGGCACCGCCAGGCCCGCGTCGGCGGCGGCGCGCAGCGGCCTCCGCCAGCGGGCCGGGCCCGCGCCGGCGAGCAGCCCGAGGGGGATCCCCAGGGGCGCGGCCACGAGGGCCGCGGCGGCGGCGCAGCGCAGCGTCAGGATAGCGGGCTCCCACACCTCGGGGGAGCCCGAGAGGAGGAGGTCGAGGATGCCGGGGGGCGCGCCCGTCAATCGCCCTTCAGGAGGAAGAACAGCGGCTGCCCGTCCCGCCGGAAGCCCGTGATGGCGCGGCGGCCCGGGGGGCCCGTGAGCCAGTCCGCGGCGCGCCGGGCCGCCGCGGCCTTCACGTCCGGGTGCCGGGCCGGGTTCACGAGGAGGACCGAGTAGGGGTTGCGCAGCGCCGCGTCCCCCTCCACGAGGGGCGGGAGCGCCTCCTTCCCGCGGTGCACGGTCCACGTGGATCGATCCGTCAGCGTGTAGGAGCCCGTCTCCGAGGCCATGGTGAGGGTGGCCCCCATCCCCTGCCCGGTCTCCCGGAACCACGGCGCGCCGGGCGCGACGCCGGCGTCCCTCAGCAGGCGCGTCTCCCGGCGGTGGGTGCCGGAGTCGTCGCCGCGGGAGAGCCAGGAGGCCTTCGCCGCGGCGATCCTGCGCAGGGCCTCCCTCGCGTCGCCAAGCCCCCTCACCCCGGCGGGATCGGCGGCGGGCCCCACGATCAGGAAGTCGTTGAACATGAGGGGCCGCCGCTCGGAGCCGGAGCCCGACGCGAGGAAGGCCGCCTCGCCCGCGGGGTCGTGGGTGAGGAGGAGGTCGGCCTCCCCGTCGGCGCCCAGGCGCAGCGCCTGCCCGGAGCCGACGGCGACGACGTGGACCTTCACGCCGCAGTCCTCCTCGAGGGCCGGCAGGATCGCGTCGAGGAGCCCCGAATCCCGGGTGGAGGTGGTCGTGGCGAGCCGGAGGATCTCGGCGGCGGGGGACGGGGGGGAAACGGGTGCGTCCCCGCCGCAGGCGGGCAGGGCGAGGGCCGCGAAGAGGAGGAGGAGTCTCATGGAGGCAGTCTAGGGGGGGACGGGACCCCGGGGGAAAGGGGATCCGTTCGGCATTGCGCTTGCGCTGGGGACGACTAGAATCGCACCTGGAGGTGCCCGATGCGCGCCACCCACGCCCTCGTCGCGTTCGCCGCCCTCGCCCTCGTCCTTCCCGCCACGGCCTCGGCCAGGGGGGGAGGCTCCCGCGGCGGGGGAGGCGGCGGCGGCCGCGCCCCTGCGGTCCGCTCGGCCTCTCCCCGGGCGAGGCTCTCCTCGGCGTCGAACAGCAGCAGGCC
>CAZWGT010000010.1:2497-25514 GCA_964633345.1 uncultured Planctomycetota bacterium
CGGGGTCCAGTGCCCGTCGTGAGCCCACACCGTGGCCTCTCCCCGGGCCTCGGCCCCCTCGCGCTCGTCCTCCCCCTCGCCGCGGTCCCCGTCCGCGTCTCCGCGGTCGTTCTCGCGGGCTTCGTCGCCGTCCCCCCGCACCGCCTCCCCGTCCCCGCGGGCCACGACGCGCCGGACAGCCACCCCGGCCGTCCGTTCCGCCGTTGCCTCCTCCCGGGGACAGGGTGTCCTCCGCGGTGGACAGGCTTCCGTCTCCCGCGAGCCCTCGGGCGGCCTGCGCCGCGGCGCTTCCGCCGCCCCGACCGGCCGTTCGGGCGCCCCGGCGGCCCGCGGCACCGGCACCGGCACCCGCCGCTCCGCCCCGCTCGACTTCGACGGTCCGAAGCCCGCGACCCGCGCCTCCACCCCCGGCTTCCGCCGCGGCGGCGACGGCCTCCTCGGGGACGTCAGCGACCGCCTGCACGGGCGGACCGGTCCGGGCTCCGGCGGCGGCAAGGGCCCCGGCTCCGGCGGCGGCGGGAAGGGCCCCGGCTCCGGCGGCGCCGGGGCGGGCACGTGGGGCGGCGGCCATCACCACGTCCACGATCACGGCTTCGGCGACTGCCGCTACGACCACCACCACCGCTGGTACGACGACCACCACTGGGGCCTGACCTTCTCCTTCGGCATCGGCTACGGCCCCTACTACGGCGTCTCCTACTACCACCCGTACCACTCCTACGTGGTCGGCCGCGACTACGCGTTCTTCTATCCCGCGCCCGTGACCTTCGCCTACGTGCCCTACGGCTTCTACACCGAGACCACGCCGGTCTACGTGACGCGCTACGAGGTGATCCGCGAGACGGTGCCCGCGGCGGTCTACGAGACGAGCGAGGGGCCGCCCGCGCCGCCCCCCGAGGACGCCGAGGTCCGCATCGCCGACCCCGCCCCCGCCGCCGGCTCCCCGGCGACGGAGAAGTTCCTCCGCGAGGCGAGCGATCACTTCCGGAAGAAGGAGTACTACGAGGCGGCGGTGAAGTTCCGCCTGGCCGCCCTCTCCAGCCCCGAGCTTCCCGGCCCGCTCTTCGCCCTCGGCCAGTCCCTCGTCGCCATGGAGCAGGACTCCTACGCCGCGAAGGTCCTGCGCCGGGCCATCGAGATGAGCCCGAAGATGCTCGAGGAGACCGGCGACATCTCCGGCGTCTGGGAGAGCCCGCAGGAGTTCGACCGTGTGATGGCCTCCCTCGAGGCCCGCTCGGCCGCCTCCCCGGTGGACGGCGACGCGCGGTTCCTGCTGGCCGCCGAGCGCTACTTCGCCGGCGACGTGCGGTGCCGCGAGGCCCTCGACCTCCTCCAGGAGGCCCGGCCGATGGACGCCGCGGTCGCCCACCTGCGCGCGGGCGCAGCGGCCCGCTTCAAGTCCCCCGAGGAGCTGCCGGCCATCGAGAAGAAGTAGCGGAGCGGGGAGGGTAGGATCCGAGCGGTGCCCCGGATCCTCCTCCCCGCCCTCCCCGCCCTCGCCGCCCTGCTCCTCCTCCCCGCCCGGGCGGCGGCCGACACCCTCCTCGACCGCCAGGCCCCCGAGCCCGCGGTCTCGAAGTGGGTGGGGGGGGAGCCGCCGCCCCCGCTCAAGGCCCTGAAGGGGCGCTGCGCCCTGGTCGAACTCCTCGACCCCGACGACCTCGTCTGCCAGGGCCTCGTCTCCCGGACCGTGGAGATCGCCGCCCGCGCCGCGGAGCGCGACCTCGTCGTCCTCTCCGTGGCCGTGGGGGCCGGGGCCGACGAGGCGACCTCCCGGGCCTTCGCGAAGGAGTTCAGGGTCGCCTGGCCCCTGGGCGTGGACAGGGGCGCGGAGACCTTCCTCGCCTACGGGATGCCCTCCCTCCCCCGGTACTTCCTCGTCTCCCCCGACGGCCGCGTGGCGTGGGAGGGGAGCCCGGGCTCCCTCGACGACCGCTCGCTGGCGGCGTTCCTCGAGCGCTCCCGCCTCTGGCGGACCGAGGAGGTGGCGAAGGGGGCGCGCCCCGCCGCCGAGTCCTTCGTGAAGGGGAAGTACGGGTCGGCGGCGAGGAAGGCCTCGGAACTCCTCGAGGAGGTGAAGGGGAAGCGGGCGAAGGGGCTGCCCGCCGACGAGGCCGGGGAGAAGGACGCGAAGGTGGTGCTCGACGCGGTGGCGGACGTCGCCGCGGCGCGGTTCGCCAACGCCGACCGCCTGGCGAAGGAGCGGTGGAGCCTCGACGCGCGGGAGATCCTCGAGGGGGTCGCCGCCGCCTTCGCGGGGACGGAGCACGAGGCGAAGGCGAAGGAGAGGCTGGCGGCCATCGCCGGCGACTCCCGCGCGCAGTACGAGATCACCGCCATGACCCGCCTGCGGGAGATCCTCTCGAAGATGCGGCCCGTGACGCGCCACACCGTGGGGAAGGCCGTCGAGGCGATCGACGTCTTCCTCGTCACCTACGCGGGCGCGGTGAGCGGGGAGCGGGGGAAGGCGGAGAAGGCGCGCCTCCAGAAGCTTCTCGAGAGGCTGTGACGGGTGGAGCGGCCCGGCGCGCGCGGCCCCGGGCCCGGGGGTAGAATCGGCCCGTCGCGGCACCTCCGGCGAAGGGAGGAGCGCATGGCCCGCCGGCTCGTCGAGCTCATCCAGAACCACGCGGACGAGATGACCGCCCGACTCGTCGACCGCATCCGGACCCACCGCACGACCATCGGCCTGCGGAAGTACGACGACATGGAACTGGGGCGTCGCGCCCGGGACCTCTACTCCCACCTCGGCTACTGGCTCCGGACCTCGAGCGAGGGCGAGGTGGAGAGGACCTTCCGGGCCTTCGGCGCCGCGGAGCGGCGCGAGGGGGTGCCGGCGTCGGACCTCGTCGGCGTCCTCGTCCTGACGCGCCGCAACCTCTTCGAGTACGTGGAGACCGAGGTGGGGGACTCGGCCTTCGACCTCCGGCAGGAGGTGGACCTCGTGGCGCAGGTGATCCGGTTCTTCGACCGGGCCGTCTACCACGCGGTGCGCGGATGGGAGGAGACGGCCGCGGCGGAGGCGGAGGCGGCCGGAGAGCGGGCGGCGGCTACTCCCTGAACCGGCCCGCCCCGACGTCCGGGGCCAGGCGCCCGCGGCGCGCGAACCACCACTCCTCCCACGCGGCGACGGCGGCGGCGCGCGCCTCCACGGGGTCGGCGGCGCGGAACCCGCGGGTCGCCCCGGTGACCCTCTCCAGGATGCCGGCCGCGTCCCCGCGCACGGCGGGGTCGGCATCCTCGAGGCGCTGGATGAGCAGCGGCAGGGCGCGGTTGCCCATGCGGACGAAGTCCACGACGAGGGCGGAGCGCCTCGGCCCGTCGGCCCGGCCGTAGCGGGCGAAGACCGTGTCGAAGATCGCGCGGAAGGAGGCGTCGTCCGCCTCCCCGGCGGCGGTCAGGTCGAGGTCGTCGTCGGACTGCTCCGTCGCGACAGCCCCCTCGACCCGGAAGGTCGCCTTCTTGAGGAAGAGCAGCGCGAAGCAGGTGTCCAAGAGGTCCCCCGGGGCCCCGCCCGCGGGCGCGGCGCGGCCCCGGCCCGCGAACCCCGGGGTGATCGACGCGGACCAGCCCCCGCCCTCGAGCTGCGCCCGCAGCAGGTGGGCGGCCCCCTCCCCGTACCAGTCGTGGTCCCCCATCCAGTGGATCCCGGAGAGGACCCCCGCCCGCTCGAGGCCGTAGAGGTAGTAGTAGTGCCAGCTCCCGCTCCCGCCCCGGCCCGAGGGGTTGCCGGTGACGGAGAAGTTCCTCCCGAGCCAGGCGATGCCGTCGTGGATCGCCTGGACGACGCGGGCGTCGTCCGCCGCGTCGTGGCCCGCGGTGCCGAGGAGCTCGCCCCGGCAGATGACGAGGGAGGAGACGCCCGCCGTCGTCATCGATCCCGAGGCGGGGTCCATGCCGCGGCTCCCGCACTGGTAGCCCCAGCCCCGGGCGCGGTCCTGCACCGTGCTCCGCGCCCGGACCCCGGTCCCCTTCTCCTCCGCGCCGGGGCGCTCCCGGCGGGCCGCGGCGGGGCCGTCCTTCTCCTGGGCGGCGAGGAAGTGCTGGAGGGCGGCCGCGAAGACCCGCTTCGGCACCTCGACGCCGCAGCGGCGCGCCGCCTTCAGCGCCAGGAGCGAGAACTGGGCGTTGGAGTGGTCCTCCCACGGGGATCCCCTCTCCGCCGCCCTCGCCGGGGAGTCGTAGCCGAAGGAGCCCGAGGGGGTCTGGGCGGCGACGAGCCACGCGACCAGCTCCCGGATCCAGGCGAGGTCGGCCTCGGGAATCCGCCGCCGGGGGCTCACGGGCTTCCCGTAGCGGTCCTCCTTCCCCGGCTCCTCCTCCGGGGCGTGGTAGGCGTCGATGGCCAGGAGGGTGAGGGAGACCTGGTAGTTCTGCAGGGCCCCGGCCTTCTTGTGGGCGAGGTAGGCGATGCGCATCCGCTTGTATCCCAGGCGCGCCACGTCGTCGTCCGCCGACAGCCCGCAGGCGCGGAGCGTGTAGACCGAGACCGCCTGGAGGCCGAGGTCGAAGGGCATGACGAAGGGGTAGGGGCCCGAGGAGAGGGAGAAGGAGCCGTCCACCTGCTGCTTGCGGGCGAGCCAGAGGAGGCCGTTGTCCACGGCCCGGTCCACTTTCGCGGCGAACTCCGCGGTGCGCGGGGGGGCCGGGGCGGGGCGGGGGTCCTCGAGGGCGAGGGCCGGGGCGGCGGCGAGGAGGAGGGCCAGGAGTCCCGCGCGGTTCCGGCTCATGGGGACATCGTACCCGGTCGTGACGGCCGGGCGACGGGGGCGTGGGCACAACGGCCGAGAGACGTGTAGGGGCGACCCTCCGGGTCGCCCGGCCTTGGACGTGGATTCCTTCCGGCGATCCTGCGGCCACGGCCGGGCGACCCGAAGGGTCGCCCCTACCGGGCGCGCTCGATGACCTTGAAGACCCCCGCGGCGGCGTCGGGCTCGATCCGGTCCTTCACGGAGATCCACCACTCCTCCCAGGCGGCGACGTCGGCGGCGCGGACCCCGGTCGTCCGCTCGAGGATCCCGGAGGCCGCCTCGCGTTCGGCGGCGTCCTCGGACTCCAGGCGCCGGATCAGGAGGGGGATCGAGCGCTTCCCCATCCGCACGAAGCCGGGCGCCAGGGCCTCCCGGTCCGCCGGGGCGGCGCGGCGCGCGCGCGCGAAGGCGGCGTCGAACAGGGGGGCGAACGCCTCGTCCCCGAGGGCGGCGGCCCCGTCGAGGTCGAGTTCCGCCTCCTCGGTCGCCACCGCCCCGAGGTCCACCTTGAAGGTCGCCCGCTTGAGGAAGAGGAGCGCGAAGCAGGTGTCGAGGAGGTTGGCCGCGGACGCGTCCGGCCCCGCCCCCGGCCAGGGATTGGCGTCGAGGGCCGCCTGGCCGAGCCAGGATCCGTTGTCCCTCTGCGAGTCCACGAGGAACTGGGCCCCCTCGAGGTACCAGTCCCGGCGCACGAAGAACACCAGCCCCGAGAGGACCCCGGCCCGCTCGAGGGCGTAGAGGAAGTAGTGGTGCCAGATCTCCTTCACCGCGGGCGTGCCGGCGGGGCCGGGGTTCCCCTCGACGGTGAAGTGGAGGCCGAGCCACGCCGCGCCGTCCCGGACGGACTGGAGGACCTTCGCGTCGAGGGGGGCGGGGTAGTTCGGGGCGCCGAGGAGCTCGCTCCGGCAGATCACCATCGACGAGAGGCACCCCGCGGTCATGGAGCCCGTGGCCGCGGTGCCGCGCGTGTAGCCCCAGCCCCGGGCGGCGTCCTTCGCCATCTCCCCGTAGGCGGAACCCGGCTCGTACCGTCCCACGGGGGGCCCCTTCCCCTCCTGCTGCCCGAGGAGGTGGTCCACCGCGCGGGCCCAGACCGTCCGCGGGACCTCGATCCCGCACCGCCGCGCCGCCTTGAGCGCCAGCAGGGAGAACTGCAGGTTGCTGTGGTCCCAGTTCCCGCCCCGCGCGGGGGACCAGTAGGAGAACGCCCCGTCCTTCGTCTGGGCCGCGACGAGCCAGCGGGCGAGCTCCCGCATCCACTCCAGGTCCGCCTCCGGGATGCGGCGGGCGCCGGCCCCGGTCCCCGTCCCCGGCTCGACCGCGTGGTGCGCCTCGAGGGCCAGCAGTGTGAGGGAGACGCCGTAGTTGTCGAGGCCCTTCGGCCCGCGCTTCTTCGAGTCGTACAACTCGCGCAGGCGCTGGAGGCCCCGCTTCACGGCCGGGTCGTCGGCGGGCGCCCCGCAGGCGCGGAGGGTGTAGAGCGCCAGGGCCGTCGGGCCGAGGCTCCCCTCGCCGGAGACCCAGAACATCGGGATGGGGCGCAGGCCGAAGGAGCCGTCGGCCAGCTGCAGGGTGCGGAGGAACCCTGCGCCCCGTTCGATGGCGCGGTTCACGGCGTCGGTGAACGCCTTCGAGCGGCGGAGCCCGCCGGCGGGGGCGGGCTTCGGCGGCGGCTCCTCGGCCCGCGCCGGCGGCGCGAGGGCGGCGACGGCCGCGAGGAGGATCGCCGGGAGGGCCCGCATGCCCGGCATTGTATGCCGAAGCGCTACTCCCCCGGCCCGGACCCCGCCGGGGCGATCTCCAGGACGGCGATCTCCGGCCGGCAGAGGAACCGCACGCGCGGGACCCTGTGCCCCTCCATGCCGACGCCCCGGGTCACGTACATCCGCATCCCGTCCACCGCGTAGGGCCCCGCTTCGAACCGCTTCCCGTGGCGGGAGAGGGTGAGGAGGGCGCCGTAGAAGGGCAGGCGCACCTGTCCCCCGTGGGTGTGTCCGCAGAGGAAGAGGTCCACGCCCCGGTCCGGCAGGTCGAGGGTGATGTCGGGGGTGTGGTACGCGAAGACGCACAGCTCCGTCTCCGGGATCCCGGCCAGGGCCGCCCCGATGGACGTCTCCTTCCCGAAGAAGGCCCCCGCGAAGTGCACGGGGGTCGTCCCGCAGAGGATCCGCTCGGAACGGCCGTCGAGCCGGCGGACGCCGGTGCCCGTGAACCGCTCGAGGCGGGTGAAGTACCAGGCGTCCCAGTTCCCCCCGACGACGAAGACGGGGGCGACCTTCGCGAGCTCCCCGAGGAGCCTCCTCAGGACCGGGAGGCCGGCGGGCTCGTTGAGGGAGTCCCCTGTGTAGACGATGGCGTCGGGACGCTCGGCGGCGACGAGTCCGGGAAGGCGCTCCTCCAGGCGCACCGTCCCCTCGCAGTGGAAGTCGGAGAGGTGGACGATGCGCACCGGCCGGGCGCCGGGGGGCACGAGGGGGCTCTCGAACCGCGTGCGGGTGACCTCGGGCCAGTAGGGCTCGACGAGGAAACCCCAGGCGAAGCAGAGGACGCCGAGCCCCGCGGCGGCGAGGACGGACTTGCGGAACCGCCGGCGGCCCGGGCCGGCAGGGGGGGCCCTGCGACCGAGGCGCTCGAGGGCCAGCAGGAGGATCTCGATCCCCGCCGCGGCGAGCACCGCGCCCACGAGGAGGACGAAACCCCCCGCCACCGCCAGCTCGACGCCCCGTCCCATCGCCGCACCCCGATCGCCGAGTCCCGGGAAGGTTATCGGCCGGGGGTATACTCCGCCCCTCCATCGAAACCGGGGGGACGTCATGAAGGCACGCGCGACGGGACTCTTGGCGGCGGGGATCCTCCTCTCCGGCTGCGCCGGCGGGGGAGGGGCGAAGAGCGTCCTCGACATCACCTGGGGGCCGGGCTGGGACCGGGCGGGCTCCACCGTGTACGGCCAGGAGGAGGCCGCCCCGCGCGATCCGAGGAAGGCGGACTGGGCCGACTACTACCGCTCCCGCGTGACGACGGAGGACGCCCAGGGCGCGCCCGTGAAGCCCGTGGACCAGATGCGGTTCCTCCCCGACGCCCCGGCCAACCGGCCCGTCGGCGCCGCCGCCGACCCGGCCGCCTTCGTGGACACCCGGGGGAGCCGCGTGAGTCTCGCCGACTACAAGGGGAAGAAGGCCCTCGTCCTCGTCTTCACCCGCGGGTACCCCGGCTACCTCTGCCCGATGTGCACCTCCTACACGGCGCAGCTCGCCCACCGCTACCCGGAGATCGCCGCCGCCGGGGCCGAGGTCCTCCTCGTGTTCCCCGGGTCCCCGGAGAAGGTCCAGGACTTCGTGCGCGCCGCGCGGGAGGTGCTGGAGCAGGACGGCCCCGGCGCGCTCCCCTTCCCGGTGCTCCTGGACGTGAGCCTGAAGAACGTGGACGCCTTCGGGATCCGCGGCGATCTCGCGAAGCCCTCGACCTACGTCCTCGACGCTGCCGGGACGGTGCGCTACGCCTTCGTCGGGGACCAGCCCCACGAGCGCCCCGACGTCGCCACGGTGCTGGCCGAGGTGAAGCGGGCCGGGGGCGGGGAGTGAGCGCGGACGAGACCCTGCTGAGCGGGACCCCCGCGGGCGGGGAGGGCGGCGGCGTCGCGGACATCGACGAGAAGGTCCTCGCCGAGGCCGTCCGCAGGGGCCTCATCACGCCGTCCCAGGGGGCGGCGGCCCGCGAGGAGGCGCGCTCCCGGGGCGTCTCCCTGCTCGGGGTCCTGCGGCAGAAGGGGTTCATCGACGATTCCGCCGCGAAGGACCTCGACGAGGAGACGAAGGAGGACTTCGTCCCCGGCTACCGCGTCCTCTCCAAGCTCGGCGAGGGGGGGATGGGGGTCGTCTACCGGGCCCTGCAGAAGCGCCTCGACCGCGAGGTCGCGCTCAAGGTCGTCATGCCGCGCTACGCCGCGGACCCCGCCTACCTCAAGCGGTTCGAGCGGGAGGCGAAGGCGGTCGCGAAGCTCAACCACCCCGCCATCGTCGCCGCGTACGACTACGGGGAGTCCAACGGGCGCGTGTTCCTCGCGATGGAGTTCGTGGACGGGGTGAACCTCGCCGACTGGGTCCGGAAGAACGGCCCCATGCCCCCCGACCGCGCGCTCGCCGTGGCGCGGGACGTCGCCTCCGGCCTCGCCCACGCCTGCGCCGCGGGGATCATCCACCGGGACATCAAGCCGGGGAACGTCCTGCTGGCGGCGGGCCGGGCGGGGGAGACCTCGGGCACGACCGCCTCGGGCGCCAAGGTGACCGACCTCGGCCTCGCGCGCATGGGGAACCAGCCGGGGCAGACGGAACTGACCGCGGCGGGCTCCGTCCTCGGCACGCCCGGCTACATGCCCCCCGAGCAGGCGTTCGGGGAGGCGGTGGACCACCGCGCCGACATCTACGCGCTGGGCGCCACGCTCTACCAGATCGTCACGGGCCTCCGCCCCTTCGAGGCGCCGACGCCGGTCGCCGTCATCTCCCGCCAGCAGGTGGACCACCTCGCCGATCCACGGGACGTCGTCCCCGGCGCGCCGGCGGGGCTCGCCGCCCTCCTCCAGGGGATGCTCTCGCGGAACCTGAAAACGCGGTACGGCACGTGGAAGGAGGTCCTCGCGGACATGGACCTCGTGCGGGCGGGGAAGGCCCCCGCGTTCCCGCTCCCCCCGCCGGAGGACCGCTCCCTGGCGGGGCCCACGGGCGCGGCGCCGGCGGCCGCCGCCCCCCCGGCCCCCCTCGCCCCGACGATCTCGACGCCGGCCCTGTCGCGTCCGACGTCCGCCCCGCCGGCCTCGAAGCGGCCCCTGCTCCTCGGCGGCGCGGTCCTCGTCGTCGCCGGGATCGTCGCGGCGGCGATCCTCGCGCCGCGGGAGAAGCCCGCGGAGCCGCCGCCGGCTCCGCCGGCCCCGGCGCCCGAGGAGAAGGAGGTCACCGACGACCTTCCCGCGGCCGAGGCCAAGCAGCGCTTCTCCCGGATCGCGAAGTCCCGCCGGCCCGAGGCCATCGCGAAGGCCCGCAAGGTGATGGAGACGCGGGTGGAGGGGCTCCTGCGCAAGGGGCAGTACGCCGACGCCCTCGACCTCGTGCGCCACGTCCGCGCGGAGATGGGCGCGGCCGCCCCTCCCCGGCTCGACGAGCTCGCCTCCGTCCTCGAGGCGGGGGCGGCGGCCGCCGCGGCGCGGGACCGCGACGATCCCCTCGGCGTGATCGCGGCCACGGATCCCGTCATGGGGAGGCTCGCCTCCGCGCCGGAGCTGGAGGGGCTGGCGAAGCTCCGCGCGTGGGCCGAGGCCGGGGCCCCCGTCGTCCGGATCGACACCGACCCGAAGGGGGCGCTCCTGCTCGTGGACGGGGACAAGCGGGGCGTCACCCCGCAGTCGTTCCGCGAGCGGGCCGGGACGGAGCTGAGGATCGAGCTGCGCCTCGAGGGCTTCGAGACGGAGAGCCGCTCCCTGGCGGTGGCCCGCGGGACGATGCCCCCCCTCGTCGTGGCGATGAAGCCCGCGCGGGCCCCCGACCCGGAGCCCGCCGTCCGGCTCGTCCCCGACGGGGATCCGCGCCCCCTCTGGACCGGCGCGGGGCTCGGTGCGTGGAGCGTCGGGGCGGGGCAGTGGGGGCTCTCCGACCCGAGGAAGAAGGTCGTGCTCGAGGGGGAGGAGCGGGACGAGCCGGCCGCGGTGCTCCGCGGGCAGTCCACGGCGCTGGGCTTCGCCCGCCTCGACCTCGACCGGTTCACGAAGGGGGCTCCCGGGTGGCGTCTCGAGTGGCAGATGATCGGCGCCCGGCGCGGGACCGGGAACACCGCGCTCGTCGAGATGCAGTTCGCGGTCCTCGAGTCGGGGACGGCCCTCGTCCTCGGCATCGACGACCAGGCCGCCTACCTCGGGACCCGGGACGGGGCGTCGAAGGCGCTCGCCCGGACGCACTGGCGGAAGGACGTTCCCGCGAACCGGCCCCACACCTTCGTCGTCGAGTGGCACGGGGACGTCTTCGTCGCGTCCGTGGACGGACTCCGGCTCGGCGCGGTGGCCGCGCCGAAGGACCTGCCCGCCGCGCGCACCCTCCGCGCGGCCGTCGAGGGGGGCGTCGGCTTCTTCTCCGACATCTCCGTGGCGAGGATGCGCCGGCCTTGAGCGACGACGGGAAGGACCGCGTCCGCGGCTTCTTCACCGCCCACGCGCGCAACTACGCCACCGACCCGGGACAGAGGGCGGGGGCCGATCTCGTCCGTCTCCTCGATCGGCTCCAGATCCTCCCGACCGACCGGGCCCTCGACGTCGGCACCGCCGCCGGGAACACCGCCGCCGCGCTGGCGCCCCGCGTCGCCTCGGTGACCGGACTCGATCTCACCCCCTGCATGCGCGGGGAGTTCGAGGCCGTGATGCGGGCCGCGGGAGCGGGGAACGTGCGGTTCGAGACCGGCGACGTGGACTCCCTCCCCTTCCCCGACGGGTCCTTCGACCTCGTGACCTGCCGCCGCGCGATGCACCACTTCCCCTTCCCCCCGCTGGCGATGGCGGAGATGGTCCGGGTGCTGCGCCCCGGCGGGCGCGCCGGGTTCGCCGACATGGCGGCGCCGGCGAACCCCGACGGGGCCGCCCTGTTCAACGCCGTCGAGCAGGCGCGGGACGCCTCCCACGCCCGGGCGCTGTCCCCGGGGCAGTGGAGGGCGCTCGTCGAGAGGGCGGGTCTCGAGGTCGCGACCCTCGACGAACTCCCCGACCGGATCCCGTGGGAGAGGTGGCTCTCCCCGGTGAAGGCGGGAGGGCCCGAGGACCTGCTGGCCCGGGAGCGCCTCGCCGCGGCCCCGGACGCGGTGCGCGCGGAGGTGGTGGATCGGGATGAAGGGGAACTCGTCGTCCTCAAGGTCCGCGTCGTCATCACGGCGCGGAAGCCGGGGTGACGCCGGGAGCGCCCCTTTACAGGGCGCCCCGGGGTTCGTAGAGTCTCCGCCCATGGAAGGCGGGGAAGCCTGGATCGCGGACGCCCACGGATGCGATCCGGAGCTCCTCCGCTCCCGGGAGGCGCTGCAGGGGCTGTTCACCTCGATGGTGGAGGAACTGGGGCTCAAGCCCCTCGGCCCCGCGACGTGGCACGCCTTTCCCGCGCCCGGCGGCCTGACCGGATTCGTCCTGCTGTCGGAGTCCCACCTCGCCTGCCACACCTTCCCCGAGACCGGCTTCGCCGCCCTCGACCTGTACTGCTGCCGGCGCCTCCCGGAGTGGCCCTGGGAGGATCGCCTCCGCGAACTCCTCGGCGCCCGTTCGGTCCGGATCCGCCGCCTGCCGCGCGGCGAGGCCCCGCGGTGAGCGGGAGGACCGCCGGTTGCCCGTCCTGCGGGGCTCCCGTCGAGTTCCGCAACGCCGCCACGGTCACCGTCGTCTGCGGCGCCTGCGGCGGCGCCTCGACCCGGGTGGGCCTCGACCTGGTGAAGCTCGGGAAGGTCGCCGAGGTGACGCCGCTGGAGTCGCTCCTGGAGATCGGGACGACGGGGAAGTTCCGGGGGCTCGGATGGACGGCGGTCGGCCAGGTCCAGCTCGATCACGGGGCGGGCCCCTGGAACGAGTGGTGCCTGCTCCTCAACGACGGGACCTACGGCTGGCTCGCCGAGGCCCAGGGGGAACTGCTCTTCACCCGCCCCGCGAAGGCCGGCGCCGTACCGCCCCACGGCAAGCTCCGCCCCGGCGACGCGGTGGACCTCGGGGCGCTCGGGCACTTCCTCGTGGCGGAGGCGGGCCGGGCCCGGATCGTCGCGGTCCGGGGGGAGATCCCCTTCGCCCTGACGCCCGGGAAGCCGCGCCTCTACGCCGACCTCCGCAAGTGGGACGCGGAGTTCGCCACCCTCGACTACGGGGACGACCAGACCTGCGACGCGGTCTTCGCCGGCTCCACGGTGGCGCCCGCCGACATGGGCCTGGACCCCTCGAAGGCGCCGGCCGGGCCGGGGCGCACCGCCTCGGCGGACCGGATCCAGTGCGCCAAGTGCGGCGGGGAGATCCGGCTCCGGGACGCCGCGGGGGCGGTCCGCGTCGCCTGCGCCTCCTGCGGCTCCCTCCTCGACCCGAAGGACCCCGATGCCGGGGTCCTCGGCGCCGCCGCGAGGGTGAAGGCGGCTCCGAGGATTCCGCTGGGGGCCCGGGGAAAGCTGCGGGGGGTCGAGGTCGAGGTCATCGCCTTCCTCGTCCGCTCCGTCACGGTGGAGGGGACGCGCTATCCCTGGGGGGAGTCCCTGCTCAAGGTGAAGGGGGGGCGGTACCGCTGGCTCTCGGAATCGAAGGGCCACTGGCTCTGGATCGAGCCGATCTCCATCGGCGCGGTCAAGGGGAGCTACCCGACCCGCCACTACGAGGGGCTGGCCTTCAGGCACTTCCAGGGGGGCACCGCCGTCGTGGACGCGGTGTACGGCGAGGTCTACTGGGAGGTGAAGGCCGGGGAGAGCGTGAAGAGCGACGACTACGTCCGCCCGCCCGAGTGCCTCACCATCGAGGAGGACAGGAAGGAGATCACCGCCTCCCTCGGCTCCTACGCGGCGAAGGAGGAGATCGAGGAGGCCTTCGGCCTGAAGGGGAAGCTCCCCGAGCCGTCCGGCGTGGCGCCGGCCCCGCCGGCGCCCGCCCGGGGCGCCCGGAAGGCCGGGTGGCTGCAGGGCGGGGGGGTGGCGGCGGCCGACCGCGCGATCTCCGGGATCGGCGTGGCGACCGGGAGATCCCCGTGGGCCTTCCCCTGCTGCCTCACGTTCCCCCTCCTCCTGATGCCCGCCCTCGCGGCGTGGACGCGGGCGCGCCAGTTCGAGATCGAGCGGTGGGCGGAGAGCGACCACCCGAAGGGGGACGGGGAGTCGGCGGAGATGGGGTCGGGCGCCACGACGTTCGTCCTCGTGGCTATCCTCATGGGGATCATCGTGTGCATGGGAGGGTGCTGACATGACGGGTGCGATGAAGGCGTACATCGTGGCGGCCTCGCTCGGCCTCGGGGTGCACGCCCTGGGCACGGGGCTCGGGTGGTTCAAGCCGTACAGGGACAAGCCGTTCATCGATCTCCGCGGCATGGGCTCCGGGAGCGGGGGCTCGGGCTGGGGCGGGGGCGGGTTCAGGGGAGGGAAGTAGACATGCCGGACGGCACCGTCGAGACGTTCCTGAAGCACCTGGCGGCGGCGGCGGTCTACGCCGCGCTGGGCATCGTCCTCTTCGCGGCGGCCTTCTGGGCCTTCGCGAAGATGGCGCCGTTCTCCGTGAAGAAGGAGATCGCCGAGGACCAGAACACGGCCCTGGCGATCGTGATGGGCTCCTTCATCCTGGGGATCTCGATCATCATCGCGGCCTCGGTCACGGGATGAAGCTCCGGGTCGTCTTCCTCACGGTCTTCGTCATCGCGGCCTGCGGCCTGGGCTACGAGCTCGTCGCTGGGGCCCTGGCGTCGTACCTGCTCGGGGATTCCGTCACCCAGTTCTCCACGGCCATCGGCCTCTACCTCTTCGCCATGGGGGTGGGGGCGTGGCTCTCGAAGTTCCTCGACGACCGGCTGGTGGACCGCTTCGTGGACGTCGAGCTGGCGGTCGCCTTCCTCGGAGGGACGCTGGCCGTCGCGCTGTTCCTCGCCTTCCGCTCGGGGCGGTGGTTCCGGCCGGTGCTCTACGGGGAGATCCTCGCCGTCGGCACCCTCGTGGGGCTGGAGATCCCGCTGCTCCTGCGCATCCTGAAGGACGAGATGGAGTTCAAGGACCTCGTCTCCCGGGTGCTCACCTTCGACTACGTGGGCGCGCTGGCCGTCTCCCTGGCGTTCCCCCTGCTGCTGGTCCCGCGCCTGGGACTCGTCAGGACGTCCCTCCTGCTCGGGCTCCTCAACGCCTTCGTCGCGCTCTGGAGCACGTGGATCTTCGAGGCGCGCCTGGCCTCCCCCGCGGCGCTCCGGGCCCGGTGCGTCGGGGTCATCCTCGTCCTCGGTGCGGCCGTGGGCCTCTCGGAGCGCGTCGTGTCCCAGTCGGAGGCCGCCCTCATCGGGGACGAGATCCTCACCGCCCGGTCCACCCCGTACCAGCGCATCGTCGTGAGCCGCATCCCCGGCGGGTTCCAGCTCCACCTCAACGGGGCGCTCCAGTTCGCCAGCGCCGACGAGGCCCGCTACCACGAGGCCCTCGTCCATCCCGCCTTCGCCTCGACGGAGGACGCCCGCCGCGTCCTCGTCCTCGGCGGCGGCGACGGCATGGCGGTGCGCGAGGTGCTGCGCCACCCCGGGGTCGAGCGGGTGGTCCTCGTGGACATCGACCCGGCGATGACGGACCTCGCCCGGACCTTCCCGCTCCTCAGGGACCTGAACCGCGGGGCCCTCGACGACCCGCGGGTGACGGTGGTGAACGACGACGCGATGGCGTGGCTCGCGGAGCCGAAGGGGATCTTCGACGTCGTGATCGTGGACTTCCCCGACCCCGCGACCTTCTCCGTGGGGAAGCTCTACACGACCGCCTTCTACGATCGCCTCGCCCGCGTCCTCGCCCCCGACGGCGTCGTCGCCGTCCAGTCCACCTCGCCGCTCCACGCCCGCCGCGCGTTCTGGTGCATCGCGCGGTCCCTGGAGGCGTCGGGCCTCTCGATCCGGCCCTACCGCACCGCCGTCCCCTCCTTCGGCGGCGACTGGGGGTTCGTCCTCGCCTCGCGCAGGGCCCTGCCCGTCCCCGTCCGGGTCCCGGCGGGCCTGTCGACCCTCGACGGCCCCTCGATGGCCGCCCTCTTCACGCTCCCCCCCGACGTCGGGCCGGTCGAGGTCGAGCCCAACCGCCTGAACACCCAGGTCCTCGTGAAGTACTACGAGGAGGAGGTCCACCGGTGGAGCCCCTAGGGCGTCCGCGGCGGCGGGAGTTCCTCCGCGGGGCGGCGGGCGCTCTCCTCGGCGCCGCCCTGCCCGGGTGCTCCCGACGGCGGGAGTCCGTCGGGGGCCGGATGCACGGGTCCGGCGCCGCCCGGGGCCACCGCCTGCGCACCGGCGGGCCCCTCCCCGCGCCCGTCTCGACGGAGCGCGTCCCCGTCGTCGTCGCGGGGGCCGGCGTGGCCGGGCTCTCCGCCGCCTGGAAACTCTCCCGCTCGGGGTTCGGGGAGTTCGTCCTCCTGGACCTCGAGGACGGGGCGGGGGGGACCTCCGCCTCCGGGGAGAACCCGGTCTCCCGCTTTCCCTGGGGCGCCCACTACGTGCCGGTCCCGGTGCGGGAGCAGCGGGCCCTGGGGGAGCTCCTCGCCGAGGCCGGGGTGATCCGCGGCTTCGGACCCGACGGCCGGGCCCTCCCGGTCGAGGAGCACCTCTGCCGCGCCCCCGAGGAGCGGGTCTTCCGCGACGGCGCCTGGCACGAGGGTCTGCTCGATGCGGCGGAGGCACCGGCGGGGGAGCGGGAGCAGATCGCCCGGTTCCACGCCGAGACGGCGGCCCTCGCCGCGCGGCGGGGGAGCGACGGCCGGAGGGCCTTCGCCATCCCCGCGGCCCTCTCGACCCGGGACCCCGACCTGCTCGCCCTCGACGGGATCTCCATGGCGCGGTGGATGGCCGACCGCGGGCTCGATTCCCCGCGCCTGCGCTGGTACGTCCAGTACGCCTGCCGCGACGACTACGGCTGCCTCCTCGAGGGGACCTCGGCGTGGGCGGGCCTGCACTACTTCTGCTCCCGCGTGGCGGTCCCCGGGGGCGAGGGGGCGGAGTTCCTGACCTGGCCGGAGGGGAACGGCTTCCTCGTCCGCCACCTCTCCCGGGGGCTCGGGGACCGCGTGCGGACCGGGGCCCTCGTCGCCTCCGTGGAGCCCGGCTCCGCCTCGTCGCCGGCCCGCGTCCTGTGGATCGACGCCGCGGGCGCGGTGCGCGCCCTCGAGGCGGAGCGCGTGGTCTGCGCCCTCCCGCGGTTCGCGGCCCGCCGCGTGGTCGGGGGCCTCGACCCGGCGGAGCCGGGCTTCCGGACGAGCCCGTGGCTCGTCGCGAACCTGACGCTCCGCCGCCGCCCCGAGGAGAACGGGTTCCCCCCCTGCTGGGACAACGTGATCCGGGACAGCGACTCCCTCGGCTACGTGGTGGCGACCCACCAGAGCGACCGGGCGCGGACCGATTCCGTGTGGACCTGGTACCGCCCGTTCTGCGGCCCCGACGTCCGGGCGGAGCGGGAGCGGCTCCTCGCGCTCCCCTGGACGGGGATCCGGGACATGGTCCTCGACGACCTGCTCCCGGCCCACCCCGACATCGAGGAGTGCGTGGAGTCCGTGGACGCCCGCGCCTGGGGCCACGCGATGGTGCGGCCGGAGCCGGGCTTCCTGTGGGGGGGCGCGCGGGAGCGTGCGGCGCAGCCGCGGGGGCGCGTGCACTTCGCCGCCGCCGACCTCGGGGGCCTCCCGCTCTTCGAGGAGGCGCAGTGGGCGGGGGTGCGGGCGGCCGAGGAGGTCCTCGCGGCCCTGGGGCGGCCCTTCGAGTCGTCCCTGTGAGCGGGGCGCGCCGGCCCGGGTGGATCCTCTCCCCCGCGGGGGATCTCGCGATCTTCGCGGGGCCCCTCGTCCTGTCCGCCGCGATCGTCCTCGTCTTCCGGGAGCGGGGGATGCTCGACGCCGAGGTCCCCCCCTGGGCCTTCGTGCTCCTCGTCGTGGGCTGCGACGTCGCCCACGTCTGGTCCACCCTCTTCCGCACCTACCTCGACCCCGAGGAGCGGGCGCGCCGGGGGGGGCTCCTGCTGGCGGTGCCGGCGGCCTGCTTCGGGGCGGGCGTGGCGGTGCACATGTTCGGGTCCGGCCCCTTCTGGACGGCGCTGGCCTACCTGGCGGCGTATCACTTCGTGCGACAGCAGTACGGGTGGATGGCCTACGCGGCCCGGAAGGCGGGGGAGACCTCGGTCCTCGACCGGCGCCTGGACGCGCTGGCCGTCTACAACGCGACGCTCTTCCCGATCCTCTGGTGGCACGCGAACCTGCCGCGCTCCTTCGCCTGGTTCCGCGAGGGGGACTTCCTCGCCGGCCTGCCCGCGGCTGCCGGGGAGGCGGGGCTGTGGATCCACTGGGCCCTGAACGCCGTCTACCTCGCCCGCCAGGGGTGGCTGCTGGCCGCGGGCCGGGGGGTGAACCCGGCCAAGCTCCTCGTGTGGGGGACGACCTGGGCGGCGTGGTACGGCGGGATCGTCTGGCTCGATTCCGACATCGCCTTCACGACGACCAACGTGCTCGCCCACGGCATCCCCTACATGGCGGTGGTGCACCGCTGGGGCGGGGCGCGCTGGGGCGTCGGCGGGGGGAGGATCGCGCTGCTCTTCCGCCCCGCGGGGTTCCTCCTGTTCTACGCCTTCCTCTTCGCCCTGGCCTTCGGGGAGGAGTGGCTGTGGGACGGGCTCGTGTGGCGGCAGCACGGGGGGATCTTCCCCTTCCCGGCGGTGGCGGTGGACGAGTCGGCCCTGGCCTTCCTCGTCCCGCTGCTGGCGGTGCCCCAGGCGACGCACTACGTCCTGGACGCGTGGCTCTGGCGCACGGGGCGGGAGAACCCGGGGCTGGCGGAGCGCCTGGGGCTGGAGCCGGCCCCGGCCGCGGCCTAGAGTTCCTCGCGCGTCCCGTCCGGCAGCAGCCGCCGCCACCGGCCGTCGCCGTCGCGCACCGCGGCCTCGCTCCTTCCCTCCGCGTGGCGGACGTCGAGGGCGAGGACCCTCCCCCCGAGGGCGAACCCGACCTGATCGACGAGGGTGTGGCCGACGACGACCCGCTTCGCCCGGAAGGCGGCCAGGACCCCGTCCATCTCCTTCTCCCCGAGGGGCTCCTTGAGGTACCCCCGGTACCAGGTCAGCCCGTCCCCGCCCGCGACGAGCTTCAGGGGCCCCTCGAGCGGCTTCGGCCACGCGTCGGCCAGCAGGGCGGTCCGGAGGGCGCCGTTCATCCGCGCGAGGTCCGTCTCCTCGCGGGCGACCGCCGGGCTGATCCCGCCGTGGACGAAGATCTCCTCGCCGATGCGCACGACGGCGTTGCGGGTGCGCAGCCAGCGGCCGAGCACGGTGTTCCGCCCGTGGAGGGCTTCCACCGTCCCTCCGAGCAGCTTCGCGTTCTCGATGTACTTCCCGCGCACGTAGCGGAGATCCCCGGTCAGGACCATCACCTCGTGGTTGCCGAGGAGGACGTGGACCGCCCCGCCGGCCGCCCGGGCGCGCGCCTCGAGCTCGTAGAGGAGCCACAGGCACTCCGTCACGTGGAGGCCGCGGTCCACGGTGTCCCCGACCACGACGAGGTGGCCCTTTCCGAAGGTCCAGCGCAGGTCCCCGTCCACGACCTTCCCGGCGCGGAGCAGGGCCAGCAGGGCGTCGAGGTTGCCCTCGATGTCGGACACCGCCATCACGGAGTCCTGCGCGGGGATCGTCGCCGCCGGCGGGTCCCCGGGGGGGCGGACGCGCACCTTCAGGGGGACCGTCCGGCCGGGGAGGGGCACCTCGATCCCGGGCTCGGCCGCGGAGAGGCGTTCGACCGCGGCGGCGAATCCCGCGTCCGTCTTCACCACGCGCTTCGAGGTCCAGCCGCCGCCCTCGGCTTCGAGGAGGTAGGGGCCGTCGACGTCCGCGCCGCTCCGGTCCTTCCCGTCCTGATCCGGAGCGGGTGCCGCGCACTCCGGAAGGAGCAGGGCGAAGGCCGCCAGGACGGCGAGCATGCCCGGCAGGACCGCGCGGCGCAGGTTCACGGGACTCACCTCCGGTTCACTCGGGCAGTATCGCCGGAGGGGGGCCGGTCCGGCCGGATCGCGCCTCGGGAAGGAGGGCGACGACGACCGCCGCGGCCAGAACGGCGCCGCCGGCGATCTGGACGGGCGTGGGCGGCGCCTCGCCGAGCATGGCCATCCCGAGGAGAATCCCGAGCGGCGGCTCGAGGACGATGACGATGTTGACCGTGAAGAGGCGGACGCCCCGCGCCGCGGCGTTCATCAGCCCGTGGCCCCCCATGGTCGTCACCACGACGAGGCCCGCGAGCCACAGCCACGGCGAAGGCGTCCACCCCAGGACGGACGCGGCCTCGGCCCTCGGGCCGAGGGGGACCCCGGCAGCGAGGACCACCGGGAGGGCCGTGGCGGCGCCGAAGATCATGGTCCAGCCCATGAACGTCGCCACGGGCATCGCCGCGCGGGCGGCGCGGGTCTCGACGTAGAAGAAGCTGATGGCGACGCCGCCGAGGATGGAGCAGAGGTCCCCGAGCAGCGCACGCCACCCGAGGGCGACGTCCGCCCCGGCCACCGCCCCGAGCCCGACGAGGGAGAGGCCGAGGGCGATCCACGTCTCCCGCGTCGGCCGCTCCCCGACCCGGGACCCGAGGAGCGCGGCCATCACGGGCTGGGCGATGAGGAGCAGGAGGTTCGAGGAGTAGGAGGTCAGGTCGAAGGCCTTGATCCAGAGGAGGAAGTGGGCCGCGAGGAGCACCCCGCCGAGGGCGACGCGCGGGAGGTGCTCCCGCGGGAGGGTCAACCCGGTGCGGACGCCCCGGCAGAGGAGGACGCCCGCCAGGAGGAACAGCGGCGCGGCGATCCCCATCCGCAGGAGGACCAGCGCGAAGGGGTCCATCCGGGTGAGCCTGATGAAGGGCGCCGCCGTCGACACGAGGACCAGCCCGACGAAGAGGGCGGCCCAGGCGGTGGTCCGGTTCACGGGGGGGCATTCTACGTCCCCTCCCGCCGCGTCCCCTCCTGCCGCGTCCCCTCCTGCCGCGTCCCCTCCTGCCGCGTCCCCTCCTGCGGCCCGTTCCCTTCCGGGGCCCGGCGGAGCCTTCCCACGACGACGCCGCGCCGGTCGATGAGGACGACGACGCCGTCGCGCCGGGGGATCAGGAGCCAGCCCTCGCCGTCGAACTGGGCGTGGTGCTCCCCGCAGAGGCGAAGCAGGTTGTCGAACTCCTCGCCGCCCCCTTCCCGGACGGGAATGCCGTGGGCGAACTCGAGGAAGCAGCGCCGGTCGCAGCCCTCGACCCAGCAGCGGTCGCCGAAGAGCCGGATGAGATCCCTCCGGAGGGCCGCGGGGATGCGGCGGCGGCGGCGTCTCGGGTCGTCGTCGGGGGCCGGGCGGGACGGGACCGGGCGGGACGGGGCGGGGACGGTCGGGGGAGTTGCCGGCGATCCCCGGTCCCGGGCCGCTCTCCGATCCCGCTCCGCCAGCCGAGCCGCCCGGCGCTCGGGGTCGTTCTTCGCGAGGAAGGTGTCGCACACCCGCTCGAGCGCCGCCCCCTCGGTGACGGGGAGCCACTCCCGCCGGCTGACGAGATCCCGGCAGCGGAGGAAGTCCTGCCGCCCGCGGCGGGAGACGAACATCGCCATGAACTCGGGCGAATCCCGCAGTCGACGGCTCTCCCTCTGCTCCTCGAGGAGGCGCCAGAGGTCGCGCGTGGTGACGCCCTCGGCGGTGCGGACCCAGTCCTCGGGTTCCGTGTCCCGGTCCTCGGGTTTCGTGTCGTGGAGGCCCGCATCGCCGGACCCGGGATCCGGGCGCAGGAAGGGCCCCTGCCGGGGAAGGCGCAGGAGGTGGGCGAGCGCGGCGACCTTGCCCAGGGAGAGGCGGCCCCCGGTGAACCGGGGGACGACGTCGGGGCGCACCATCTCGGCCTCGGCGAGGGAGGCGAGATCCCGGCCCTCGCCGGCGGAGAGGCCGACGGTCTCGCAGTAGAGGGGGAAGGTCGTCGCCCCGAACCGGAAGAGGGAGGGGGCGCGCCTCAGGGCGAGGAGGCTCCGGGCGAGGCGGACCTGGATGATCCGCAGGCGCCGGGCGTCCTCGAGGACGGCGCGGTGGAGGTCGTCCAGGGGGGCGGACGGCGGGTCGGGCGGGGAGCAGGCGGGCAGCAGGGTCAGCACGAACGGAACACTAACAGACGACCCCGACAGGGGACCTCGCCCCCTGTGGAAAACCCGGTCACTCCGGCAGGAGGGCGGCCACGACCTTCCGCTTCGCCGGGTCCTTCACGACGACGAGGAGGGCGGCCAGGATCTCCCGGAGGGTGTAGTAGCGGACGCGGTTCACGCGCAGGCGCCGGTCCTCGCGGTCGAGGTGGTTGATGGCGTCGCCGATGGCGCGCGGCCCGACGGCGTCGTGGAGGGAGACGAGGAGCTTCATGACCTCGTCGCGGTTCCCCAGGCCGGGGCGGATGGCCTTCACCCGCTCGCGGAGCGTCTCCATGCCCTTCCACCGGGGGAAGTCCCTGAGTCCCTTCATCCAGCCCGGCGCCGGTTCCCGGGTCGAGAGGTCCTCGACGATCGCGTTGCCGGTGTAGTCGGCCCACTGGTGGAAGTCCTCCTGCTTCTCCCCGCGGTCCATCATCGCCACGACGTGGCCGAGCTCGTGGCAGAGGCCGTAGAACATGAACTGGCCCGCCCGCGTGGGGGAGGTGAGGCGCTCCTCCTTCAGGACCGGGAAGTCGACCTCCGAGTGGAAGGGGAACTGCGGCGCGAAGTGGGGGGGCGCGGTGATCCGCTCGACGAGGTGCACCTTCACGCGGATCTTCTTCCCCGGGACCTTGCTGAACTCCTCGAAGCCGAAGACGCGGTCGTAGGACTCGAGGATCCCCTGGAGGACCTCGGCGAAGGATTCGAGGTAGGCCTGTTCGACCCCGTCCCGCCCGAGCAGCAGGAACCGCGGCCGCGACACGAGGAGCCCCGCCTTCTTCGCCTCCTCCGGGGAGGCCTTCTCGAGGCGCGCGCGGAGCCGCTCGAACTCCTTCTCGAGATCGAGGTCCAGCGCCGCCCCCGCCGCGACGAGCAGCGCCGGCGGCAGGTCCGGGGAGTCCTTCTCCGCGAGCAGCGCGTCGAGGGCCTTCCGCGCCTCCTTCGGAAGCAGCGCGGCGAGGTCGTCCTCCTTCGCCTTCCCCGGCTTCTCCGCGTGGGCCTCGTTGACCTTCCGCACCCCCGCGGAGAACGCCTGCGCGAGCTTCATCTCGGGGGAGGGGTCGGCGGGGGGGGCGAGGAGGAGGGCGGCGAGGAGGATCGCGCGCATGGCGGGGATCCTATCGTCTCAGCCGCACACCCCGACCGGCTTCGCCTCGAACCCCGGGAACACCGCGCCGGGGTCCGCCGCGCCGCAGCGCTTCGCCAGGACCTCCGCGAGCACCGAGCGGTAGTCGGTCGTCACCGCCAGGTCGCTCTCCTCGAAGAGGCTCCCCTTCGCGAGTCCCGGCCACCGCCCCAGCACCTTCCCGCCGCGCAGGCCGCCGCCCAGCAGGAACATCGCGCTCGCCGACCCGTGGTCGGTGCCCAGCGCCGTGTTCTCGTAGGCGCGGCGGCCGAACTCGGTGA